>NZ_JBXWPA010000005.1:0-312867 GCF_059611165.1 Ruegeria sp. CDSB013 | reverse complement strand
AGCACAACAAACAATTCACAAGTCGTGGTGCTCTCATCCGCGTTTAGCGAGGCCGGAACACAGGTCACAGTCGGCGTTGGCGAGGATCGTGCTCCTTGGAATTGCATTGCTTACAGTGATGGCGCGACAGCTGGTATCGAGTTCCTTGGCGACGAAGGCGCATTGTGAGCAGTCTGCTGCGTAGCCGATAACGGCTGCGCAGCACTGGCTCGCTCTTCGGGTAGTTCGATTTGGTTTGTAGAATAACCACTATTTTATTCGCGATCCTTTACCTGTTAGCGTTGGTTGCGTTCTTAACGGGCACATTTGGCTGGTTAGGACAAGAAAGAGACCCTTTGTCCGGGGTGTTCCTTCTGCCGTTGGGACTACCTTGGATACTCGTAGCGGACTTGCTCTCGGAATCGACAAAACCTTGGTTCGCGGCGCTCGCACCGGTTTTCAACCTGTTAGCGCTGGTCTTGATTTGCAGATGGGCACGCAGATTGCGCCAGTAGTGGTGGCTGAACTCTTTCTCACCAAAAGGGAGGAAAACATAGGAAAAGTGATCTTGGGTATCGTGATCGGGCTCGCCCTCGGCGTGGTTGGGGCGATGACCATGGGTGGCGGTGCCGCGATAGGTGTCGGCGTTGCGACTGGCTTGTCCGCCGGTGTCTGCACCACATTGAAAGGAGCACAAGCCGAGAATCTGATCACCGCCGAGCAAGCGGATCAGATCCTCAATCGCGTTAATTCCGAGATGGCGTCACTGCAAGGAATTGAAACGACAGGCGAGATCGTCGGCAGCGCACAGGCATGCGACGAGTTTCTGTCAAAGTTACGAGTAACTAAGTGAGGTTCCGCTTTGTAGGGAACAAAACTCTAAGGATTAGCCAGCAAGGGACCATCTGATGAAATTCGCTGTACTTAAATTCCTCGCACCGATGTTCGCAATCGCAGGCACGGCTTCGTTTGCAATGTCTGAAGCAGACGACGCGTGTATCGACCACTTGCGGCAGGTTGGTGGACCAGACGGTCAATCCGGAACGATTGAAAGCTCAGAGTTCTCAGAGGCGGGTACGCTCGTCATGCTGCGAGACGCAGGTGGAACACTTTGGCGCTGCATCGCGTACAAGGATGGAAACATCGGCGAGATGGCGGTTGTCGAGGCGATGGATGATGGCGGTGGAGCAGTGGCAGGCGCGGCCGGTTCTACCGGTAGCCAACGTGTCAAGTTCGATGGTGGTTCCACCGGCGCCGAACTCGTTGGTGAACTCGCGCCCGGAGCGTCACAGCAATATGTTCTCGGTGCCAAAAGCGAACAGTTCCTTTACGTTCGCGTTGCTCCGCGAAATGGCTCCTTGGACTACGTTATTCGCAACCCCGATGGTTCTGAACTGTTGGGATTGATGTCCGCGGACAAGGAGTATCGAGGACAGCTTTGGCAATCTGGTGATCATGTTGTGGAGGTTATCAATCGCAGCAACTCTTCCGTCGACTACAACGTCATTTTCGGAATTGAATAGGTGATCAATCAGAAACCCTGGAACGCAAGTATAAAAAGAGAGGGAAAAACAGATGAAACCCAAGGTCCTATTGGTGATCGGCACGGCGTGTACTACTGCGCTTGCAGCATGCGACGACAGTGGCGGATCAGTGGATGCAAGTGCACCAACTGTGGGCAGCTCTAGCGATCTTTCGTCATTTGAAGGGGCAAGAGCGGGCCAAGCTGAAATGGGTATTCAAAGTCTCGGGTTTGAACTCATCCGAAGCGAGGGGCTAACCTCGTACTGGTTTAACAAGGATACCGGTGCATGCGCTCGGATCACGACCTCCGAGGGAAGGTACTCAGATGTAGCTATGCTGCCATCAGGTGACTGCTGACAGACTTCCATCAATCCCAAATCTGAAAGAAGGTGTTCAAACTTGCAATTCGACCTGGCACACGCGGCGGTCATCGTTGTCGCCTTAATCATCACTAACCTGGCATTGAAATCGGCTGGCGTGATCAATGAAGAAAACAAGCACCAATGGAACTGGAAAGTTGTTCTAGCTTACTTCGTAGTCGTCGTTATCATCAATCTGGTGTGGCCCATTTAAAGTTTCACAGCGGAAAGCTAACTGCCCACTTGATATGGTTGTCGTGAACTAGCCTTTCCGAGAGACTATCAGGTCGCAAGAGTTTGAGCATCAAAGGTTCAAGTATAGAAAGGAGATGGCATGCGGTTTTTGGCGTCCCTCATATTCATTGGTGTTCTCGCAACCACTGCGAATTCTGACGTGACCAGTCGAAATGGCGGTCCAAGCAACAGTCAAATGCTGTCAAAGGGTGGTGACGGAGGCGTTGATGGTGTCGATTTCTTTCGCCCAGTATTAAGCGGAGTGTTGTATCGATCCGGTTTCAAGGGTGGCGACAAGGATCGAACTGGCCTAAGTGAGGGTCAACGCGAAACTCTGTGCGGTGAAGGGTTTTCAACCGGGTTTTATGCCGACTTTGGCAAAAACACTGAATACGGTCGCACCAGTTGTGGAAACGGATCCTTTGACTATCAAAGTGCCAGATCCTCCCGACCCAGTGCTGTCATGGCGTCCATACACGAGGTGATTCAAAACCCTGGAAAAGGCCCTGTCCTGGTGCACTGCATGTGGGGTGTTCATTCCTCGGGAGCATTGTCGGCAATGGCGCTCGTTCAGTTTTGTGGTTGGACGGAAGAAAGGGCCAAGGAATATTGGAATGATGCCCGAAACGGGGCCCCATGTTCAGGCGGGTGCGACCAGTGGATTGACTCAAAATTCTCCAACTTCAGCGTCGACCCCAAGTTGAAAATCTCCACCGAACAACAGGCAGCGATTTGCCCCAAATGATATTGGGAGGACTATCCAAATGAAGTTCAACCTTCTGGGGTCACTTGCTTTCATTGCACCCACCGTCTTATGGGCGAACGACGATGTTCTAGGTGAAGCCACGACATTTGATAGTCCCAACGGCGGTACTGAACGCTGTATTCGGATCGAAAAAATTCCAATGGGCGAGTATAAGAACAGCGACCTTGAGGAAGAAACAACCTATTGCGAGATCGATTTCTATGCCTCCGAAATTGCGATTTGCCCAAAAACTTGGAGCACCAGCCCAGGAATGGCCGTCTACGATATTTCGGAAGGACCTTACGTGGGGAACCGTTTTGAATTCGAGAGAAACGCTTGCAAAGAGGGGAAGGCAGCAAAAGATCTGGCCAAGGAAAGAGTGGCCAAGTTCAAGTCCACCATGAACCAAAAGGGCACCAGCGGAACGTTTTCCACCTCGTCGCTGCTTTACTATCATTTCTCCAGATATTTCGATGCGACTGTCAAAGTTCCAGTCGCTGTTTGGCGTAGCATGGACGCCCAGGCGCATTTTTCCGAAGTCGCAGAGCCTGGCCTTGCGATTTCTGGTGGCTCTCATGGCGGGCGCATGAACCACGAAGGCTGGCGGGTCTTCGCAGCTGCGGATGCTGACCCGAACTCATACCAGCCAACCGACGATCTGTTCACCGCAGATCGAACGCAAATATACGGTGTGCTGCTTGATAGCCCTGGGCATCGATACGGCTCGGAGATCAACGGCACCCGTAAATCTGGTTGGGGGAAAGGTCAGAACCGCGATTTTCAGGAAACTCCTGCTTTCTTGGCTTTGCGTTCTTCAAAACCCTTGCCAGAGGCCATTGTAGATGGCGTCGGCGAAGGTCGAAAAGACCGGATGATCAACAAGGATCTCGGTCCCGATGTCAGCGACCAACAGATGGCATTTTGGATGCAAGAACTTACCGAGATTGTTCTCCTCGATTTCATCTTTAGCCAGCAGGACCGCGTAGGAAACATAGACTTCACACCCTATTGGTATTGGGTCGAAGACGGAAAGCTGAAGCATAAGAAAGCCAAGCACCATGAGCCAAACGATGAAGACGTTCCCGCCGACGCATTATTGATCCGTCGCAGCAATCTAAACGACAACGATGCTGGTGCGCGTATCGAGTATGCCAACTTCGCAAAATCTACTCAAATGCTGGAGAAAATTCGCCACTTCTCTCCAAGCACGTACCGGCGCTTGGTTACATTGAATAGTGACCTTCAAACCCAAGGCCCGGTCTATGACTGGCTATCGCAAAGCATTGGGTTGTCAGACAGTCAGATTGCACAAGTTGTCAAAAATACCGCGCTTGCAACATCCATCCTCCAGGACAATTGTTCTAATGGTGATTTGATGTTCGACTTGGATCCTGTCGCTTTCTTTGTGAGAAACGACACCGTAGTGGAGGCCGTGAACTGTAGTGACCCGTAAGCTTTCTAAGCTTTTTGCGGCGTTCATTTGGACCGCTCTGCTCACCTGCAAAGCGGCGGCATTGGATGTAATCGTCATATCGGATCTGAACGGAAGCTATGGTTCGGTAAGATACGATGCCCGCGTCGACAAAGCGATTGAGCGCATAATCGAGATTGATCCCGATCTGGTGATTTCGACCGGAGATATGGTCGCGGGACAGCGCATTCCCAACTTGTCCGACAAACAGGTCAGGGAGATGTGGAAGGCGTTTCACGAGGCGGTATCAGATCCTTTAACGGCTGCCGGAATTCCGTTTGCGGTCACGCCGGGAAACCATGACGCCTCCGCTTACCGAGGGTTCGAGCGTGAAAGAAAAATATACGCAGAGGAATGGACGCCGAGAAAGCCAGACGTCGACTTCCTGGTTTCAGATGACTACCCGTTCTTCTACGCATTTGAGATGCAAGGCATTACGTTTGCGTCTCTGGATGCTACGACCCTAGGGCCGCTGTCCGGCGATCAGCAGGACCGACTTGTGGAACTGGGTACAAGTGGAGACCCGATTGTCACTTTCAGTCACCTCCCACTTTGGCCCTTCGCGATCAAGCGTGAACGCGAAATCATCGGTGACCCAACACTTGAAAAAATCTATTTGGAAAGCGGTGTGGTTCTGCATCTGTCAGGCCACCATCATGCCTTCTATCCGGGTTGGAAAGATGGTGTTGCTTACGTCTCCCAAGCTTGTTTGGGAGGTGGCCCGCGACGGCTTATCGGATCAAAAGCCAGATCACCTCACAGCTTCACTCATGTTACGTTCCAGCCAAACGGAAAATTTGGGATAGCAGTATATCGAGGACCTGACTTCGAAAGGTCGGTAAATTTCAAGTCGCTTCCGGAAGAGATCAGATCCCCGAATGCAGTCTTGAAACGTTTAGACCTTGTGAAATGACTAGAGGTTGAGTTTCAGTTCAACTTTTTCAGGAACCAGATCGTTTATCATCTCTTCTATCCGGGCTTCTGAAAGTCCACCCGAGGTGATGAAAAGCAATGAGACGCGAGACTTTCCGGGGACGTGGTGTTTTCTGACCAGCTTCCAGCCAGCGTCTGCGGCCATGGCTTCAATGTCCCCGCTGACTTTCAATGAGTGCTCTTCGTTTGAAGCCTTGAGCGAAATTTCCACGCCCTTGTTTCGCCCACCGAGCCAAATGAAACACCAACATACAACCGCCACCAGTGTGGCCATCAAGGGTAAGCCCAGCCCTACCGCCAGCCCAAGCACGGTGACTATAATCATTTCCACCGTGTCGACCGGGTCATCCATATTTGATCGGAACCTTAACAGAGCTCCTATTCCAAAAATCACGAACCCGATCATCGATCCGTGCTGTACGACCAGAAACCCAACCGCCATGCCGACAAGCGCATAAAGGAAGAACAGTCGCGGCATGACGATATCGCTGACACTTCTACGGGCTTTACGTCTCACCGGATGATAGACGATCAAGCCAGCCAGAATGATCGTGACGATCACATCGAGAGTAAAGAAATACAGTTCCTGTTTGCCACGAAACTGCGTCCACCGGCGTTCGATGAGAATTTCCGATTCCGAAGCCCCGGCCAGCATCGTCGCAGGGTCGACTTGTGACACCGCAGCACCTGGCAACAGCAGCATCAACAACACGGTCACAAATGTGAGGGTCGTATTCAACTTGTCTTCCTTCCTGCTCACGCCAAAGGCTTACGCTTCACCAAAGGCACATCGTGCCCTATTCAATTCAATCGCAACAGGCGGGATCAGGTAAAGAGATTACCGTGCATTCTTCGGACATCGCGTCCGGACTGTGATACGAACGCTGATACAAGGATATGGTCCAAGCGCGAGAAAATTGAATGGCAGAAAACAAAGTGTTTCCGTCAAAACCTACAATTTCACGGTGTTTCTGCAAACTTAGACGACTCGCTTTTACGGCCAGCTTGGTTGCGGCAGCCATCTTGCCTTGGACCGATTTTGCCTACGCCGAAAGTGCTGGTTTGGTTCTGGTCGATAAATTCAAGGTGGCAGACAAATCAGAGGGATTTTCAGAGCCTTCCGGTTTGGCAATGTCTAACACTGAAGGCTTCTTGTGGTCTGTAAGTGATGCCGAACCTAAACTGCACCTACTCGGAGTCGACGGGGTATTAGGAAACTCTTTCAAGTTGCCAGCATTGGCAGGATCAGATTTGGAGGGTGTTGCACCTCGAAAAGATGGGTCTGTTTTGGTGCTTCAAGAAACTGACCGATCAATCCTAGTCGTTCACCCAACTGACCCCATTCAACTGACGACAATACCTCTCGCATCTCTTAAAGGTTACCCGACCGCCGCTGAATTACTCGTCGGCAACCCTTTGAATAAGGGACCCGAAGGTATCGCCGTTGACCCGGAATCCGGGCGGGTCTTCGTTGGCATCGAGGGACAACCAAGGTTGTTAATGGTGTTATCGCCAGAGCTAGACGAAATTATTGAGATCATTCCTTTAGCCCGCGATGCAGGTTTTATCTCCGAGCGTGTAGATGATGATGAACTGGATTTGAGCGGCCTGGCATGGTCCCGGTCCTCGCGTTCTCTTTGGATTGTGAGTGACAAAGGCCGTCAGATCTTCATCTACAATCCAGAATCCAAGTCCGTAAAGTCTATCAGTTTGACGTTCACAGAAGATGGAAAACAAAAAGAAGTTAAACATCCCGAAGGGATCGCTCTCGATGAGATCAGAGGGCTTCTCTATATCCTGACAGATGATGCCAAGAAATCGCGGCTTTATGTTTTTGAGCAACCGGAGTTGTGAGGACTGTCCTACTAGTTCTCTACTCTGCGTGGTTGAAAAGCGGGGTTGTGTAAATGAGTGCCGTCTTATGTGCAGTATATTAAGTAAATCTGCGCTCTGTTCGATATGTTTCTAAAAAACATCACCCATCAATATATTCGAATAGCGTCAGGTTCACACATGCGAACCATGTAATATCGTTGGGCTTCAACATGCTCAGTCACCTTAAGGTTATCGATAATGCCCGTATCCAATTCGGTTGTAATTGCGATCATTTGCACTTTAGTGGCCTTTGTTGCAGTTCCAAAATACAGCATTGCCCAAACCTGGGACATCGCATCACAGCACTCTGTCAGCGGCGTAACGGTATATGATACGGATGAGCTGTTAACGTTTGCCGGTCAGTTGGCTTTTGATCGGTCAGGGCGCATCACAGCAGTGGATGTCGCATCAACGATCACGCAGATCTACCGAGAAGACGGTTACTTCTTGGCTGAGGCCTGGCCCGGCCCCGATGGGCAGAGCATAATTGTTGATGAAGGGCGCATTCAAACCATCGAAATTGAAGGTGTAGATACGCGCACGTTCCAAACCCTAGAGAAGATTTTTCGGCCCCTCACCACCTCCTATCCCATAACGCTGAAACGATTTGAGCGGGCGGTTATGCTAGCCGAGGACATACCTGACTTGGAGTTGTCGACCGAACTTGATTACCCGGATCAGGCTGGTGCTCGGCTGAGAGTATTGGGAGAGCCACTGCGAAAACAAGCCGGTAGTGCGACACTCGACAACCCTCCGCGTGAGCTTGGAGAAGCGCTAAGCTTCTATGTCGTGCAAGAGTTTTATTCAACGCTGACCGTCGGGGATTTGCTGCGATTTGAGGGATCAGGCAATTACAATTGGGACAAAGACGATGAGCACTCTTTATGGGGCGCTCTTACCTATCGCACGCCGCTGAACAGCAATGGTCTGTACGGTGAGATCTTCTACGGGAACATAAACGCAAAACGTGACCTCTCAGGGGACTTTGCGAGAACAGATATTGACGGCGAGAACTTCACAGTCGCGATGGGTTACCCCGTGATCCGCGATGTGGCCCGTTATGGATATCTTCTGCTGGACTATCGCCTTTCAAAAGCGGATTCAGTCAGTGGTGGCGTTCCACTATCCAGTGACGCGAGTGTCGTTGGCCTTACATATCTTTACGGGCAAAACTATCCAAAGGGACAAGCTCTGGAAGCGGGGCTAACCTTATCTTTTGGTGACAATGACAACGACACGACAGACGCGAATTTTGACGACGGGGACTCTTCGTTCTGGCATCTACGAGGCGGCATCGGATACGAAAGCCCACTAACGGGCTTGTCGCCCAACACAGCTTGGCGCACCGAGATTTGGGGGCAGTACACAACAGACCGGCTGCCCTCTGTCGAAGAGTACTTCCTTGGTGATCGCTATGCTTTGCGCGGATATCGTTTTGACGAAGTGGATGGTGATTCCGGGATTTCCGCGATTTTCGAAGTGTCTCATTCCTACTTCCCCAGTTCCCAGAGCATACATCGCTTAACGCCCTTTGCCTTTTTCGACGTGGGTTACATCTCGAACAATGACCCTGCGAGTTTTGAAGTTGACAATGCTACACTGGCATCGACAGGTCTTGGGTTGGACATTGAGTTTAAGCAAAATCTATTCCTGTCCGGATATGTCGGTGTCCCTTTGAGAGACGGTCCGTTGACCGACTCAGGCGATCCTGGCGCGTATCTTGCTCTGACAACAAGTTGGTGAGGATGTTATGAAACTGAACCGAATTTCTGTACTTACCGCAACTTGTCTAATTGCAGAACTGGCCGCTACTCAGGTCTTTGCCCGCGGAAATCACTACGGGTGGTGCCGAGGCGTAGGGAACCCACACCAGTCGAGCCAAGGGTGCGGGCAGGCTGGTGGGCAAGGGGCAGGTAATCAAGTTACTGGCCCAACTCAGCCGGTGGCAAATCAGTTGCCGCCTAAGGGAACGCAGCAAACGCCCACGTCCGTTACTGTTCCAGTCCTTGCGCCGGGCGCGGTCCCGAACGCAATTCCCGGTCAGGTTCCTATTGCGACACCAATAGCGGTTCCTGGTCAGGTTCCCACGCCGGTAGTAGCGCCAACTCTAGCTCCGCCTTTGGCACCAAACGCGACACCAAACCGGGTTCCGACAGCCGTTCCCAATCAGGTTCCACCATTGGCTACCGGTCCTACCGCGGTGCCGCCGCAAGTTCCGACTGCAACTCCCAATCAAGTTCCGGTCGCTACCCCTGGCCAGGTTCCGCCTCAACCCACCGGCCCAACAGCGGTGCCGCCACTTGTGCCCACCGCAACACCAAACCAAATACCAGTCGCAGTTCCTGGTCAGGTCCCACCTCAGCCCACCGGTCAAACTGCTGTGCCACCGCTCGTCCCGACTGCAACACCAAACCAGATTCCGGTTGCAGTGCCCGGCCGTGTTCCGCAACCCAGCGGTACTACGGCGACGCCACCGCTTGTACCAACCGCAACCCCCAATCAGGTTCCCACGGCGGTTCCTGGCCAGGTTCCACAGTTGACACCAAAACCGACGGCAACTCACGTGGCCGTCCCAGGACATCCGAAACCACAAGGCGTCGTGACAATCATGCGCCCTAAGCCGAGGCCGACGACCGGTACTGTCCAGCGACCTGGCACAACTCAAGTGACCCACCATATAACCCACCAAAGCAATGCGAAGAAACACGATCACGTCGCAGCAACACCTGGGCGGCATGATCCGCACGACCTACCGAGATTCCGCAACGCGGCGGCCAAGGAAGACTGGGAATGCGTTGCCAGCGGATTTGGACAGCGCCGTTATGATGCTGGGCGAGGCGTGTTGCTGAACAACGGAGCGTTGCGGCATCTCGGAAACGTGGACGCAATGGCACGCGATGTACCGGCACGACATCCAAAACACTCTGGCTGCATTATTTCGGTCAAACGAAAGCAGCAGTAGCGCCAGCCTGGTAAAGGCACATCTTGAAACCTTAGAGGAATTCTTCGGAGTGGGAAGCTGGTTTCCAAACAAGGTTAAGTTGAAGAATAGACATCAACCGAAGGTGTCATCGCTCAGAAGGTTAATGAGGCATACAATATGCCTTGCTGAGTGCTGTTTGGGCATCCGGCTCGGATCATCGGATGCCCCAAAAAACCGACTGTACGTCGTCAGGGTTTTCCGGAGAATTTAGGCCGTTTTGTAACGGAGGCTCTGGTTCGGTTTCTGTTTGAGTTTAGGCGGCAGCGGCTTGGTGCTGCAACCTGCGTTTTCGGATTGTCTGCTTCTTGATCTCCTCTCTCCTCTTTAGGATCTTCGCGCTGCGGCCGTGATAGACATCGGCGGGGGTTAGGTTGTCCAGGCTCTCGTGGTAGCGATGGTTGTTGTAGTGATCGACGAACGCCCCGATCTGGCGTTCCAGGTCGCCGGGCAGGAAGTAGTTTTCCAAGAGGACACGGTTCTTCATGGTCTGGTGCCAGCGTTCGATCTTGCCTTGGGTTTGCGGATGGTGCGGCGCACCACGAACATGATCCATGCCCTTGTCCTCAAGATAAACGGCAAGATCAGAGGCGACGTAAGACGAGCCATTGTCGCTGAGCAGCCGAGGTTTCTGAAGGATCGTCGCGTTGTTGCAGCCAGACGCCTCCAGCGCCAGTACCGCTTCTCGTCGGTGTATTTGACCGCCAGTTCGCGCGGCGTCAGATCTTCATGCTCAAGGGCAAAATCGACAACATCCTCGCGGACCTTACCCGGGGTGCGGTTCCACACTGACTTGGGCCGTGGGGAACGATCAGCTAAGGCATCGACGCCACCGTCGCTCCAGCGGGCATAACCAGACTTTGCAAAGTCCGGTTTCTGCGCATTGCCGGCATTGATGCACGGTGCAGCAATTTGCACTTTGGGCTCACAGTGGTCATCTGACAGTTTTGGTTGGGCATATGAGCTGTCCCGACCTGGTCAACGGCGGCAGTGCGGACGGAGCAGTCATTCATCGCGCGACCGATCAAGTGCAAATAATCAAATTCTGCCTATAGTCTTGGCAAGCGCAATTCAGAATCAGAAATTTGTTCCAGAAGGAGTTTCGTTATGGGCTGGGGGAAGAGTTTAGGTGCCATCAAGGCATTGGTTTTGGGGGTGATCGTCGCGACTGCGAGTCATGCCGAGGATTTTGACCCATCGAACGCTAACACTGCGGACCGCATGACCTATCATCGCGCAGTTGATGCTGCTGTCTGGGCCATGCCTTTGATGAACTTCAAATTCTACATCGATGCTCTCGCTCGGGCCGGTGTCGGGCCGAATGACATTGGTTACAATTCGAAGGTTCAAGATTGGCGCTTCCAAACAGCTACGCCCAACAATACGACGCCCTATATTCATGCATATTGGAACATCAAAGATGGGCCAGTTGTGTTCGAAATGCCTGCTTCAGTCGAAGGGATTGGCATCTTTGGCACCGTGATGGACGCTTGGCAACGCCCACTTGACGATGTGGGCTCAAAAGGGCGCGACAGAGGCCTTGGCGCAAAATACCTGTTGGTGCCGCCAAATTATGATGGTCCGCTGCTCAGGAATGCTCTGGTCTATGAGCAGGAAACCAATTTCGGCTTTGCTGTGCTCCGGCCGATTATCGCCGGAGGTCCGACCGAAGAAAACCTTGCGAGGGCCACTGCATTGACTAAACAAATCAAGGTGTATCCGCTGTCAGAGGCTGGAGATGAGGCCGCAACAAATTATGTTGATGTCTACGGCGTGCCGCTGGAAATGACGCCTAAGATGGATGGTAGAATCTATGGTCACATCCACGAGATGATAGGCGAAGAAGTCGTGTTGGATCGCGATCTTGCCATGATGGGTGCACTTGCACGTATCGGAATCAAGCGTAACGACCCTTTTGAACCCGATGCAAAATTGCAGGCTATTTATGATGTAGCTGGTCCTGAAGCACTCGAATACATGATTGACCAGTACCACCGTGTGCTCAATCCATTTGTGTTCGAAGGGAAGAAGTGGTCAGCGCTTGTTCCCGATGGATCGCGAGAAACAGAATGGAGCTATGAATACCCTTCATACTACGACTATGTGGCGCGCGGTGCACTTTACTACGCGATTATAACAAGTGTTAAGAATTACGGGACAGCAACCTACTACCTCGATCTGGCCGAGACTCCAGATGGAGAGTGGCTCGATGGCAACCGCAATTACAAAATCACCGTACCTGCCAATGTTCCGGTCCGCGATTTCTGGTCGATCACGACTTACGATCTGGAAACGGCCTCATATCTTCGAGACATTGAGCCAAGCACTATCGATTCTAACATGGCCAGCGTCGTTAAGAACGACGACGGGTCCGTTGATATTTTCTTCGGGCCAAAGGCACCAGAAGGAAAAGAAAGCAACTGGCTTCCAACCAATCCAGAACGTCGTTTTTTCCTTCTCGCGCGGTTTTATGGTCCGGAACCTAGTCTGCTGGACAGTAGTTTTGAGCTGAATGACATGGAACGAACGGATTGAAAAATTCTAGTGTCCGCTTTGGGCTCGAAGCGGTCGTCGTCGGCGGCGTGTCAGAATGGCGGTCTGGACAGTCTTACAAGGGAGCGTGGTGTGGGGAATGGACTTTTACCGCGGATCTGAACGTATGAGGCAACGCAAGGAGCGTGCCAACGGATCGAAGGCAAATGTTGTGATAGCACGACATGCTTCACGCCTGTCCTAAGCGGCGCTAGTCTCCCGTCATAGCAACGCTGAAAGGAGCCGCCCAATGTCCCTCTTCTCTAAACTCTTCGGTGGTGGTGAAAAGTCGGAGCTGGAGCCAGTCTCTTACAGAGGGTTCGAAATCTATCCGGACCTGATGCCCGAAGGTGGCAAATACCGCCTTCTAGCCCGTATCGAAAAGACCATCGACGGAGATCGCAAGGCCCATACTGTGATCCGGGCGGATGTTTTTGAGACCCGGGATCAGGGCGAAAGCTTCAGCATCGCAAAGGCGAAACAGGTGATCGACGAGCAGGGCGAACGCATTTTCGATTAAGCAAACAGACAGCCTAATGTATGCGATGCAATCGACGGATGGTTCCGCAAAGTAGACATCCGCCCCGATCTGGCGAAAGAACGCTAAGCAGGCCAAGCAGTCATTGGAAGTCTTAGATGCCCGATACATGCAGCTGCAATCTGGGTCCCAATTTCGTCTATTTTACTGCCTGTGCTACCCTGTTGCATTTATCGTATGCAATTGGGGGCTGAAGATTTGTGGAACATGGAACAGTTTGTAGCGGACTGCCGGACCGCAGTAGATCAGGACGCGTCTCACAAATCGGTGGCTGAGGTGGTGGACCGGGCGATGCGCGATCCCGCGGGCGTGACGCAAGCCTTGGGAGAGCCGACCGAAAGCGGTATCTTTCCCATTTACAAGTCAGGTGATCTGACAATCGTCAACGTCGTATGGAAGCCAGGAATGACCATAATGCCCCACAATCACGAAATGTGGGCCGTGATCGGTATTTATGGTGGTCGAGAAGATAACATTTTTTGGCGGCGCGTAGCAGATGACCCTAACGGACGCATTGAAGCGGCGGGGGCTCGAGCATTGTCGACGGGTGAATATGCTCCCCTTGGTAAGGACCTCATTCACTCGGTTACAAACCCTATCCCCAAGTTGACCGGAGCAATCCACGTATACGGCGGGGATTTTTTTGAAGCTGAGCGGAGCGAATGGGATCCTGAAAACCTGACGGAACATGCCTATGATATGTCGAAGGTTCGCGCGTTATTCGAGGACTAGTTTGCAGTTTGACAATTTGCGCTGGCAATGCCTGAGGCATGTTCCGTCTATACGGCAGGCTTCGCTGATTGCCGATTACTATCTCGTTGAATTGACACGGGGTGATGATCTCGGATTATGGGCAGATGAGCAAATTACAACGCCCTCCGAAGCCTCGGCCACGCCCATTTCTTCCTAATCCGGACCGCTACGAGCAAATGGTCTATCGCCGTTGTGGGCAGTCTGGCATAAAGCTACCCGCGATAAGCCTTGGGCTATGGCACAACTTTGGTGGGGATACCCCGCAGCAGACAAAGCGCGATCTCTGCCGCACTGCTTTTGACTTGGGTATAACGCACTTTGATTTAGCAAATAACTATGGCCCGCCGCCGGGATCGGCGGAAGAAGCATTCGGTGAAATTTTAAAAACTGATTTCGCAGGCTATCGGGACGAACTCATCATATCTACCAAGGCAGGGTATGATATGTGGCCGGGCCCCTATGGGGAGTGGGGATCACGAAAGTATCTTGTGGCCTCTTGTGATCAGTCGCTCAAGCGGATGGGGTTAGAATACGCAGATATCTTTTATTCCCACCGTTACGATCCAGATACCCCTCTGGAAGAAACTATGGGGGCCTTAGACTATATAGTGCGCTCTGGGCGCGCACTTTACGTCGGAATTTCAAGCTACAACTCGCAACGAACGCGCGAAGCGCTGGCCATCTTGAAAGACCTTGGCACGCCGTGCCTGATTCATCAGCCGTCGTATAACCTACTCAACCGTTGGGTTGAGCGGGACGGGCTGTTGGATACGCTTGACGAATTGAACGTGGGATCGATTGCGTTCACGCCACTTGCCCAGGGTATTTTGACATCGAAGTATCTGAACGACATTCCCGAAGACAGTCGTGCGACCCAAGGCAAGTCTCTATTGGACGGCATGATCAACGAACGTTCATTGACGAGTGTCAGGGCTCTAAACGATATAGCGGCGTCACGCGGTCAATCATTAGCTCAGATGGCGCTTGCTTGGGTGCTGAGAGGTGACCGGATTACGACAGCCCTTATTGGCGCTTCGCGTCCTGAGCAGATCGTGGATTGCGTAGGTGCGGTCCAGAATTTGGAATTTACCGAAGCGGAACTCGCTAAGATTGACGAGGTCAGCTCGGAAGAGGAAATCAATCTCTGGGCGCGATCCTCGGAAATTGAGTAAGATTGTTGACCACTGATTTTTGGTGCTAGCAGGTTCTTCTGCTTAATCGCATGGCGTTTCTGCTTTGGGCTCGAAGCGGTCTTGCGGCGGCGCAGCGGAGCAAGCTTGGACTGCGCACCGAAGGCAGCCGTTCCCGGAACGAAGAAAATTCAACGATTACAGAGGTTTGGATCAATGAGCGGGCATTGGGCTGTTCGGAGCGGTCGTTGAACTACAGAGCCCGGTACGACCACACTGAGCCCAAAGTACCCTTTACCAAAGGCCAATGCGTTCGGCTACTTTGCCGACCTTGCCGTCATTCGCGGCGCAAGCAAAATCCCATTGCTTGCTGGCTCGACAACCGCCTATTTCGATCAAGGCCAGACGTTTGTGGCGGCCCGGATCAAAGGCACATCAGCAGACAAAGTGCATTGGGAAATCGCCCACGAGCACCAGAAATATTAGACCTGATGGACCAGAGACCATCGGTGCATTATTCATCAATTTGGATCTGTCAAATTGACACAACCATAGTCAGGGAGAAACTAAATGAGATTTGTTTTGATTTCGGTGGTCGCGACCACGTTGACCACGTCAGCAATCGCTGCCAACGACCCAGTCGAGCTGATGAACAACTGCGAGCGGATCGCGTCCGGGCGCCTGGGAATGCCAATAGAAGATGTTCGAGTCGAGCTGCAAACGGCGCGTGTCGACGGCTCGATCCCAGTCAACGGTTCAGTCATGGGCAGCGAATTAACATTCCAATGCAATTTTAACAAAGATGGCAGCGTTGGAGACTTCTGGAACTCAAAGGATATAAAGGGCTGCCCAGGGGACCTTTCTGAGGCAGAGCGTTGGTTGTTTCCCGGATGTTGACCAGTCCGAGCTCAACAACTCTCGTTTTGGCCCTACTAAGGGTTTTCTTGAAACCGGGGCCCGTACAGAAGGCGGTTTCGGAATACTCACCCGCTTCAGGTTCTAAAACGGTTCGCCGTGTCGAATGTCAACTTCCGCTTCTGGTTCAGGGGTGATGTTGTACATGCGAGACGCTCAGTCAAAACGAGCGGCTGTTGAGCGTAGAAAGCAGCCCAACAGGATGTCGACTTCGGCTGGCAGCCTTGTCCGCATCTCGGAAGTCACTATGCTTGGAATTGAAGGTCTACTTTGGGCTACGAGCGGTCGGCAGCAATCATTGAGCCTAGGGCCGTTTTGTCCTGCATTTCGGGGTTTGCAAAGCCCTACGATGATTGTCCGCTTCGGGCTGCGACCCGCCGATGCTGCGCATTGAAGATAAAAACGGGAGTAGCTTGGAACAACGTGTTTGTTGTGTCACTGGAGAGTGCGCAGTGAAGTGACCGTAGATGTTCAAGTGAGATTCAGGACTGACTCATCGTCAAAACGGATCGGTCTACGCGCCAGTTTCACGCCTTCCGGTCTCATTCGTCTTGTAGCACCGAGCCCGCTTCGGGGCGGAGAAGTACCGACAATACTCGGCGGTGAATACGATCTAGATCGTAATCGGTTAGTTCTAAACCCTCAGTCATCCGCGCTTTGAATGATTGAAAGTCTCCGCGAGTGATTTCGTCACGGTTTTTGTCGTTTCCGGCAAGTTGCTGCGCGAGTTTTTCCTTTCGGAAGTCCAGCAGAAAACGGGAAAATCGAGCGTTCAATTCGGAGTATTGAGGGGACTCCTCGATAGGCGATTTGTTTTTCATCAATTCGGTATCCGATTGCCATGGAACTGCCCGAGCGTTTTTGCTGGGCAAGTACAACATTCTGGTCAGCTTTTGCGTGTGAAGCGTATGAGACGGTTTGGTTCCATGGCCACAGTCTTGAGTTTTTCTGGTCTTGGTCAATAGCACGAATGCTATCGATGGTCGCACAACGCAGAACAATCTCGAATCTCTACAGGAATCTTTCTTATTTTGTTTCAAATCCTTAATAATCTGTGGGCATTAAAGCCCGTTCAAATGGGCGCAAAAATCAAGCCTATGGGCTATTTATGCCCACCCACACACCGACGCTGAAATTCACGACATCAGCCACATTTTGAATGACCGCAGCTGCGGCAGGTCATGCAGCCCTCGATCATCACCATATCGTACTGGCCGCAGGATGGGCAGGCTTTGCCACGTGGTGCGTCCATGTTGACGACCTGCGCTTGAGGGTCGGATTTGAGCGCCATGCCCTCGCCCTCAAGAAAGCCAATATTGATCATGTGCTGTTCGATCACGCCACCAATTGCGGCCAAGATCGACGGGATATACTTGCCCTGAACCCAAGCACCACCGCGCGGGTCAAACACGGCCTTCAGTTCTTCGACCACAAAAGACACATCCCCACCCCGGCGAAACACGGCCGAGATCATGCGGGTCAGCGCCAGCGTCCAGGCGTAATGCTCCATATTCTTCGAGTTGATGAACACTTCGAACGGACGGCGACGGCCACCAATGACAATGTCATTGATCGTCAAGTAGATCGCGTGTTCGCTGTCGGGCCACTTCAGTTTGTAGGTCGACCCTTCCAGAGATTGTGGGCGATCCAGCGGCTCCGACATGTAGATCACGTCGCCACCGTCAATTTCATGCGGTGCGCTTGCACTTTCACCCGGCGCTTTGTCTTCGCTTTCTGACACGGTCAGGACGGACCCCGTCACATCGTTCGGACGATAGGTCGTGCACCCTTTGCACCCCTGATCCCAGGCCTGCATGTAGACATCTTTGAAAGCGTCAAAGCTGATGTCTTCGGGGCAGTTGATCGTCTTCGAGATCGAGCTGTCGATCCATTTCTGAGCCGCCGCTTGCATCTTAACGTGATCGGAGGGGGACAGCGTCTGCGCGTTGACGAAATAGTCTGGCAGTTCCTTGTCGCCAAATTTGTCGCGCCACATCTGCACGGCGTAGTCCACGACTTCTTCTTCAGTGCGCGAGCCATCCTTTTGCAGGACCTTCCGCGTATAGGCATAGGCAAAGACTGGTTCGATCCCTGACGACACATTCCCTGCATAGAGAGAAATCGTACCGGTCGGAGCAATCGAAGTCAGTAAAGCATTGCGGATGCCGTATTCGCGGATCGCATTGCGCACGTCATCATCCATCTGCTGCATCGTGCCGCTTTCCAGGTATTTCTCGGCATCAAACAAGGGGAACGCCCCTTTTTCCTTCGCCAAGTCGACCGACGCCAGATACGCGGCGCGCGCAATCGCTTTCAACCAGAGCTCGGTCTGACGCGCGCCCTCGTCCGATCCATAGCGCAGACCCAGCATCAGCAGAGCATCGGCCAGCCCGGTCACGCCCAGCCCGATACGGCGTTTGGCCTGCGCCTCGGCGGCCTGTTCCGGCAGCGGGAACTTCGACGCGTCGACAACGTTGTCCATCATGCGGACGGCTGTCGCGACCAGCTCTTGCAGGGCAGCCTCATTCAGATGGGCCGCATCTTCGAACGGTTCTGCCACAAGACGGGCAAGGTTGATCGACCCCAACAGACATGCACCATATGGCGGCAACGGCTGCTCGCCACACGGGTTTGTCGCCGCGATGGTTTCGGCATAGCTGAGGTTGTTGGCTTTGTTGATCCGGTCGATGAAGATCACACCCGGTTCTGCATAGTCATAGGTCGCCTGCATGATCTTGTTCCACAGATCACGCGCCTGAACGGTGTGGTAGACCTTGTCGTCGAACACCAGCTCCCACGGGCCATCGGCTTTGACAGCTTCCATAAAGGGATCGGTGACAAGCACCGACATATTGAACATGCGCAGGCGTGCGGGGTCGGATTTGGCCGTGATGAACTGTTCGATATCCGGGTGATCACAGCGCATGGTCGCCATCATCGCGCCACGGCGAGAACCTGCGGACATGATGGTACGGCACATCGCGTCCCATACATCCATGAAGCTCAGTGGCCCCGATGCGTCCGCTGCTACACCATGCACATCCGCTCCGCGCGGGCGAATGGTCGAGAAATCATAGCCGATCCCCCCACCCTGCTGCATGGTCAGCGCGGCCTCTTTCAGCATATCGAAGATACCGCCCATGCTGTCCGGCACCGTGCCCATGACAAAGCAGTTAAACAGCGTCACTCGTCGCGCAGTACCTGCGCCAGCGGTGATACGGCCAGCAGGCAGGTATTTGAAATCTTCCAGCGCTTCGAAGAACTTCTGCTCCCAATGCGCCGGGTCTTTTTCGACCTGCGCAAGATCGCGAGCGATACGTCGCCAGCTGTCCTCAACCGTTTGGTCAATGGGCGTGCCATCGGCCTGTTTGAAACGATATTTCATGTCCCAGATCTGCTCGGCGATGGGGGCGGCAAAGCGGCTCATTGGTGATTCCCTGTTCTGAAAGAGGTATTCAGACTATCCCAATTCACGCCCTCACCACAACACCTTGATGCCAGCGCATTGCGAGCTACAATATAAAGAAGGGCCTCGGGACGACTCTGTGGGAAAGCTGTGGATAACTACATAAACCTCATAAAACTATCGGTCGGATCGGAAAGCGTCGACACGCTGATGGAATGGCAGGGCAGCCGCAAGCCGCTTTATGAAGACGGCCTGCCGCGCCACGTCACCCGGATGTGGCCCAAACGTGAAGCCGAGATTCTGAACGGCGGATCAATCTATTGGGTCATCAAGGGTGTGATCCAATGCCGTCAACGCATCGTTCGGATGGACGAAGTGCGCGGCGAAGACGGTATCCGCCGCTGCGCCATCGTGCTGGACCCTGAGGTGCACCGTACCCAGAATGCCTTGAAACGCCCGTTCCAAGGGTGGCGATACCTTAAACCTGAAGATACGCCTGCCGATCTTCCCAAAGGGCGAGCCGAAGATGATTCTCTGCCCGATGATCTGAATCGCGCGTTGGCGGATATTGGCGTGCTATAATCAGCTTAAGCGGTTCAGAAGTTCGGAAAGAACCGCTTTTTCACCCGCATCATAGCTGGCAACACGACTACGCCACAGCGTGGCCTGTGATTGTAGGATCAGGCCGTCCGACAGGATTTTAAGGTGGTTTGCGCGCAATGTCTCACCTGTCGAGGTGATATCGGCAATCGCCTCGGCGGTTTCGTTCATCACGGTGCCTTCGGTGGCGCCCTGGCTGTCGACCAGAGTGTAATCTGCAACCCCCGCATCCGTCAGAAACTCGCGCACCAATCGGTGGTATTTGGTCGCAATCCGCAACCGATGCCCGTGGGTTTTGCGAAACGCTGCCGCTGCAGCATCGAGATCGTCCAGGGTTTCGACATCGACCCAACAGGCAGGGGTCGCAATGATCAGATCCGCTTTGCCGAAGCCCAACTCGGAGACTTCTTCAATCTGCTGTTCCCACCGTGGCAATTTTTCGTGCACCAGATCTGTTCCGGTGACACCCATATGAATGCGGCCAGCTGCCAGTTCGCGGGGGATTTCCCCGGCAGACAGCAGGATCAGCGAGACTCCGTCGATCCCTTCAACCTTACCGGCATATTCGCGGTCTGATCCGCTGCGCGACAATGTGATGCCGCGCTTTTCGAACCACGAAAAGGTCTTATCCATCAATCGGCCCTTCGAGGGCACGCCCAGTTTCAAGCTCATTGCGCGGCCTCCTCGATTTCCAGCATCAGGTCCGGGCGCAGTACGCCGCCAACAGCTGGAATTTCTGCCCCGTTGCCCAGTTGTCGCGTCAGCGCATCGTAACGCCCGCCGGTGGCAATCGGAGGCAAATCGGGGCGACCTTCGGCATAAAACCCAAAGACAAACCCGTCGTAATACTCCATCGACGTACGCCCATAGGCAGCCTCGAAATCCAACCGACTCACGTCAACACCACGCGCCTGCAGGGCGGCAATTCTTGCCTCAAGCCTGTCCAGCGCCGGGGTGATCTGAGGCAGGTCAACGGCCACATCCCGCAACTGCTCCAAAGCAAAGGGCATGGTTTCCCGAACGGTCAGCAGAGATTCCAGGCCTGCAATCTCGTTGTCAGAAATCGGCGGCGTCTCACGATCTTCGCGCAACGCGTCGATGCGGGCCTCAATCTCGGCAGCACGGCGTTTTCCGATTATTGGAACGTCAAACCCCATCAGGTCTGCGGCCTCCAAAAGCATTCTGCGGTGTTCCGGCTCGGGTTTTCGTCCGGCAAACCGATCGAGCAAAACGCGGAACCGACGCGGACGCCACAGATGGCGCATCAAGGCCGCTTTGCGTCGGTCTGTGGTACGCAGGCCCTGAACAGCCGCCGTCAGAATGCCGATGTCCCCGGTTGCCGCGCGCAGGGGCAGCCCCCGCAATTGCAGGGCAAACAGGGAAAACACCTCGGCATCCGCCCCGGCGGGATCATTGCGGTCAAAAACTTCATAACCGACCTGAATGTATTCGTTGGACCGATCCGGATCATGCTCTTGCCGACGAAAGACTTCGCCTGAATAGGTATAGCGTGCGGGTTCAGCCCCTTCGGTCATGTGCATCTGCACGACCGGCAGGGTGAAATCCGGGCGCAGCATCTGCTCGCCACGCAAGGCATCCGAAGTTACATAGGCACGCGCACGGATGTCTTCGCCATAAAGGTCCAGCAACGTTTCAGCCGGTTGCAGCAGGGGCGTATCCACAACCTGCGCGCCGGCAGCTTCGAATCGGACACGCATCATCGCGGCGCGGGCCTGTATCTGGGAACGATTGGGCATCGGTCAGTCCTGACTGTCCATAATTTCGCGCACTTTGGCGACCAGATCACCACGTGACACTTCGAACTGGCTGGGGCGTTCTTTCCATTCCTCGAGCGTGGCGCTTTCGGCAATCTTCGCGCCCAGGATCAGGTCCTTGATCTGCACGATCCCATTGGCCTTTTCGTCGCCGCCCTCGATCACTGCAATCGGAGAGTTCCGTTTATCCGCATATTTCAGCTGATTGCCGAAGTTCTTTGGGTTACCCAAGTAGACCTCGGCCCGGATACCCGCGTTGCGAAGTTCAGCCACCATCGCCTGATAATCGGCCATACGGTCCCGATCCATAACAGTCACAACCACCGGCCCCGTGGCCTGTGCGGCGATCCTGCCTTTTTCGTGCAGGGCGGCCAGCAGACGGTCAACCCCGATGGAGACGCCGGTCGCAGGAACTTCCTGTCCGGTGAAGCGTTTGACCAGATCGTCATAGCGACCACCACCCGAAACCGATCCGAATTGCCGCTTGCGGCCTTTCTCATCGAAAATCTCAAAGGTCAGCTCGGCCTCATAAACTGGCCCGGTATAATAACCCAGACCGCGCACGACCGAAGGGTCGATCTCGATCCGGTCCGCGCCGTACCCGCCCGCATCCAACAAGGTGCCGATCTGTTCCAACTCGGCGATCCCGTCCGCGCCGATCTTGCTGTCGCCTACGGCGGCGCGCAAGTTGGCCAAAGTTCCGGCGGTTTCCGCGGCCTTGGAGGTCAGAAACGCGATCACCGGCTCAGCCTGATCCTCGCTAAGACCAACACCGTCGATAAACGCGCCAGAGGCGTCCAGACGGCCTTTGGTCAGCAGCTCTCGCACGCCCTGCTCGCCAACTTTGTCGAACTTGTCGATGGTGCGCAGAACGTTGTCGCGGTCAGCGACGTCTTCGCCAAGCCCCATCGCCTCAAGCACGCCATTCAGGACTTTGCGGTTGTTGACCCGCACCAGATAGTCGCCGCGCGGAATACCCACGGTCTCCAACGTATCAGACAGCATCGCGCAAATCTCGGCGTCTGCGGCCATCGAGGCCGTACCCACCGTATCCGCATCGCATTGATAAAACTGACGATACCGCCCCGGCCCCGGCTTTTCGTTCCGCCAGACCGGGCCCATCGCATAGCGGCGATAAGGTGTCGGCAGATCGTTGCGGTGCTGCGCATAGACGCGGGCCAATGGCGCTGTCAGGTCATAGCGCAGAGCCATCCAATCGCCTTTGTCGTTTTCATCGACCTCCTGCCACGCAAACACGCCTTCGTTCGGGCGGTCTACGTCGGGCAGGAACTTGCCAAGCGCCTCGACAGTCTCAACCGCACTGCTTTCCAGGGCGTCAAAACCGTAGCGATGATAGACATCCGCAATAGCCCGCAGCATCTCGGTGCGCTGCGTGACTTCCTGGCCGAAATAGTCGCGGAACCCTTTTGGCGTAATTGCCTTGGGGCGGGGCTGTTTCTTGGGCTTGGCCATGTGGGGCGTCCTTGGGAGTTTCCTTGTTCCGCGCGCGGTCTATCCCATGCCCCGCATCGGGGCAAGGCGCGCTTTCGCTGGCCATGCGTTGTCCGGGTCGCTATGACCGGCCTAAGACACAGGAGTCCCCCATGCAGCATCTGGAAGAGCAGATCGCCCATCTTGCCCGTACGGTCGAAGACCTCAACTCGGTCGTCACCCGCCAACAGGACGAGATTGATCGTTTGACACGCCGTGTCGAAATGCTGATGCGCCGCGAAGGTGAGCGGGCGCAGGAAGGTTCAGGCGGTGTTGTTTTCGGCGACGAACGCCCGCCGCATTATTGAGGTTTGACTGATGGCGAAAGATGTGAACGGTGACCTCTGCGTCTGGATTTCAACAACGGTGAATGACGGCAACGCGATACAGGGGGTGACCCGAAAGGAGTTTGGCGATAGATGGCGCGCGAAGCACACAGCAGAAGAAGTTGAATGGTCCAAGAGGATGGTTCAGGAGTCTTCTCGCGGCTGGAAACGTGGTGAAATCCTGACCAAGGAGCAGGTCGGGGATGTATGGTATTTCAATGCACATCCCGAATATGTCCCGCCTCCGTTCATCAGTGGCGGTGGTTATCCACTAGTATCCGAGTCGGCAAAGGCTGTTCTTGAACAGTTCGATCTAGGAGAAACGGTCTTTCACCCGCTGACAGTGATGGATTCAGACGAGGCCCGGCTGTCAACACCAGAGCCGTATTATTTGCTGAATGTGGGCAACAAACGATCCATGGGCAATTATGAAGCGCTTGGCCCGGAAGGCGATATTCGAGCGCCTCTAAACTGCCGAGGAGGCGGGATAGCGTATCTTCCGGTAAGCGGGAAAGAAGATCAGTTGGTCGTTACTCCTGAAGCGGTAAGTGGCCCAGACATATGGCTGGACCCCAAAGTGCCTTCACTACTGTTCCTGTCCGACCGCTTTGTCGCTGGCCTCAAGGCCGCCGGGATGGAAAAAGGTTGGGCTCTGGTTCGTTGTGCGGTGGGCACGCTCTAACGTGCCTAAAACGAACGTGGGTCACAAACCCAGCGACGTTTTCACCGCGTTGTCGACCACGCCGCCCAAAAGGGCATCCTTATCCGAGGCGCAACCTTCCGACAGCGCTGCTATGAATGCTTCACGCAACTGGGCCTTTTCCTCATCTGTGGCCGCATGATCTTCGATATTGATCTGGCGATTGTGGAGAGACAGGGCAGTCATCTTTGCGACAACAGTCACAACAAATTCTTCATCACCATCCGCTTCTTCTGCAATCGAGGCGCAGGTATAATGCATGACGGGCAATGCATCCTGCACCATCTGCTCAGCCGCCTCATCGGCCGCAGCCACACACGGAGCTGCCAGGATTGCGGCACAAGCTGACATTTTGAGTTTGAAAAAACGCATCACAATCACTTCCAGTTATGTCCAATAATGGCTCCGGCCACGCCACCGATCGCTGCGCCTTTTCCGTCACCGACAATCGCTCCAACACCTGCGCCGATCAGCGCGCCTTCAAGGGTCTTCTTTTTCTTCTTGTCGTCCGCCGACGCGACCGAGGCTGCAACCAAAGCCAGCGATGCCGCCGCCCCAAACAAAACTCTTCTGAAATTGAGACCTGCAATTGTCATATCAACACCCTCCTGCGGCATGACCCAAAGACATCTCTGTAGGGTCAGCCTAGCGGGGTGCTAACTGTCTGGCAACAAAGAGAGGTCAGATCTCTTCGACGGACAGAATACCTTCCAGCGATTTTATCGCGCCTTTGATCTGTGGGTTGATCGGAAACTCAGCGCCCAGGTCCATTTCGACATCACCTGGCAGGCTTGGGTCCAGTAACAACAATTGGATCGGTCCGCGCGCCGCGCCTTTGGCGGCAGTTGCGGCATCCTCAAGAACTTTTGCTACGGTTGGCACAGCTTGCGCTTCGTCAACAAAGATACGCAGCCCCGTCGCCCCGGCTTCTGCCACCACGGAATCCGCAGGGCCGACCGAGCGCCCCAGCAGCTTGAGTTGATCCGCCTCCATCGTCGCTTCGGCGGTCAGCACCACCTGCGCTCCGGTTTCCAGATACTCGCGTGACTTTTCGAGCGTTTCTGAAAACAGAGTGACCTCGTAAGCGCCCGTCGGATCCGACAATTGCGCAAAGGCGAACCGGTTTCCACGCGCGGATTTACGCTCTTGCCGTCCGGCAACAACACCAGCCATTTTGGCGATAAAGGGGCCAGAGCGTGCTTTTTCGGTCACCTCATCCAGCGTGAGAACCTGCTTTCGCTTCAGCGCGGGCAAATAGTCGTCTAACGGATGTCCCGACAGGTAAAAACCGATTGCTTTGAATTCTTCGCTCAGACGTTCCGCCGGCAGCCAATCAGGCGAAGGCGACAAGCGCGGTTCGGGCAGGTCATCGCCCGCCTCGCCAAACAGCGACACCTGGTTCGAGTTCTTCTGGTCATGGATGGCAGCCGAATACTGCACCAGCGGATCGAGGCTTTCGAAAACGCGACGGCGGTTCTTGTCGAGCTGATCGAAGGCCCCTGCCCGCGCCATCATCTCTAGCGGGCGCTTGCCGACCCTCTTCAGATCAACCTTGCGGGCAAAGTCGAACAGGTTCACGAACGGCTTGCCTTCGCGACCAGCGACCACAAGGTTCATCGCTTCGACACCCACATTCTTTAGCGCGCCCAGCGCATAGACCAGATGCCCGTCCACCACGTCGAATGTAGACAGCGACCGGTTCACGCAAGGCGGTACATAAGGCAGTTCCAGCCCCTTACGGACCTCTTCGAAGTATACGGCCAGCTTGTCGGTCAGGTGGATATCGCAGTTCATGACACCTGCCATGAACTCGACCGGGTGGTTCGCCTTCAGCCAGCCTGTCTGATAGCTGACAACCGCATAGGCGGCAGCGTGGGATTTGTTGAACCCGTAGTTGGCGAATTTATCCAGCAGGTTCCAAACCTCAGTCGCCTTGGCCTCATCCACATCGTTCTCAGCAGCACCCTTGAGGAACTTGGGCCGCTCTGCGTCCATCGCCTCCTGGATTTTCTTACCCATCGCGCGGCGCAGCAAATCCGCACCGCCAAGGCTGTAGCCCGCCATTTCCTGGGCGATCTGCATCACCTGTTCCTGGTAAACGATGATACCTTGTGTCTCGTCCAGGATATGATCGATGGACGGGTGCAGCGTGTCCCGCTCGCTCAGCTTGTTTTTGACCTCGCAGAACTTGGGGATGTTCTCCATGGGGCCAGGTCGGTAGAGCGCGACGAGGGCAATGATATCTTCGATACAGTCAGGCTTCATCCGCTTGAGCGCATCCATCATGCCCGAGGATTCCACCTGAAACACCGCCACAGTCTTGGCCGCCGAATACAGTTTGTATGTCGCCTCATCATCCAGCGGGATGGCGTTAATCTGGTTTTCCGCCCCTTCAGCGGGTTCGTAAAGCTCCGTACCATCAGCAGCGACATGCAACGGGCGATCAGATTTGAAGATCAGATCCATAGCGTTCTGGATCACAGTCAGCGTCTTCAGGCCCAGAAAGTCGAATTTCACCAGCCCGGCCTGTTCCACCCATTTCATGTTGAATTGGGTCGCCGGCATGTCGGACCGAGGATCCTGATACAACGGCACCAGCGCGTCCAATGGACGATCCCCGATTACCACGCCCGCCGCGTGGGTCGAAGCGTTTCGCAGCAACCCCTCGACCTGCTGACCGTAAGTCAGCAGGCGGTCCACAACCTCCTCGTTACGCGCCTCTTCCCGTAGCCGGGGTTCGTCTTTCAACGCCTTTTCGATGGAAACGGGTTTGACGCCTTCCACCGGGATCATCTTGGACAGGCGATCCACCTGCCCGTATGGCATCTGCAGCACGCGACCAATATCCCGCACCGCAGCTTTCGACAGCAACGCGCCAAAGGTGATGATCTGCCCCACCTTGTCGCGACCGTATTTCTGCTGCACGTAACGGATCACCTCTTCCCGGCGATCCATGCAGAAGTCGATATCGAAGTCCGGCATCGAAACCCGTTCCGGGTTCAGGAACCGTTCGAAAAGCAGCGAATAGCGCAGCGGATCAAGGTCAGTAATCGTTAGCGCATAGGCCACCAGAGACCCCGCGCCCGAGCCACGACCTGGCCCCACCGGGATGTCCTGATCCTTGGACCACTGAATAAAATCGGCAACAATCAGGAAGTAACCGGGGAATCCCATGCCTTCGATGATATCGAGTTCGAAGTCCAAGCGTTCCTGATATTCCTGTGGCGTTACTGCGTGCGGGATCACTGCCAGACGTTTTTGCAAACCATCATTCGCAATACGACGCAGTTCGGCAACCTCGTCATCAGCGAATTTCGGCAGGATCGGATCGCGGCGATAGGCCATGAACGCACAGCGTTTGGCAATCTCGACCGTATTCTCAATGGCCTCGGGCAAGTCGGCGAACAAGGTCGCCATCTCCTGCTGCGACTTGAAATAGTGCTGCGCGGTCAGGCGGCGGCGGCCTTCTTGCTGATCGACATAGGCCCCCTCTGAGATACAAATCAGCGCATCGTGCGCTTCGTACATATCTGTGGTCGGGAAATAGACGTCATTGGTGGCGACTAGAGGAAGGTTTTTGGCATAAGCCATTTCCACATGGCCACGCTCGGTCAGACGTTCAGCCTCTGGCTGACCACCCTCACCCGGATGACGCTGGAGTTCGATATAAAGACGATCGGGGAAAATCGCTGTCAACCGGTCCACCAAGGCCTCAGCTGCGGGGCGTTGACCCTGCTGCAACAACATCCCAACCGGTCCATCCGGCCCACCGGACAAGCAGATCAACCCATCAGATCGTTCCGCAAGTTCTTCCAGAGTCACCTGCGGCAACTGCCCACCCTTGTCGACGTAAAGACACGAGCTGAGCTTCATCAGGTTCTCATACCCGGCCTCGGACTGGGCAAGCAAAACCACCGGTGCGGGTGTTTTGGGCTTTTCGCCCGGTTGCGCCTGCATATAGGTCAGGTCAACCTGACAACCCATGATCGGCTGCACTCCGGCCCCGCTGGCGGTGACCGAAAACTCCAAAGCCGAGAACATGCTGTTAGTATCCGTCACAGCGACGGCGGGCATATCCATCTTGCCACACAGACCGGGCAGCTTTTTCAGCCGCACGGCGCCTTCCAGCAGGGAATATTCGGTGTGAACACGGAGGTGAATGAATCGAGGAGTACTGCTCATGACTGCCACGCTATCCCAGCCGCGCGCCCGGCAAAAGCAGGAACCTTGGCTTTGGATTGCCAAAAAGATGGGCTTTGATTATTCGGCTTTTCCAGAAGGTGCTTCGGAGCCCGACAGCAGCCAAAGACAAAAAACGCTTTAGTTTCAATCAGGTGATCTCTAAACGAAGATAACAATCACGCAGCGTCAGTGCTCAATGGTGTATCACATAGGTAGTTTTTCTTGCCAGACAACCTGCGCTGTTTCTAACATCAGATGGCAAGCTATCCGCCCGCTACTCTTTCTACGTCGCATCGAAGGGGGGCACGCAAGGGCGCAACCGGGTAAGGCGACGGGTTTCTCGAATGAATATCACGTTTCTTCTGAACGGAGAGACAGTGGAACTGGCGGATGTCAATCCGACAGCGACCCTGCTGGATTGGCTGCGTGAGGATCGCGGCCTGACCGGCACCAAAGAAGGCTGCAACGAAGGCGATTGCGGGGCATGCACTGTCATGGTGACGGATGAAGGTGGCCACAAGGCGCTGAATTCCTGCATCCTGTTTCTGCCTCAACTGCATGGTAAGGCGGTTCGCACGGTCGAAGGCGCCAGTGGCCCCAACGGCGAGGCGCACCCAGCCCAGCAGGCGATGGTGGATCTGCACGGCTCGCAATGTGGCTTCTGTACCCCCGGTTTCGTTATGTCGATGGTGGCAAGTCATGCAAATGGCGCAAAGGATCATGACACGCAGCTTGCTGGCAACCTGTGCCGCTGCACCGGCTACGCGCCGATCATTCGCGCCGCCAAGGCTGCCGAAGAAGTTCCGGTGCCGGTTTGGGTGAAAGACAAGCCAGTCGCGACGCGGGTTACATCGCAGATGTTGCCGGAGTCTTCGGATGAATTGGCCAAAATCTATGCGGAACACCCGGACGCCACCCTGGTCGCCGGCGCGACGGACGTTGGGCTTTGGGTGACCAAGCAACTGCGTGATCTCGACCCAGTGATTTTTCTGAACCGCTGCGATGATCTGAAAGAGATCACGATCACGGAGGACGAGGTTCGGTTCGGCGCGATGGTCGATATGAACCGGATGGGCGAAGCACTGGCGGACCTGCATCCGTCTTACGCCGAGATGATCCGCCGTTACGCCAGCGTTCAGGTGCGGCACGCGGCCACCGTGGGCGGAAATATCGCAAACGGCTCGCCCATCGGAGATAATCCGCCCGCACTGATCGCCTTGGGCGCGACGCTAGATCTGCGCAAGGGCGACGAACGTCGCTCGGTCGCATTGGAGGACTTCTTTATCGACTACGGCAAACAAGACCGGTCACCTGGCGAATTTGTCGAATCAGTAAGTTTTCCGCGTCAGGCGGATCGTTTGAAGGCCTACAAACTCAGCAAACGGTTCGATCAGGATATCTCGGCCGTATGTGGGTGTTTCAACATCACTGTTTCGGACGGAATGGTTGCTGATGCGCGTATTGCCTTTGGTGGTATGGCTGGCACTCCAAAACGGGCTTCAAATGTCGAAGCCGCGCTGGTTGGCAAGCCATGGACGCATGAGACTGTTCAGTCCGCCATTCCGGCCTTCGACAGTGATTTCACTCCGATGACGGACATGCGCGCATCGGCCAACTATCGGCTGCAGACCGCCAAAGCGCTGCTCGAACGATATTTCCTTGAGGATCAGGGCGAAGTGACAAATGTATTGGAGGTGTCCGCATGAGCGTGACCAAACCCCTCCCCCATGACGCGGCGCCATTGCATGTCGCGGGAACCGCACGGTATGTGGATGACATTCCGACGCCCAAAGGGTCGTTGCATCTGGCTTTTGGCATCAGCCCGATTGCCAAGGGTAAGATCATCACGATGGACCTGTCGGCGGTGAAGGCGGCCGAAGGTGTCATTCTGGCGATGACGGCCGACGATCTGCCGTTTGCCAATGACGTCTCACCGTCGATCCATGATGAACCTCTGCTGTCTGATGGTACGGTTCACTATATCGGGCAACCCGTTTTCCTCGTTATCGCGACCAGCCACATTGCCGCGCGGAAAGCGGCGCGTTTGGGCCAGATCGGTTATGCCGAAGAAACCCCGATCCTGACGGTTGAAGAGGCGCTTGCCGCGGACAGCCGGTTCGAGGACGGCCCGCGCATCTACGCCAAGGGCGATGCGGATGCTGCCATTGCGGGTTCGGCGCATGTGATCGAAGGTGGGTTTGAACTTGGCGGTCAGGAGCATTTCTATCTGGAAGGTCAAGCCGCACTGGCCGTGCCCAATGAGGGCGCGGATATGTTGGTGCATAGCTCGACCCAGCACCCGACCGAGATTCAGCACAAAGTAGCGGACGCTCTGGGTGTTCCAATGCACGCGGTTCGCGTTGAAACGCGCCGTATGGGCGGCGGCTTTGGCGGCAAGGAAAGTCAGGGCAACGCGTTGGCCGTTTCCTGCGCTGTGGCTGCACGTGCAACCGGCAAGGCCTGCAAGATGCGCTATGATCGCGATGATGACATGATCATCACCGGCAAGCGCCACGCGTTCCGGATTGCGTATAAGGCCGGGTTTGATGAGAACGGTCACATCCAAGGCGTTTCCTTCCTGCATCATGCGATTTGTGGTTGGGCACAGGACCTGTCCCTGCCCGTCGCGGACCGTGCGATGTTGCATTCGGACAATGCCTATCTGTTGCCGAATGCCCGGATCGAAAGCCACCGGCTGAAGACTAACACTCAATCCGCCACCGCCTATCGCGGGTTCGGCGGACCTCAGGGTATGGTCGGGATCGAACGCGTGATGGATCACGCCGCGTATGAGCTGGGAATGGACCCGGTCGAATTGCGTCGCCGGAACTACTATGAGCCGGCGCATATTGTTGCGGATCCCGTGGTCGCTGACAAACCGCTGGGCCACTCTGACCCGCACGAAGACCTGACCAGCCGAGGTGCAGTGGAAATGGGCGACGCGCCAGTGCGTCCGTTGCCCGCAGGCGGCAATACCACGCCGTACGGGATGGAGGTCAGCGATTTCGAATTGCACGGCATGACCGCCAAGTTGCTACAATCCAGCGACTACACCGCACGCAAGGCTGCCATTGAGAAGTGGAACGCCGAGAACAGCGTGATCAAGAAGGGCATCGGCTTTTCTCCGGTCAAGTTCGGCATTTCGTTTACGCTGACCCACCTGAACCAGGCGGGTGCGTTGGTGCATGTGTATCAGGACGGCTCGGTCCACCTGAACCACGGCGGTACCGAGATGGGGCAAGGTCTGTTCCAAAAGGTAGCGCAAGTGGCCGCGTCCCGCTTTGGTATTCCGTTGGAGATGGTGAAAATCACCGCAACAGATACAGCTAAAGTGCCTAACACATCTGCCACGGCCGCGTCCTCGGGCAGTGACCTGAACGGTATGGCGGTCAAAGCGGCCTGCGACACGATCCGCGACCGGATGGCTGACTATCTGGCGCACAGACATCAGGCCGATCCCTCAACGGTGACGTTTTCGGATGGCTACGTCTCAGTTGGCGAAGAGCGCTATACATTCTCAGAAGCAGCTGCGCTGGTTTATCAGGGCCGGGTCAGCCTGTCTGCGACCGGGTTCTATAAGACACCCAAGATCGAGTGGGACCGGATCAAAGGCCGGGGGCGTCCGTTCTTTTATTTCGCCTACGGCGCGTCGATCACCGAAGTCGCGATCGATACACTGACTGGCGAGAACCGCATTTTGCGGACGGATATCCTGCATGATGCAGGCGCGTCGCTGAACCCGGCGCTGGATATTGGGCAGGTCGAAGGCGCATACGTACAGGGTGCCGGTTGGCTGACAACCGAAGAGCTGGTTTGGGATGGCAAAGGGAACCTGCGCACGCATGCGCCGTCGACCTACAAGATTCCCGCTTGCTCGGATCGGCCTGACGTTTTCAATGTCGCGCTCTGGAGCGGTGAAAACCGCGAGGACACGATCTATCGCTCAAAAGCGGTCGGAGAGCCGCCCTTCATGCTGGGTATTTCCGCGTGGCTTGCCCTGTCGAATGCGGTGGCGGCCTGCGGGGGCAGCTACCCGGCACTTGATGCACCCGCCACGGCTGAAGAAGTCTGGAAGGGTGTCCAGCGGGTAAAGGGAGAGACCTGATGGGATTTGATCGAGAGGCTTTGAGGGAGGCGGTCAAAACCCACGGCAAGGTGACCCGGGTGGTCATCGCCGGGATCAAGGGGTCATCCCCCCGTGAAGTTGGCGCTGCAATGCTTGTTTGGGAGAACGGGCAGTCGGGCACAATCGGCGGTGGCACGTTGGAGTATCAGGCGGCTGAAGCAGCCCGATCCCAATTAGCGCTCATGCGCCAAACGCACCACGCGCTTGGCCCGGATATGGGCCAGTGTTGTGGCGGTGCAGTAACTCTGCTGAGTGAAATCTATGACCTTGAGGCCGTCGACCGACTGGATGATGCAGTCATTGCGCGCTCGGCTTCGGGTGGTGAGATGCCGCTGTCGGTCAAGCGTCTGTTGTCGCGGGCCCGCGGTCAGGGCGTCGCGCCCCAACCGCAGTTGACCGACGGCTGGATGGTCGAGCCAGTTCACGAACCGGCGCGCAATCTGTGGATATGGGGTGCTGGTCACGTTGGCCGGGCTCTGGTCGATGTCCTGTCACCGTTGCCCGATCTGTCGATCACATGGGTCGATACCGGACCAGAGCGTTTTCCGAGTGAAGTACCCAACGGCGTTACTACGGTTCCGGCAAGCAAACCGGCCGAGCTGGTTCGCCATGCGCCGCGTGATGCCGAGCACCTAGTGCTTACTTATTCACACAATCTGGACCTGGAACTGTGCAACAGGTTGCTTTTGCATGATTTCCGCTTTGCGGGCCTGATTGGCTCGGCTACGAAATGGGCGCGGTTCCGATCCCGGCTGGCCGCTTTGGGACATGCGCCCGAGCGGATTGGCCGGATCACCTGCCCAATCGGAGATCCAGCCTTGGGCAAACACCCGCAGATGATCGCAGTTGGTGTCGCGGCGCAGATCCTGCGCCCTGCCCAGCAAAACGAAATAAAGAAGGACCTGAGCGCGTGACCACTCCACTTCTAAGCTTACAAGGGCTGACTAAAGCCTATCCCGGCGTCGTGGCCAATGATCAGGTGTCCTTTGACATCGGTGAGGGTGAGGTACACGCCTTGCTTGGCGAAAACGGCGCCGGCAAATCCACGTTGGTCAAAATGATCTACGGTCTGGTGAAGCCCGACAGCGGAACCATGCTGCTGCGCGGACAAGCCTTCGCGCCACCCGAACCCCGCGCCGCACGGGCTGATGGGATTGCGATGGTGTTTCAGCACTTCTCGTTGTTCGACGCTTTGAACGTGGCCGAGAACATCGCTTTGGGGATGGAGAATCCACCAGCCATGGGCGATCTGGCTGCGCGTATTCGCGAAGTTTCGGAAACTTACGGTCTGCCACTGGATCCTTATCGCACTGTCGGTGATCTGTCCGCGGGTGAGCGTCAGCGGGTCGAAATCATCCGCTGTCTGCTGCAGGACCCCAAGCTTCTGATCATGGACGAGCCGACATCGGTTCTGACACCTCAGGAAGTCGATATTCTGTTTGAAACGCTGAACAAATTACGGTCCGAGGGTACCTCGATCCTGTATATCTCGCATAAGCTGGAAGAAATCCGCACGCTGTGCGACCACGCCACGATCCTGCGTTTGGGTAAGAATGTCGGCGAATGCATTCCCGCTGAGACCTCAGCGCGCGACATGGCCGAGATGATGGTGGGTTCGACCCTGCAAACGCCCGAGCGTTCGGGGCGTGAGTTCGGTGAGGTCGCCCTGGATGTCAGCGGTTTGTCGGTTCCATCACCATCCGAATTCGGTACTGCGTTGAAGAATGTCCACATGACCGTCCGTAAAGGCGAGGTTCTGGGCGTCGGCGGTGTCGCTGGCAACGGACAGGACGAATTGCTGGGCGTTCTGTCAGGTGAGATCATCACAGCGCCCGACGCGATTAAGTTCAACGGCCAGCCGATTGGAAAATTGGGACCGACCGCACGTCGCAAGCTGGGTATTCTGACCGCTCCGGAAGAGCGGTTGGGACATGCGGCCGCCCCTGACATGAGCCTGACTGAAAACGCGTTGCTGACTGGTTCGGTCCGGGAAGGACTTGAGAACAACGGGTTCCTCAAATGGGCAGAAACCAAGAGCTTCGCGGAAAAGATCATTAGTGCTTTTGACGTCCGCACGCCCGGACCTGAAAACGCTGCGCGATCCTTGTCAGGCGGTAACCTGCAGAAATTCGTCATAGGACGCGAGGTCCTGCAAAACCCTGACGTGCTTGTTGTGAACCAACCAACATGGGGCGTGGATGCAGCCGCCGCGGCGTCCATTCGCCAAGCCATTCTGGATTTGGCGGCAAAAGGCACAGCGGTCATCTGCATATCTCAGGATCTGGATGAGCTGATGGAAATCTCGGACAGCTTTGCGGCGCTCAATGAAGGCCGGCTTAGCGCTCCACGCACGACCACAGGTCTGACGGTCGACGAAATTGGCCTGATGATGGGCGGCGCGCATGGCATGGAGGTGGCCCATGTCTAAGACATATCAAAAAAGAAGTGAAAACAGGGGAATGAGCGGATGATTGTGTTGGAGAAACGGCCGCAGCCGTCCAAAGCGTGGTCTTACGCGACCCCATTGGTGGCCGTGCTGGCAACCATGGTTTTCGGCGGCATCCTGTTCGCCATTCTGGGCAAGAACCCGATCCAAGCCATTGGCACCATCTTTTGGGAGCCTTTGTTCGGTGAATTCTCGTTCTACTATCGCCCGCAATTGCTGGTGAAAGGTGCTCCGCTAGTTCTGATCGCAATTGGTCTGTCTTTGGGTTTCCGTGCCGGCATTTGGAATATCGGAGCCGAAGGCCAATACATCATGGGCGCTATCTTTGGCGCAGGTACAGGTCTGGCCTTTTATCCGCTGGATGCCTGGTATGTCTTCCCGATCATGGTGATCGCCGGTGCATTTGGCGGTTGGATATGGGCAATGATTCCGGCCTTCCTGAAGGTGCGCTTTGGTACCAATGAAATCCTTGTCTCACTGATGCTGGTCTATGTGGCCGAGCAGTTTCTGGCCTCTGTTTCGCTGGGGTTGCTGAAAAACCCGGAGGGCCACGGTTTTCCCGGTTCACGCAATTTACAAGCTTACGACAGCGCACATAACGCCGAGCTGATCGCGGGATCGGGTATGCACTTGGGTGTTGTTGCGGCCTTTATTGCGGTGATCTTCGCCTATGTCCTGCTGAACCGGCACATGCTGGGTTTTCACATTCGACTGACCGGAGAAGCACCCCGCGCGGCAAAGTTCGCCGGTGTGAACCCCGCACGGTTGATCCTGTTTTGCCTCGGTATGGCAGGTGCTTTGGCCGGATTGGCGGGCATGTTCGAAGTGTCCGGTCCCGCCGGCGTGGTCAGCATCGATTTCAATGTGGGGTATGGTTTTACCGCGATCATCGTGGCCTTCTTGGGACGCTTGCACCCGCTGGGCATCTTGCTGGCCGGTGGCCTGATGGCACTGACCTATATCGGCGGCGAGATCGCACAGTCTCAACTGGGCCTGCCTGCGGCCGCCATTCAGGTGTTTCAGGGAATGTTGCTGTTCTTCCTGCTCGCCTTCGACCTTTTGACCAACTACCGCATCCGTGCGGCCCGTAGCGAGGTAGCCTGAATCATGGACCTTTCAGCAATCAACCCAGTCCTTCTGGTGGCATCATTAATGGTCGCTGCAACCCCCTTGCTACTGGCCGCGATCGGAGAGCTGGTCGTCGAGAAAGCCGGTGTTCTTAACCTTGGCGTCGAAGGCATGATGATCGTTGGCGCAATCAGCGGATTTGCGATCTCGGTCGAGACAGGCTCACCCTGGCTGGGCTTTATTGCGGCTGCCATTGGTGGCGCGGTGCTGTCGCTGCTGTTTGTCCTCCTGACACAGGTCGCGCTTGCCAATCAGGTCGCCAGTGGCCTTGCCCTGACGCTGTTCGGCCTCGGTTTCAGCGCTCTGCTTGGGCAAAGTTATGTGGGTATCAAGCCGCCCAGCATGGGGGACATTCACATCCCTCTGATCAGCGACATACCGGTGATCGGCCCAATCCTGTTCCAGCATGACCCGATCCTGTATGTCGGTATTGCTCTGACCGCAGCCGTCTGGGCCACGTTGAAATACACTCGTGTCGGTCTGATCCTGCGCGCAGTGGGTGAAAACCACGACGCCGCACACGCCCTGGGCTACAAGGTTATCAAGATCCGCATCCTGGCGATCTTGTTCGGTGGCGCCTGCGCTGGCCTCGGTGGAGCCTATATCAGCCTGATCCGCGTTCCGCAGTGGACCGAGGGCATGACCGCCGGTGTTGGATGGATCGCTCTTGCGCTGGTGGTCTTTGCCAGCTGGAAACCATGGCGTGCATTGCTGGGTGCTTATTTGTTTGGCGGAATCACGGTGTTGCAGCTTAATCTGCAGGCAGCGGGCGTTGCCATCCCAGTCGAGTATCTGGCAATGTCGCCCTACATCATCACGATCCTTGTGCTTGTGATCCTTTCGGCCGACAAGAGCAGCGCACCTGCCTCACTGGGCCGGACCTTCCACGCCTCGCACTAGACGGGGCCAATTGAACCAACTTGGGGAGTAACCACATGAAATTCACTTCACTTCTTGCCAGCGCCGCGATGGTGCTGGGTCTGGCGACCGGCGCGGTCGCACAGGACAAAACAAAAGTAGGCTTTGTCTATGTCGGCCCGGTGGGCGACGGCGGCTGGACCTATGAACACGACAAAGGCCGTCTGGCGGTTGAGAAAGAATTCGGCGACAAAGTCGAGACCGTGTTTGTTGAATCCGTTCCCGAAGGCCCGGACGCGGAACGTGTGATGACCCAGATGGCACTGGAGGGTGCTGACCTGATCTTTACCACCTCGTTCGGGTATATGGACCCGACCATCAACGTGGCCAAGAAATTCCCGAATGTGAAGTTCGAGCACGCGACCGGCTACAAAACCGCCCCAAACGTGTCCGTCTATTCGGCCCGCTTCTACGAAGGCCGCGCCGTTCAGGGCCACATCGCGGGTAAAATGACCGAGTCGAACATCATCGGCTACATCGGGTCCTACCCGATCCCCGAAGTGATCCGCGGCATCAACTCGGCCTACATCCACGCCAAAAAGGTGAACCCGGATGTCGAGTTCAAGATCATCTGGGCCTACACTTGGTTCGACCCGGCGAAAGAGGCTGACGCTGCTTCCGTTCTGATCGAACAGGGCGCGGACGTGATCCTTCAACACACCGACTCGACGGCGCCGCAGGCAGCTGCGCAAGAGGCAGGCAACGTGATCACCTTCGGTCAGGCCTCGGACATGAGCGAATATGCCCCCAAGCCGCGCGTATCGTCGATCATCGACAACTGGGCGCCCTACTACATCGCACGCACCCAAGCGGTCATGGATGGGTCGTGGGAAACCGTGAACACATGGGACGGCATCAAGGAAGGCATGGTTGAGATCGGTGAGATCTCGGACGCCGTTCCAGCCGACATCAAAGAAGAAGCACTGGCGATGAAAGCCGCCATGGCCGCGGGTGAATACCACCCCTTCACCGGTCCGCTGAAAAAGCAGGACGGTAGCGACTGGCTGGCTGAAGGCGAAACCGCCGATGACGGTACACTGGCAGGTATGAACTTCTATGTTGAAGGTTTGGAAGGCGAAATTCCGCAGTAAACCTTTACACGAACACGTTGAGGGGCTGGCCATTTGGCTGGCCCTTTTTCGTGTCTATGGGAGCACCTCGCCTAGCCTTAACTAAATACTGTCTTGACGATTGCAGACACGACGGACCTGATGGGGTTAATGCTTTACCTGTCTCAACACGAAACGTAAAAATCCCATGGAGATCAAAGCGCAAGACCACAGCCGCTGGTGGATACTCGGCGCGATGGGTGCCATCTTGGGTGTTATTCTGCTGGACGAAACGGTCGTCAGCGTCGCGCTTCCAACCATCCGCAATGAGCTTGGCCTGTCTCTGCTTGAAGCGCATTGGGTGGTGAATATCTATCTGCTGGTGCTGGCTTGTTTTGCGGGCGCAGCAGGACGATTGGGCGATGTACTGGGCATTCGGCTTTTGCTCAGTGCGGGTTTATTGATATTCGGCTTGTCCTCTGCACTGGGAGGGTTTGCCGAAAGCGGATTTGAACTTCTGACAGCACGCGCCGCACAGGGCATCGGTGCAGCACTGATTTTCCCGCTGTCGCTAGTGGTTCTGATCCAGTCTTTTGACGAAAAGGAACGCGGGCTGGCACTGGGTTTATATGGCGGGATCGGGACAGTATTCCTGTCAATGGGTCCGCTGGTTGGAGGCGTTCTGACCGAATATCTGTCTTGGCGCTGGATCTTCTGGGTCAACCCCCCAATCGTGCTTGTGGTCGCTCTGGTCGCATGGGTTTTCTGGCGGGATCCGCCGCACCAACGGGAGCGCGAGTTCGACCTGAAAGGCCTAATTCTACTGGTGACGGGGTTGGCGGCTATTGTGTTCGGTGTCATGGAGGGCCCGGACAGAGGCTGGGCACAGCCCGAAGTTCTTATGGCCCTGTCAGTGGGTCTTGTGTTTCTGGTGCTATTTGTCCGCGTCGAACAGAGGGCAACATCGCCTCTGATTGCCATCTCCCTTTTTGCCGGCCCCGGGTTTGCTGCTTCAAACATGATCCTGTTCACCGCACAATTCGGCAAGATTACTCTGTTCGTGTTCGGTGCATCCTACTTTCAATCAAAGCTCGGGTTTTCACCGCTGACTGCTGGTGTCGCCCTGTTGCCGATTGCTTTTCCGCAGATCTTCATTGCCCCGATGGCGGGGAAACTTGCTGACAAATTTGGCTCTCGCGGCCCTTCTCTGACAGGTACAGCGCTGGGTACGATCGCCATACTTATTGTCGCACTGGGAATGCACTTAGACGTCGCCGCGCTGATCTATGTCGGCTACTTCCTCTGGGGATGCTGCGTGCCATTTCTGTTTGTCCCCCCAAGGCGGGCCATCATGTCAACGGTACCGCAAGCTCTGCACGGACAGGCAAGTGGCATCTCGATGACATTTCAGCTGCTGGGCGGTACGGTCGGGATGGCCCTTGGCAGTTCGGTATTCGCCATAACCGGCTCGTTCACTCTGGTTTTCTGTTTCGTTGCGGCGTTCGCTGCCTGCGTTCTTGCGTTTGCCTACACGTCCCTCGCCTCAGATAACAAACCCGACCGCCCAGCGGTTTAAGCCTCACGCAGACCGGGTTTGAAATCAAAGCGCTTGAATGGATCAATGCCCCGTCAAAACCAACGTATTCACGGGCATGAGGATCAGACGCAAGCGCAAGCCGGCAGCATGAACAACACCGATTGTGTCGATCACATGCAAGGCAGCGGCGTGCCAGAAGCCCAGATCTTCATGCTCAAGCCGTTCATGGTTATCGGTATAGACATTGGCCAGACAGTTGCTGCCGGGCGGTATGTCATCGGCCATGTCTTTGTACAGCGGCTCCATATAGACCAAAATCGAGCCGGGCATCTTGTTGGTCTGAACATCGCGCAGCTCATCCGTGGGGCGTATCTGGCCGGACGGGATGACATCCTGCACCTCGACCACAACCATCGGAATGACAGTGAAGGGTTTAGTCATGCAGCCCAGCTCTCCGATCATGCCCGGCTTGATGACCTGAGCGGCCATCTGGTTGAATGCAGCCTGAAACCGGTTATGGCCCGAGCTTGACGGAACCAGAATGCCCGCAGGCCGCAGCAAAGGACTGACATAGTCGCCCACCTGCAGGCCGAATTGTTCAACCCGGCCCGTCACACCTGCGCTTACGACTGTCTTGTCCAACTCGGTCAGAGCCGCATCAAGTTGCGCGTTGGCGCTGGCCAGTTGGGCCGGGATCAGTTCTTCGATCTGCTGCACCACAGCGGCACGGCGGGATTGGGACGCAGTAAGCTGCGCCTCACGCTCGGCAACAAGGTTTTCCAGCCGGTCAATCTCGGCCAGTCGCACAGCGCTTGAGCCTTCGTCCCGCAAGGTGGTGTTACGCTCCAAGTCCTCAAGCGATTGATCCAATGCAGCACGCGCGCCTGCGATGCCTGCGTCGGCCTCGGCCAGATCAGTCTCTGCCACTTTCAGTGAGGCCTGAACTTGCGCGATCTGCGCATGCGCGGCCTCAACCTGTGCGGTTTGAGCGAAATCTTCGATCCGGAAAATCGGCTGGCCCGCAGTGACCTGCTGGTTATTGGTGACATAAACCTCGGACACGCGACCGCCGAGCTGTGGAAGGATCGTGACCGTGCGGAAATATGACGCCGCCGTTTTGCTTGCAGGATGGAAGTAGAACAGCGTGGTGATCACCGTCAGCGCAAGAATGGCACAGGTGGTCAGGCCCCAGCGCAGTTCATACCACATGGTGAACAGCGTGATTTCGTGACCTATGCGTTTGCCCTGTACGTAGCGACGAAACAGGTAATCGGGCAGCACAGTGACCAGCGCGCACATCAGTGTCTCAAGCATTTTTTACTGCTCCTGCTGTGCGGTGGTCTGCGAAGGGGCTGCGGCGGCGGGGTTATCAGTGCTTTTATTACCCAGCGATCGAATCGCGTCCGCAATTGCCCGCAAGGGAGCCGCTACATCCGGGAACTGGAAGCCAGCCACCAGTATGGCCGCCACCCAGAACAAGCCGTTATGGGTGAATAGCGCCAACAGTGCCAGGATCCCTACGAGCTGAAACTGAGGGTGATTTGATTCATGCGCGATTTTTTCAGGGATCGAATGCAGGGTGAAATAGCCAACGCCAATCAGCACGATCACCAGAACGGTAAAAATAAACATGAAGGTTAGCAAAAAGTCACTGCCATCCGCCTGCGTGACGTAAGAGGGGATATGCCCCGTGGCCATTGGGTGTAGCTCTGCCGGTGTCACGTTTTTCTCCGATTCCGATGTTGGCCGCACTAAAGACAGGCCAATCTCTATGGTTCAAGTTTACATTGCGGAAATTACGCCTCTTTTCCAATAGTGTTACGCATGCGAAGCTTTGCGCATGAATAAAAGCAGATCTCAAATCCACCCGTTTTGGGGTGATCCCAGGGCGGAGTTTCTAACATGATCGATTTCTTGGTCATCGGTGGCGGCATCGCCGGATTAAGCGCGGGCGCGCGTTTGTCCGAACATGGTCATGTCGTCGTGCTCGAAGGCGAAGACGCGCTGGGATATCACACCTCTGGCCGGTCAGCGGCGTTGTTTGAAAAGGGGTATGGACCACCTTCCGTCAAGACCCTGAATGCAGCGAGCGAAGCTTACCTCAGATCGAACGGCTATCTGTCGCCACGCGGGTTGATGCTGATTGCCGGGCATGATCAACGAGATGAGTTTTTTCAGGATCAGGCTGACCTTCGTCTGTCAGAAATCTCGGTTGACGAGGCCATTTCGCGGGTTCCGATACTGAATCCACAGACTGTTGGGTTTGCCGCCGCCAGCAACGTTGCTTTTGACATTGATACCGACCGGATGATGCAAGATTTCGCACGTGTGATCCGGGCCAACGGTGGCTTGGTTCTGACCCGTCAGAAGGTCAACGGCATCATCAAAGCCCGACACTGGCTTGTCGAAGCGGCAGAAACCTTCGAGGCCCGAGCCCTTGTGAATGCCGCAGGCGCGTGGGTGGATGAGATCGCCATGATGGCTGGCGTTACACCGATCGGCATAGAACCGCGCCGGCGATCTGTGGCCCGTATTCCCGCCCCTGCCGGTCATGACGTGACCGGTTGGCCTTTGATGTTGGGCGCTGGCGAAGGCTGGTATGCGAAACCGGATGCCGGAAAGCTGATCGTTTCCCCTTGCGAGGCTGATCCGACCTTTCCCCATGATGCCTATGCGGACGACATGGTGTTGGCCGAGGGTCTGGCGCGGTACGAAGCGATGGTGACCGAGTCGGTCACAAGGGTCGAGGCGAACTGGGCCGGGCTTCGCAGCTTTGCGCCGGATGGTACGCTGGTCTTAGGACCCGACCCTGCCGAACCCACGTTTATCTGGTCGGCAGCGCAAGGTGGTTATGGATTTCAAACGGCACCGGCGGCCTCACAGCTGGTGGCAGATTTGACGACTGGTGCTCGTTCAGAATTGGAGGCGGCGAGCGTTTCCGCCCTAAGGCCAGAAAGGTTACGTGGATGACGAAACGCAAACTTCCCGCAAATGCCAGCGTGGCGACGGTATCCGATGGGCAAAAATTGGTCGCTCCGGCGGCCAGCAGGAATGCCGACGCGCTGTGTGATTTGCTGGCTCAGTTCGCCCCTGTGTCCGGTCGCGCGCTGGAACTGGCCAGTGGTACAGGGCAGCACGTCGTGGCTTTTGCAATTCGACTGCCCGGTCTGGATTGGCAACCCAGTGAGGTTGAACCTGAACGACGCGCTTCAATCGACGCGTATGCCGAAGGCGTAGAAAACATAGCCCCGGCGATAGAGCTCGATGCGGTCCAACCCGGTTGGCATTCTGTTCACGGGGCAAATGACCTGATCCTCTTGATCAACTTGCTGCATCTGATCAGCTGGTCGGAGGTGGAAGCCTTGGTGACCGAGGCCGCGCTGGCTCTGAACCCGGGCGGTCGGCTAATCCTCTACGGGCCATTCATGCGCTCCGGCCAGTTGACCAGTAACGGAGACCAGAACTTTCATGCTGCGTTGAGCCAACAAGACCCGGACATCGGATACAAGGATGACGCCGACATTCTGGGCCTGCTGCGTCGAGTTCAACTGAGTTTAATTGGTGCTGTTGAAATGCCGGCAAACAACCTGGCATTTGTCGCTGAAAGACCTGCAGTCTGATCAAGATCAAAGTCAGGCAGCTTCCATAAACATATTCACAAGGTGATATGTTTAAAGGAAGCCCACAAATGAACTGGCAAGACAAGCTCTCGGATACGCGCAACAATCTGCGCAACCTCAACGCTGCAATCCCTGATACCGCCCGTGCCTTCGGTGCGCTGGGAAAAACCGTCAAAGAAGGCGGTTCGCTGGATTACAAAACCAAAGAGCTGATCGCTTTGGGTATGTCCATCGCTGCCCGCTGCGAACCTTGCATAACGCTACACACCGAAGCTCTGATCAATGCCGGAGCAAGCCGCGAAGAAGTGTCAGACGTTCTGGCCATGGCCATTCAAATGGGCGGAGGACCGTCGATGATGTACGCGGCCAAGGCGTTGGAATGCTTTGACGAGCTATCAGTATGAAGAAAGGCCCCGGAGATCTCCGGGGCCTTTGCTTAGTCAGCCGTCCTTGCGGATGGTTTCGTTTTTCGGATCATAGGGGCTGTCGCATGTTACGACCGCATCCCACAATTTGTCCTGAAGCTTGACCTTCAGCTTGGTGCCTTCGACCGCCAGATCGGGCTTCACATAGCCCATGCCGATGGATTTCTCGAAGGCCACCGAATAACCGCCCGAGGTCAGACGACCGACGCGTTCACCTTCCGGCGTATACAGCACTTCACGGCCCCACGGATCGGCATCCTCCGGTCCGTCGATCAGCAGGGTGCAGCATTTCACGCGTACGCCAGTCTCTTCCAGCTTGGCCTTGCCATAGAAGTCCTTGGACAGGTCGACAAAGCGCGGCAGGTCGGCTTCCAGCGGGGTCGCGTCGCGGCCCAGCTCGGTGCCGAAGGCGCGATAGGATTTCTCCTGACGCAGCCAGTTCTGGGCGCGGGCACCGACCAGCTTCATACCGTGTTTCTCACCAGCTTTTTCCAGCAGGTCGAACAGGTAGTTCTGCATCTCGATCGGGTGGTGAAGTTCCCAACCCAGCTCACCGGTATAGGCCACGCGGATCGCGTTGACCGGGCACATGCCCAGTTCGATCTGACGGGCCGACAGCCATGGGAAGCGCTTGTTGGACAGTGCGGTTTCCGGATCGGCGTCTTTGATGACCTCTTTCAGAACGTCCCGCGATTTGGGTCCGGCGATGGCAAAAACGCCCCACTGAGTGGTCACGTCCTGGATCTCGATGTAACCGAACTCCTCCATCTTGTCCTCGGCCGCCTTGCGCAGGTAATCGGCGTCGTACTCAGTCCAGGCCCCGGCAGAGACAATGTAGTAGTTGTTCTCGCCGTTACGGACGATGGTGTATTCGGTGCGGGTGGTACCGTGCGAGGTCAGTGCGTAAGTCAGGTTGATACGACCGACCTTGGGCAGCTTGTTGCAGGTGAACCAATCCAGGAACTGGGTCGCACCGGGGCCTTTGACGACATGCTTTGTGAAGGCCGATGCGTCGATCAGGCCAACGCCTTCGCGGATCGCCTTGGCTTCGTCAACGGCATGCTGCCACCAGCCGCCGCGGCGGAACGAGCGGGCATCATGGTCGAAGTTTTCGGGTGCATCCAGCGGACCGAAATAGTTCGGACGCTCCCAGCCGTTAACCCAGCCAAACTGTGCGCCACGCGCTTTCTGACGGTCATAGGCCGGAACAGTCCGCAGCGGGCGGCAGGCAGCGCGTTCTTCATCGGGGTGGTGCAGGATATAGACGTGCTCATAGCACTCTTCATTCTTGCGTGCCGCAAACTCGGTGGTCATCCAGTTCGACGAGTAACGTTTGGGGTCCAGCGAAGCCATGTCGATCTCGGCTTCGCCGTCGACCATCATCTGCGCCAGATAATAGCCGGTGCCGCCTGCGGCGGTGATACCGAACGAAAATCCCTCGGCCAGCCACATGTTGCGCAAGCCAGGCGCGGGACCAACCAGCGGGTTGCCGTCGGGCGTGTAGCAGATCGGGCCGTTAAAATCGTCTTTCAGGCCGGATTCGGCACAGGACGGCACGCGCTCGGCCATTGCCATATACTGGTCTGCAATTCGGTCGAGATCGAGCGGGAACAGATCAGCACGGAAGCTGTCCGGTACACCATGTTCGAACTGCGCCGGCGCGCCATGTTCATAGATGCCAAGTATCCATCCGCCGCGTTCCTCGCGTGCATAAGATTCGTTGTCGGCATCACGGACAACTGGGTGTTCGGGGTTGCCCGCTTCACGCCATTTGACCAGCTCAGGGTCTTTGTCCATGACGATAAAGGTATGCTCGACTGGGATCGCGGGCATCTTGATGCCCAGCATCTTGGCCGTGCGCTGCGCGTGGTTGCCCGATGCGGTCACGACATGCTCGGCGGTAATCACAACTTGCTCGTCAGACGGGATGAGGTTACCGCCCTTCTCGACCATTTTGGTGCAGGTGACTTCCCAGTGAGTGCCGTTCCAATGGAAGGCATCGGCCTGCATTTTGCGCACGATGTCGACACCGCGCTGACGGGCGCCCTTGGCCATCGCCTGCGTTACGTCAGCGGGGTTAATATAACCGTCTTCGGTGTGATAGATCGCACCCTTCAGATCTGAAGTCTCGATCAGTGGCCAGCGTTCCTTGATTTGATCAGGGGTCAGCCATTCATATGCGACATCACAAGTCTCAGCCGTCGACGCATAGAGCATGTATTCATCCATGCGCTCTTGCGTCTGTGCCATGCGCAGATTGCCAACTACGGCAAAGCCCGCGTTCAAACCGGTTTCTTCCTCAAGCTGCTTGTAGAAGTCGACCGAGTACTTGTGGATGTGTGTCGTCGCATAGGACATGTTGAACAGCGGCAACAGCCCCGCAGCGTGCCATGTGGACCCTGAGGTCAGCTCATCCCGTTCGACCAGCATCACATCGTCCCAGCCTGCCTTGGCCAGGTGATATGCAATCGAAGTGCCGACGGCACCGCCGCCAACAACCAGTGCTTTGACTTGGGTTTTCATTACCGGGCGTCTCCCCTTGAATTCAGTTGACACCATATGGCGCATTTGAATGCCCCGGCGCGACATTCATCCGACCAGTGATATAAAGAAAACGACCCGTGCACGGCGCAGAGCGTCGATTTTTCAGGTGAACGGTTTCAGTTGCCCCCGACAGAGCACCGTTTGCTACTGCCCAACGTTGCACAGGATGATTTGCCCAAACCACCCTTCCTGACTTTGACCTCACCCGATGGAGCAACCTGAGGCTGGGGTTCATCCGCTTTTGCGTCGGCGTGGGCCACTTTGCCCATCAATCCCTTAATGAACCCGCCGATACCACCTGTGCTGGCCACTTCGGTTTCCACCTCGCTCAGCGCAGATTCAAGCAGCAAGTTCTGGGTGCGAATGTAAGATAATTGCGACAGCTCCTGATTTTCGAAGACTTCGCCGTTGGTGATGTCCATGACGCCTTCAGAGTTGAAGCCCGAACTGCTTAGCGTGTTCGCCACCAAAGCGGCCGCATCCAGATTTTCCAGCTTTTCCTGACCCAACCTTAGCTGCGCTATTTGCATCGTTTCATAAAGATCGTGCATTTCATCCGCGATCTCGGGCTGCCGGGTCAGAGGGACCTCGATTCCCTTTCCAACAACCAGCGCTGGATGCGGCAACATTGCGTTCAGGCCTGCGTAATCTACCAAGCCAAGAAACTCTCGGATCGTCGCATCGCTGGCATCTGCATGAAGGCGGATTACAACTTCTTGATCAAAGCCGATACGGCCTGTGAACGCGCGATGGTTGGTCTTTTTGGTATCATCCAGTAGATTTCCGGTTGTTTCGATGAAGGCGACGCCGTCGATCACCGCATAGCCTTGTTCGGCCTTCATCCCATCCAGAAACGCGTCCTGCGCGCTCAGCGCCAATCCGGCCAAAGTGTTTCGCGCCGCTTGTGGTTTGAGGGTGATATCAAGCCAGATCAGTTCACCTTCTTTTGCGTAAACAGTGCCTGTCTCATCCAGCTTTCGAAGCGCGCCATCTTTGCCGGCAGCGTTGAGCTGTAGCAATTCGGCTGGCCCGCTGATCGAACTGATAAGGGGCACCGGCCCAAACTCTGAAAGAACTCTGGAAACTGCCTTGATGTCAGACTCGGTCAGGGCAAATTGTGCCCAACCCTCTGGGGGGTTCGGAAGAAAGGACTTTGCACCGGCATCCCATAGCTTTTGACGTTCTCGCGCCGCTTGTTTCACTTCCCGCTCTTTTTGGCTTTGATCGAACCGAGCCGAGATAGTTTCAACATATCCGCTAAGCGAAAGCGTACCGTCAGATTTTTTGTCCTGTTGAAAATAATCTAAGCCCGCAACGACCAGACCTACTATCAACGCAAACCCAATGAACCTTAGCGCGCCCATTATGACCTCAAATTCAATTGCTGCTCATTTTCGCAATTGATAGCCGCAGAATTGGGCGCCCTTGTGGCTTTGAGGCGGAATTCCCAAGGTTGCGCCGTTTCTATGTGTTCGACAGGATCTTTCCGGGGTTCATGATGTTATTGGGGTCCAGAGCCTTTTTGATGGCAGTCATATACGTGACGGCTGGCCCAAGCTCTTTGACCAGATAGGGTTGTTTGCCCTGTCCGATCCCATGTTCGCCCGTGCATGTGCCCTCCATTGAAATGGCCAGATCATTCAGCCACCCGACGAAATCGTCGGCTTTGTTGACCTCGTCCGCGTTTTCCATGTCGATTAGTAGTAAGGAATGAAAGTTTCCATCCCCGACATGCCCAACCACGGGGGCCATAAGCCCTAGCTCACGCGCTTTGTCCTGAGTCGCTGTGACGCACTCTGCCAAACGCGAGATCGGGACGCAGACATCGGTGGAGATTCCCCGGGCGCCCGGACGCAGTTGCAAGGAAGCCCAGTACATATCATGCCGGGCCTGCCAGAGTTTATTGCGTTCCTCAGTCGTTGAGGTCGCCGCGAAATCGGTGCCACCGAACTCTTCCGCGATCTGGTTGAAGGTTTCGGACTGCTCGACCGCACCGTTTTCCGAGCCGTGGAACTCGAGCAAGAGCAATGGCGTTTCCGGCAGGCTCAGCCCGGAATAGGCATTGGCAGCCTTGACCGACATTTCATCCAGCAGCTCAATCCGCGCCACCGGAACACCGTACTGGATCGTCATCATGACAGCCTGACAGGCCGCATCCACCGATGGGAATGAACAACGGGCAGAGGTGATCGCCTCGGGGATGCCCTGCAGGCGCAAGGTAAGCTCGGTGATGATGCCCAACGTCCCTTCGGCCCCGATCAGCAGTCGGGTCAGGTCATAACCGGCCGAGGATTTCTTGGCCCGGTGCCCGGTTCGGATGATCTGCCCATCCGGCATGACCGCCTCAAGACTGAGGACATTGTCCTTCATCGTGCCATAGCGAACCGCGTTGGTCCCGGACGCCCGCGTCGCCGCCATTCCACCCAACGAGGCATTCGCGCCGGGGTCGATCGGAAAGAACAGGCCCTGATCCCGCAAATGGGTATTCAGGTCTTCGCGCGTCACACCCGGCTGTACGACGCAATCCAGATCACTCGGGTTCACAGCCAGCACCTTGTTCATCTGGGTCAGGTCAACCGAGATACCACCAGCAGGGGCGTTCACGTGACCCTCCAACGATGTACCCGTACCAAATGCAATCACCGGTACCTTGTGCGTGGCGCAGGTTTTGACGATCTCGGAGACCTCTTCCGTGGAATGCGGAAAAACCACAGCATCCGGGGATTGGTTTTCGATCCAGGTGGTCGTGTGACCATGTTGTTCCCGGATTGCCTGACCGGTTTGCAACCGGTCACCAAACTTTTGTTTCAGGATGCCGACAGCTGCCTCGATCCCCACTTCGTTTCGCGGCAAAGCAACTGCCTGCACCATGGTCTTCCCCTTTGAAACGCCGGGTTATTCGCCCAGCGCAATTCCTTCACGACGTGGATCGGCACCGCCGATCAGAACGTCCCCGATCTCAATCGCATGCAGGCCCGATGTCAGATCGCGCGGGTTCACTTCAAAACCCAGCTCAATCAACGCGTCCGAGAACCCTTCGGCCGCGGTTCCTTCTTCCACGTCATAGGTGCCAAAACGGTTGACGAGGTGCGGCAGTGACAAGGCCTGCTGCACATCCATGTCCCAATCCGCCCAGGCGATGATCGACTTGGCAACATAGCCGATGATACGGCTGCCGCCCGGTGATCCGATGGCCAGAACAGGTGCGCCGTCCTGCATAACAATTGTCGGGCTCATCGACGAGCGTGGGCGTTTGCCCGGCTCCAACCGGTTGGCAATCGGCACACCGTCACTGTGGGTCTTGAACGAGAAATCCGTCAGTTCGTTGTTTAGAAGAAACCCGTTTGTCATCAGTCGTGAACCGAACCCGTTCTCAATCGTCGTCGTCATCGACAGGACGTTTCCGTACTGATCAACAATCGAGATATGCGAGGTCGAGGGTAATTCGATCGAGACATCGTCGGCCCAATTCGACGCATGATCGAACTCGGGATTTCCCGGCGCGACCTCTGTCAAGGCGGCTTCGCCGCTTAGCAGTGCACCGCGATCCGACAGATAGGCAGGATCCACCAGTCCCTGCGTTGGCATAGGAACAAAATCATGATCGGCCATGTAGCGACCGCGGTCGGCAAAAGCCAGACGCGAGGCATCACCGATCAGGCGCCATGCATTGGTGTCTTCGGGGCCCATTTCAGCCAGATCATAGCCGTCCAGCATGCCCAGAATCTGACCGACAGTCAGCGCGCCTGACGATGGCGGGCCCATGCCGCAGACCTCATAGGCGCGATAGGTTGCGCACACTGGTTCACGCTCGATCACCTGATACAGCGCCAGATCAATTCCCGACAGAACGCCCGGGTTACCTTCGGCGTTGCGTACGGTGCTGACGATGCCAGCGGCAATCTCACCGCCGTAGAAACCGGCTGAGCCTTCCTCGGCCAAAATACTCAGAGTTTCGGCATAGGCCGGGTTGGTCAGGCGTTGCCCCTGCTCAAGCGGCTTACCATCGGGCAGGAAATATTCTGCGGTTGCAGGAAAGCGCGACAGGCGTTCGGCATCCTTTTCGACCAGGCCAGCAAGGCGCGGAGATACCAGAAAACCGTCGTCCGCCAGAGCGATGCCATCGGTAAACAGGCTTGGCCACGGACTGCGCCCCCATCGCCGGTGCGCCTCTTCCAGCAAGGCCGGTGTCCCAGGTGTACCCACTGACAATCCGCCGACAACTGCATCAAAGAACTTCAGCGGTTCGCCGTTTTCGTCGTGGAACAGCCTGTGGTTCGCCTCAAGCGGGGCCGTTTCACGCCCGTCCAGTGTGGTCAGCTTGCCCGATGCAGCGTCATACCAAACCAGAAATGCGCCGCCACCAAGGCCCGAGGATTGTGGTTCGACAAGCCCCAGCACAACCTGAACGGCGACCATTGCATCAGCCGCCGACCCGCCAGCGCGCAAAACCTTTGCGCCAGCTTCAACCGCCAATGGATTCGCGGCAGTGACCATCCAGTTTTCAGATGTGACCGGCTGCCCTGCCATCTTGGCCTCAAGCGCAGCGATCACCTCTTCGGTCAGGCCTTGCACCTGCCCCTCGGACGCGCCTTCGGGCGCAACGGCGTCCGCCGTTTCCTGAGCAGTCAATGGTCCTGCCAGCACCACCGCCGACAGCAACACTCCCGAAATCAGACTTCGTTTCATCGTATCCTCCTGAAAATATGCGTGTTAAAATTTGGCACCGCCCGCATCAAAACACGGGAAACACCTGATCAAAGCATTGCGGGGACCACCTGATCCGGTGGGCGGTGACCGTCTTCGAAAGTCTTGATATTTATAATAACTTTCTCGCCCATTTCGATCCGACCCTCTAACGTGGCCGACCCCATGTGAGGCAGCAGGACAACGTTTGGTAACTGTCGCAATCTTGGGTTCACATCCGTCCCATGCTCATAGACATCCAGGCCCGCGCCGGCGATTTCGCCCGAGCGTATCCGACGTGTCAGAGCGTTTTCGTCGATCACCTCACCCCTTGATGTATTCACGATAACGGCTGTCGGCTTCATCAATTTCAGCCGCCGCGCATTCATCAAATGGAAGGTAGACGGTGTCGACGGGCAATGGACCGAAATCACATCCATCCGCGCCACCATCTGATCGAGGCTTTCCCAATAGGTCGCCTCCATCTCTTGCTCGGTTTCGGGGCGAAGTCTGCGGCGGTTATGGTAGTGCACCTGCATCCCAAAAGCACAGGCACGGCGGGCCACGGCCTGACCGATACGTCCCATGCCCAAAATGCCCAAACGCCGCCCTCCGATACGCCCGCCCAACAAGGCATTCGGCGCCCACCCGGTCCAATCGCCTTTTTGCATGACAGACAGACCCTCGGGAATTCGACGGGTCACAGCGAGAATCAGTGCCATGGTCATATCAGCGGTATCGTCGGTCAGCACGCCCGGGGTGTTCGACACCAGAATGCCCCTCTGACGCGCGGTCGAGACATCGATATTGTCGACCCCCGCCCCGTAATTCGCGATCAAGCGCAGGTTTTCACCCGCCTGCCCCAAAAGGCCACCGTCGATCGTATCGGTTACGGTTGGCACCAGAACATCGGCGGTTTTCACGGCCTCCACCAGTTCTTCACGGGTCATCGGGTTGTCATCGTCGCGCAATTGCACATCGAACAATTCGCTCAACCGGGTTTCAACCGCCTCGGGCAACCGTCGCGTAACGACAACACTCAGACGTTCTCTTGACACCTCTGCACTCCCACTGCTTTGCAAACCTTTGCGCGCCATGTCATCGTGGCGCAGGATAAGGCGGGGCACAAGAACCCCATAGGCATTGAGTCGACCTTTTTTCGAAGCAAGATCAACAGGCACAAGAGCAGACAGTAAGTGAGTGGTTTTCTACCCGTAAAACGCCTTGTTTCGGCGGCATTCGCTGTTTTCCTGACGGTGTTTGGTGGCTTGGCTGCCAGCGCGCAGGACAAGCGTGGCCAAGTCACCAACCTGCCCCTTCCACGGTTTGTCTCGATGAAAGCTGCTGAGGGCAATGTGCGCCGCGGCCCATCCCTGACTCACCGAATCGATTGGGTTTTCAAACGGCGCGGCATGCCACTGCAGATAACGGCAGAATACGGAAACTGGCGCAGAGTTCAGGACCGCGACGGAGCAGGAGGATGGGTCCACTATGCCCTGTTGTCCGGTGTTCGAACTGTGTTGGTCGACGCCGAATTGCTGACCGTTTACACAAGCCCCGATGCAAACGCGCCGATCAGCGCACAGTTTGAAACGGGCGTTGTGGCGCGCCTGGGAAGTTGTTCGCTGGACTGGTGCCAGATTTCTGCGGGCGGGTATCGCGGCTGGGCACAGAAAACGAACCTCTGGGGCGTCGACCCAGCCGAAATCCGAGAATAACCTAGTCGGATCGGGGTGTGCGCGCGATGAAATCGCAGGTCAACTTGACCAGTTCCGGACCAACGTCTTCTTGCAAAAAATGTCCCGCATTCGGCAAGATGACATGAGGCTGCCCCACAGCCCCCGGGCACATTTTCTGGAACACAGAATCAATCCCCGCCATGACCTGATCATCGGCCCCGAAAGCTGTGAGGACAGGCGTCTTTAGCCCTCGGATCACCTCCCACGCCTGCCGGTTCGGACCCGAGGACGGATCATCAGGCGTCGCTGGCACCAGCATGGGAAACTGCCGCGCCCCGGCTTTGTAGCTTTCATCTGGAAAAGGTGCATCATAGGCCGCGATAACGTCTTCTGACAGGGGCGATACAGTTCCACCTTTTAGAATTCCACCGGCCGGAAATACCGGGACCTCCTGGCTAAACCTGCGCCAGTTCTCGAACGCCTCGCCCATTGGCTGATCGCCGGTCGGCAGCGCCGTGTTGGCAATGACGATACGCGCGAACCTGTCGGGCATCTCTGCCCATAACCGCAGCCCGATCAACCCGCCCCAGTCCTGGCAAACCAGAGTGATGTTGCGCAGGTCCACCTTGCGCAGCCACTCACCCATCCAAGCCACGTGGCGTTCATAAGTGTAGTCACTTCGTTCAGTTGGTTTGTCGGATCGTCCGAATCCGATCAGGTCTGGCGCAACCGCGCGATGTCCCTGCGCGACGAATCCCGCAATCATGTGGCGGTAAAGGTAGGACCAGCTTGGCTCGCCATGCATCATCAGTACGTGATCAGCCTCGGCTGGCCCTTCATCCACATAATGCATCCGCAACTGGCCGCCTTCGGTGTCATCCACCTGCGTGTAACTCGGTGCAAACGGGTAATCTGAGAGCTCGTCAAACCGAGTATCTGGCGTACGTAGAAACTTCATTCTCTTCCCTTTCAGAGTTTCCAATCTGAGCGCCCTGCCATCAATGCGCGCATCCAGCTCTTCGCGAAACACTGGATTTCAAATCCCCGCCGTAAGATCAGGCCAATGGGCTACTCATTCCGCATACATTCTGCAGTGCTTTCAGACGACCCGATCTCAGCAAGATCGAACACCTTACCTATGAAAACAAGCCACTCTCAGATCTTCGATTAGCGCCTTCAGATTTTTTTTAATCCGCACTCATTTTTTTACCCGAAAGGTCTTGAACCCACCGATCAACAATCGTAGACAGCGCCTCACCGTTGGGGTGTAGCCAAGTGGTAAGGCAACTGTTTTTGGTACAGTGTACCGTAGGTTCGAATCCTACCACCCCAGCCACTTTCCATGAAAAATTCAATAAAATCAGTGGATCGGTTTAAAATAGATGCTGGCACGATTGCCCGGCTGTCGCGTGATTGCCAAACAGCTAACGTGAACCAAAGCCCCTTTGGGCAAACGAAAAAACAATCAAACCGGTTCTCAATCTCGTTTCTGTCTGGGCGAAGCAAGACTCACGTCCCTCCCACACCTGCATTGGGGATCCCTGCTCCAGTGCCCGGGGAAAAAGAAAAGAAAAGAAAATTATCATCGAACCTACAACGCCAGCAACGCTGGGCGCCATCCACGCCATTTCACGAGAGATTGTTCGAAGCCAATTCGAATTGTTACTCAGCAACTTCTCTTATCCAGCCTTCGATGCTGAAGCACAAATCTCGCACCTGCGCGCCGAGCTCGAACACCTTCAAATCGAGATACGGGGCAGTGACTTATCGCGCCCTGTTCGGATCGCAAGGGAAGTTGCAGCAAAGATTGGAGGGCAGGCTGTGCATCCTATGGATGCCGAAGCAGCAAGGCAATTTGCGACAACCCTTAGCCGGCGAAAAAAGAAAGATGTGTCCGCAATTGAATAACCTGAGTGACACTAATTTAGTGTGGCATTGAGCCGTTAGAGACATATTCAGTTAAAACTGCTCGACTGCCACTCTGCCAGATCCCGGTTAGCCACCAGGCAAAGGCTTCAGAAAACTTTGTGCCGCGGCCAAATTCACCGCCATATTGGCTTTGTTCGAGCCAAAGCTGTGGGTCGGCTTTGGACGCCTGTGCGGTTTTATGTAGTTTCTCCCATTGGGGGTCATTCGGGGCGATTTCGGAGCCATCTTCACGAACACCTACGCACATCCGGCACCAGAATGCTTCGGCCAACGCGAGCCCATTTACCGAAGAGCCAGACGCAGTTGCTGCGCGCAGCGACGGTAGTAGGAACCCGGGATGTCGCGCCGACCCGTCAAATGCGACCCGACGTGTTGTATCGTGAATGGCAGTGTTGGCAAATCGCCTCTTAACCAACCCGAGGTACTCTTTTGCTGTCGTCCCGGGAACAGCTTCGACATGAGGCAAAATCTCTTCTGTCTGAACTTTTCCGAAAAACGCCACGATGTCCGGGTCCCGCATGCAGTCTGAAATCGTGGGCACATTCAGAATCTCGCCGACATTTGCGAGCAGCTGGTGACCTCCATTTAATATGCGCAGTTTCATCGCTTCGTAGCTGTGGACGTCCTGCGTCAGTGTTACTCCGACCTCTTCGAGGGGCGGTCGCCCGGCGCAGAAATCGTCCTCAATCACCCATTGGCGAAAGTTCTCATGCGTGACTGGTACGCGGTCGTCGACGCCCAGTGTGCGGCATTGCAATACGACCTGCTCGGTCGTTGCGGGCACGATGCAGTCAACCATCGAGTTTGGGAACGCGCCATTCTGATCGATCCAATCGGCCAGATCCGGGTCGGATAGACGCGCCAAACCAACAACGCAGGTTCGCAGAATTCCACCGTTGCCCTGAAGATTATCGCAGCTGAGCGCAGTAAAGGGTTTCAAGCCATTTGTACGCCGTTGCCTGAGCGCCGCGACAATAGCGCCGAAAGCTGTGCGCGGCTGGTCCGGGTTCTCGGCATCGTGACGAATGTCTGCGTGATCCGTATCGAACGCATCAGTGTTGGCGTCCGGAAAATATCCACCTTCAGTTACAGTCAGCGACACAATTCGTATGGCAGGGTCCGCCATCGTCCGGATAAGCGCGGCATTGTTGTCTTCGATTGGAAGGTAGTCGATCATCGGACCAATCACTTCGGCGGACATTCCTTTTGGGTCCAGTTCGATCAGCGTTGTCAGGCAGTCCTGCGCCAGCAGTCGTTCTCGCATGTCGGCGTCATAGCTTCGGACACCGGCCCCGATGATTGCCCAGTCATGGGCCTGGCCCAACTGCATCAACTGGTGAACATACCAAGCCTGATGCGCGCGATGAAAATTGCCAAGTCCGATATGGACGATGCCGGGCGTCAGATCCGAACGCTCATACACCGGGGTTCTGACCGTCGCAGGCAGGTCTGAAAGGGTATTTCGCCGTAACCATACAGGAGGGTTTGCATTCGCCACAGGATCCATCAGCTCATCCAGTTTCCGCCATCGACATTGTAGGTTTGTGCGACGATGTACTTGGCATCGTCAGAAGCCAGAAACACGGCCATCCCGGTCAGATCTTCGGCGCGGCCCATTCGGCCAAAAGGAACGGCTGCAGCCACTTCGCGTTTCTTCTGACCCAGTGGTTTGCCTTCGTGCTTTGCGAAAAACGCATCAACACCATCCCAGTGCTCGCCATCGACAACACCAGGGGCAATCGCATTCACGTTGATCCCGTGAGAGATCAGGTCCAGCCCGGCCGATTGGGTCAAGGATATGATCGCGGCTTTGCTGGCACAGTACACGGCGACCAATGGCTCGCCCCTGCGCCCGGCCTGCGACGCCATGTTGATGATCCGACCTTTGGTTCCGCGATCAATCATGTGGCGCGCGACGGCCTGCATCGTAAACAGCGCGCCAGCAACGTTGATGTCAAAAACGCGATTGTAGTCAGCGCGCTCAATTTCAACGATTGGAGCGGCGGAGAAGATGGCCGCATTGTTGATCAGAACGTCAATTGGGCCAAAATGTGCCGCCGTTCGAGCAACGGCGTCTTCAATGCTTTGTTGGCTGGTCACGTCCATCTCGACGGCCAACGCGGCTGCGCCGATCTCAGTTGCAGCGCTCTGCGCGCGCTGCATGTCTATATCGGCGATGGCGACGCGTGCGCCCTCCGCCACATAAGCCTTGGCAAACGCCAGTCCAATGCCTCTCGCTGCCCCGGTGATCAGGGCGGTTTTGCCTGCCAGGCGCGTCATTCGATCCGCAAGCCTTTCGCGTCAAACCGGTGGATGACATCCGGTCGTGGTGTCAGATGGATTCGGTCACCGTGGCGAAAGTTAACCTCGCCATCTGCACGGACGGTGATGGTCTCGGCCAACCCTGTTTCGTGGACGTGGAAGAAAGTGTCCGAACCAAGGTGCTCAGAAACGCTTACGACGCCGGACCAGTCTCCTTCAGATTCAGACACCGCAATGTGTTCAGGGCGAATTCCGATGGTTTGGGAACCGAGCTTTTCCGCTTCGGGGCCTTCGATGAAGTTCATCTTGGGCGAACCGATGAAGCCTGCAACAAACAGGTTGCGCGGCGTACGGTACAGCTCCAACGGGCTGCCTACCTGTTCGATCACACCTGCCTGAAGCACAACGATCTTGTCGGCCATAGTCATGGCTTCGACCTGATCGTGGGTGACGTAGATCATCGTAGTCGCCAGACGTTCGTGCAGTTCGCTGATTTCCAGCCGCATGCCAACGCGCAAGGCGGCGTCCAGGTTCGACAGCGGCTCATCAAACAGGAACGCAGCCGGTTCGCGTACAATGGCCCGACCGATGGCCACCCTTTGACGTTGCCCGCCAGACAGTTGGCCGGGACGGCGATCCAGGTAGTCAGTCAGGTTCAGAACGCTCGCCGCACCTTCGACCCGTTTGTCGATCTCGGCCTGGTCCAGTTTCGCCATGCGCAGCGGAAATGCGATGTTTTTGCGAACGGTCATGTGCGGGTACAAGGCGTAGGATTGGAACACCATCGCCAGCCCGCGTTTGGCAGGCGGCACGTCTGTTGCGTCGGCGCCGTCAATGTCGATGGAGCCAGAGGTCATGTCTTCCAGTCCCGCAATCAGTCGCAGCAGAGTGGACTTGCCGCAACCCGAGGGGCCGACAAATACGGTGAACTCGCCATCTTCGATGGTCAGATCCAGCGGGGGAATGACCTCTACGTCGCCGAAGCTTTTGGTCACGGACTTGAGTTGAATACGTCCCATACGAAGTCTTCCTTATTTCACAGCGCCGAAAGTCAGGCCGCGGACAAGTTGTTTCTGGCTGAACCAGCCAAGGATCAGGATGGGTGCAATCGCCATGGTCGAGGCCGCGCTGAGCTTGGCAAAGAACAAGCCTTCGGGGCTGGAATAGCTGGCGATAAATGCAGTAAGTGGGGCCGCATCGACGGCCGTCAGGTTTAGGGTCCAGAACGCCTCGTTCCAGGCCAGGATGAAGTTCAGTAGAACGGTCGATGCGATGCCGGGGATGGCCATGGGTGTCAGGATATAAAGGATTTCCTCTTTCAGCGTCGCACCATCCATCCGTGCCGCTTCGAGGATTTCCCCCGGAATTTCGCGGAAATAGGTGTAGAGCATCCAGACGATGATCGGCAGATTGATCAGCATCAGCACCACGACCAGCCCACCGCGACTGTCCAGCAAACCCAACTGAATGAACAGCAAGTAAATTGGGTACAGAACACCAACTGCGGGCAACATCTTTGTGGACAGCATCCACAACAGAATGTCCTTGGTGCGTTTGGACGGAACAAACGCCATCGCCCAGGCTGCGGGTATCGCGACGATCACACCCAGAACGGTCGATCCGCCTGCGATGATGACCGAATTCCACAGGAACCGCATATAGTCAGAGCGTTCCTGCACGATGGCGTAGTTTTCGAGCGTCCAGTCGAAGTTGAGGAAGATCGGTGGGCTTGCAATCGCCTGTGCCTCGGTCTTGAAGCTGGTCAGGATCGTCCAGAGGATTGGGAAAAAGATCAGCAGACCTACGGCCCAGGCAAGGGCAGTGTTTAGTGTTTTGCGTTGTGTCGTGACGGTGCGGGCCATGGTTTTGTCTCCTCACGCGTCCAGGTTTTTGCCGACGATGCGCATCAGGAAGATGGCAACGATATTGGCAAGGATGATTGCATAGACACCACCGGCTGATCCGAGGCCAACGTTCTGGCTTTCCAACACGCGCTGGAAGATCATGTAGGTCAGTGTACGGGTGCCGAAGGCGCCGCCGGTGGTCACGAAAATCTCGGCGAAAATCGACAGTAGAAAAATCGTCTGAATCAGGATCACAATCGTAATGGCGCGACCAAGATGCGGCAGAATGATGTGATAGAAGCGTTTTAGCACCGGCGCGCCGTCCATCTCGGCCGCTTCCAGCTGTTCACTGTCCAGAGACTGGATAGCCGTCAGCAGGATCAGCGTCGCAAAGGGAAGCCACTGCCAGGAAACGATCATAACGATCGAGGTCATCGAAGCCTCGGACAGCCACGAAATCGGCTCGGCCCCGAAAAAGCGCCATAGATGGGCCAGCAAACCGTTCACCGGGTCCATGAACATGTTCTTCCAGACCAGCGCTGATACGGTCGGCATGACAAAGAATGGCGCGATCACAAGGATGCGGACAACGCCCTGCCCCCACATGGGCTGATCCAGCAGCATGGCCAGCAGAATGCCCAGAATGACCGTAATCACCAGCACGCCGCCAACGATTACTAATGTTGCTTGGACCGCGGGCCAGAAGGAACTGGAGGATACGAAACGAACGTAGTTGTCGAACCCGACCCAACCCAGATCGCCTCCACGCAGCGGAAGGTACTTCTTGAAAGAAAAATACAGCGTCATCGTCAGAGGCACGAGCATCCAGCCAAGCAGCAGGACCACTGCGGGTGCCATCATCAGGCGGGCAACTGATCGAGAATGTTGAGTAGCCATAACGCAAACCCTCTCTGTTCAGGCGTAACTCAGCCTGCGAGAAAAACGCGAATTGTGGAAGGGTTGAACGGGGGGGCAGACCTCTGCCCACCCGTTGGGAGGATGCCTCAGTAACCGGCGGCTTCCATTTCTTCGGCTGTGAAAGCCTGCGCTTTGGCAAGTGCCTCCTCAACCGTTTGCTGTCCGGCATATACCGCCGAGAACTCCTGGCTCACCTGTGTGGCGATGCCTGCGAATTCCGGGATCGCGGCAAACTGGATGCCGACATACGGGACGGGTTTCACCGTCGGGCTGTTCGGATCAGCTGACAGGATTGAGTCCAGTGTCATCTTGGCGAACGGAACCTTTTGGTATTCCGGATTCTCGTACAGAGACGTACGTGCACCCGGGGGAACGTTTGCCCATCCTTCGCTTTCGGCCACTAGCTCAATGTAGTCCTTTGAGGTCGCCCATTCGATGAATTGCTTGGCAGCATCTTCTTGCTGTGTGCCAGCAGGAATAGCCAGTGCCCACGCCCAAAGCCAGTTGGACCGCTTGCCCAATCCGGTGTCAGGTGCCAGCGCAAATCCTACGTGATCCGCGACCGTAGAGTCGTCAGGGTTGGTCACGAAAGACGCCGCAACTGTTGCGTCGATCCACATGCCGCATTTGCCCTGCTGGAACAGCGACAGGTTTTCGTTAAACCCATTGGTGGCATAGCCGGCAGGACCGGATTCGTTCATCATTTCAACGTAGAAATTCAGTGTATCTGCCCACTCGGGCTGATCGAACTGAGGCTTCCATTCTTCGTCGAACCAGCGGGCACCGAATGAATTGGACATCGCAGTGATAAAGGCTCCGCCTTCACCCCAACCGGCTTTGCCGCGAAGGCAGATGCCGTTGATCTCGGCGTCGCGGTCGGTCATCGCGGCGGCGGCTTCTTTGATGAACTGCCAGGTCGGCGCATCAGGCATTTCCATGCCCGCCTTTTCCATAAGGTCAGTGCGGTACATGATCATCGAGCTTTCACCATAGAACGGCGCCGCGAAAAGCGTTCCGTCATGGCTCAACCCACCTGCCATCGCTGGCAGAATGTCACCAACGTCGTATTCTTCGGACAGGCCATCCAGCGGTACCAGCCAGCCATTCGCGCCCCAGATCGGCGTCTCATACATGCCGATCGTCATGATGTCGAACGTACCGCCTTTGGTCGTGATGTCGGTCGTTACGCGCTGACGCAGCACGTTTTCTTCCAACGTCACCCATTCGACGTCAATGCCGGTCGCCTCGGTGAATTTATCGGTATAGCCCTGCATCCGGATCATGTCGCCGTTGTTTACGGTCGCTATTGTTAAGGTATCCGCATGAGCTGCTGCCGTCGCGACGAGTGTCATTGCAGTCGCCGCACGAAGTGCGTTTCTCAAATACATCCCTGTCCTCCCTGAGCTTGGATGTCGTACAGAGAACGTAATGCAATAATTGTCGCGGCGTCAATGAAAACTTTACGCGCGTTAAATTTTAAGATTACGCGGAATCCCTTAAAACCAGCCTTGCAGGGAACAACGTTTCCGACCGAGTTTCAAATTTCCCTCCACTTTCAATGAGTTCGAACAGAGTTTCGACGCTACGCCCGGCCACGTTGTCATAGTCATGCGCAGCCGTGGTCAGAGAGGGGCACGTAAATTTTGCGAAGGGATGATCGTCATTTGAAGCCAGACGCAGCTCGCAATCGTCCCGTCGACCGACCCGAATCCCTTGTTCGTAGCAAGCCGCCAGAAAACCGATTGCCAGCCGGTCATTGCTGCACAGGACCGAGTTTGTTCGCAGCTCATTTTCCGCCAGAACTTTCAGCGCACCCTTGTGACCGATCTCTTCAAACGCCCAGCCCTTACCGTCGACTTTGATGATATGCGGCTCGAACCCGAGACGCTCCATGACTTCAACATAGGCTTTTCGGCGTTTATTGGCGTTCGGGTTTGCAGGCGTTCGCATTTCGAAGAATGACGGGGGCTCGCCCGTCCGGATCATGTATTCCACGGTTTGCGACACAAAGCTGAAATTGTCCGACCCGATAAACGCGGCACCCAGACCATCAAGGTTACTGTCGAACAAAACAGTCGGCACATTCGCGCAGAATCTCTCGATCACTGATTGGTCTGAGGTCCGTCCCAATGGCGCCAACAAAACCCCGGCAGGCTTCATGGATTGCAGCCCGTCCAGAATGTCGTTTTCCAGTTTTTGTTCACCATGAGAGCTAAAGAGGGACGGACGATACCCCGCCGCGATACAGCTTTGTTCCAAATAGCGCGCGATTTCAGCAAAGAACGGATCAGCCAGATAGGGCACTACGATGCCGATATTCTTGGTTAGCTTCCGGTTCTGGTTCACCGCATAAATATTGGGGCGATAGTCGAACCGCTCCAGCGCCTCTTCGATACGGGCCCGCGTTGTCGGGCGAACGCTGTCGGGATCGTGAAAGTACTTGGATACCGTAGGCCGCGAGATGCCACTGAGGGCGGCGAACTCTTCCATATTCTTTATTTTGGTCATGTCAGTCTGCCTGCGGATCTGAGCCGCCTTGATCTTATCATATTTTTACATATTCTTTGCGCGCGCTAAAAAATCAATAGCATTGCAAGGTCCGGGCGTTTCTGCGGGCAAGGGGATTGAATGTTTCTCGGGATTGATATCGGAACGTCAGCGGTCAAACTTGTCTGTGCGGATACCGATCGAATTCTTGCAACGTCTTCAATAGACATAAAGACTTCCTCGCCGCAGCCTGGTTGGTCAGAGCAGCACCCGGATATTTGGTGGCAGGCGACACGCGATGCATTGAGCCAACTTGCAAAACAAGTCACGCTGTCTGAGGTGCAGGCCATCGGGTTGTCCGGTCAGATGCATGGGGCCGTTTTGCTGGATCGCGATCTGCGCCCGATCCGCCCGGCGATCCTGTGGAATGACAGCAGAGCGGTACGTGAATGCGATGAACTGCGCGCAGCCCAGCCGCAGATTGGTCATATCTCTGGCGTCCTCCCTTTGCCGGGTTTCACGGCACCCAAAATCGCCTGGTTGAAACAACATGAGCCGGCACACTATGCCCGACTTGCTCATATCCTGCTGCCCAAGGATTACATCGGGTTATGCCTGCATGGAGAGTTGGCAACCGACACGTCCGATGCAGCCGGTACAATGTGGCTCGATCAGGCATCGCGAAAATGGCATGTCGGAGTTGCCGAAGCCACAGATGTCGCGCCCGATTGGCTGCCGCAGGTTTTCGACGGTCACGTCGTCGTCGGAACCGTGACGGCGCAAGCCGCAGCTGAAACCGGGCTGAAACCCGGCGTGCCCGTCGTTGCCGGAGGCGGAGACGCAGCAACAGGGGCGGTATCTCTGGGCGCCACCGAACCGGGACGTGGGTTCATTTCTCTGGGGACGTCCGGCCAGTTGTTCGTGGCGGACCATCGGTTCAAGCCCAATCCTGAACGCTATGTGCATGCGTTTGCGCACACATTGCCCGACCGTTGGTATCAAATGGCCGCTATGCTGAACGGCGCAAGGCCAATTTCTTGGATTGGCGGCCAACTGGCGCTGTCCGCTGCCGAAGTTGTTGCGCTTGCTGAAACGGTCAGCGGTGATCGCGGGCCGATTTTCCTGCCGTATTTGACAGGTGAACGCAGTCCCCTCGGGGATCCGCATATTCGCGCCTGTTTCTTTGGTCTTGAGGATTCGACAACGCGCGCGGATCTCTGCCGTTCCGTAGTCGAAGCAATTGCTTTTTGTTTTGCCGATGCCGCGCAGAGCTTTGGAGACACGATAGACAACCTTCCGGAACTGGCAGCTATTGGAGGAGGCAGTCAATCGGATCTCCTGCTGGGCCTGATCGCTACGGTGACGGGCAAGCCCATTTTGCGTTCGGAAGGCGCGAGTTCCGGTCCGGCCTATGGCGCTGCCCGTCTGGCAGCCTGTGGAAATGGTGCTTTGGGCAAAGCCGATCTAGCGCTTCAGCCACCAACAACGGATCGGTTCGAGCCCGCTGACATGGCCACGCTCTTCCAGCGGTTGAGGCGATTTCGCAGGCTCTATTCTGCAGTGAGCACTATCTATTAGGCGCAGGACCCATTGATTTCCATTGGGCTTCGTGTGTCCCGGTTCGAACACCGAGCGGTGAACATGTCTGATCTTTTCTCTCTAACGGATGCGCAGATGGTGCGTCTTGTGCCCCTCTTCCCTAAGTCCCAAGGTAGGTCGCACGTCGATAACCCGCCTGTGCTGATTGGATTCCCGGACCGGACAGGCGTGACACTGGAACGGGCGATGCTGCTACTCGGAGGGATGCCTTGCGCTATTCGGACGCTGCTAGCCGCTGTGCATCTCTAGCGAGCAAAGGTGGAATTGAGCATTTTGCCGTCGGGTCTAAGCCGGGGACACGCGTAGCCGCAGGTTGCTGGCGTCTGAAGAGACCAACGTTGACCCCGTAGAGTTCGGCAACCTGTCTCATGCTGTTGTTATGCCAAAGTTGAAAATACCAAGAAATGTTCTGTGGTTGATGAGTACCCTCTCGATTACTTTCACGCCTATCATATCTGATTTTTTTCGCGACTTCATAAACCTCTGAACACTCAGGGTTTGCGGTCGCATTCATTGTTTGTCGATCCATGCGATCTCGTTGATTTCCTGAGAGATTTTCAAATCATTCGAACAGCCGCATCACGGCTCAACATCAGCGAGAACGCCGTACCGACCATAATTTCAAAAAGGGAGAAATGCGCCTGCCACCGAGGGTGGCGAAATGCCGCTTTACCGCAGGGTCCAAACTCTCGCTATGCAGCGCAATTTCCTCGGCTGAACTTCTGGTTTATTCCGCCAGAGCTTGGCATGCGCACCAAACTGGCAAATTTGAGCGACACAAAACTAACGATGTGCAGTGATAGACACCAACTGTGCACCTTTGAGCCTAACGGTACGAGTTTTCCACACACATGTTTGCGGAAAGGAGTAAGCGCATGCTTGATACATACAACATTCGCACCGCTGATATGCCGGGCGAGATGCAGATCTTGCTCGATCAATATCCACGCGACAGCTGGGAAGCACACCCTGGCTTCACCGAGAAAACCCGCCACTGGCTGGGTGCCCATCTGATGTTTCGGCGCCTTGCCCGGCTGGTTCGCTCCGATGCAGAAAGCTATCTTGAAAAGGACCTTTCCCCCGAAGAGTATGCCGCGCGCCTGTCCTATTACGGAAACGCGCTTGTTGGAAACTTGCACGGCCATCACGGTTGGGAAGATCATAGCTACTTCCCCGAGCTTTCTGCTGCGGATGCCCGTTTTGACGCCGGGCTAGAGGTTTTGGAAAAAGACCATGCCGATCTCGATCTGGTTCTTGACCAATACACAAGGACGGCCAATCGTGTGATCAAGCTCATTCAATTGGATGAGGCTCAGGCCCGATCCGAAGTCGGATCTCTGCGCGACACCTCAGAGGCCATCGAGGCCTTTCTGAAACGGCACCTGAGCGATGAGGAAGACCTTGCCGTCCCAATCATCCTTCACCACCGGCTAAGAGGTTAAAGCCAAGCATGACCGATCAATCCAAACAGGAAGATCAGGCCAATGCCGCAGAGCGCCGCGCACGAGGAGAGTTCGTGCGCGGCGTCAGTGGCTTCCGACATGCTATCGGCGATCCAGAGTTCCCGGCTGAACCAGGGCGCTATCACCTGTTTGTTGCGCTGAATTGCCCATGGTGTCATCGGGTGACGCTGGCGCGCAATGTGTTGGGTTTGCAGGACAGCATTTCGATGGATGTGGCCTTTCCCAATCGCACCACAGAAGACGACCCAGAGGGTCCGAACAACTGGCAGTTCGCCCCCGAGCTTGTTGCTTCAGCAACTGGGGCAACGTTGCCTGAATGCACCTTGGAAACCGCAACGGGACAAGGTTTCAGGTTGGTTCGCGAAATTTACCGGGCTGAAGGCTCAGAAGAACGTTCAGTCCCAATCCTGTATGACAAAATAGCCGGCCGTATCGTGAACAATGAAAGCGCCGAGATCATTCGAATGCTGAATGGCAATGCAGCGCTGCTGGGCAGCTACTGCAATGAAGCCAACCGGCCCAACCTCTACCCGGATGATCCTGCGATCCGGGCTGAAATTGACGAACTGAACGTGCAAATCTACGTCGCCATCAACAACGGGGCATACAAGGCCGGGTTCTCGTCTGATCAAAACGTCTATGTCGCCAGTTTCGGGACATACTTCAAAACATTGGCGCAGTTGGAAGACCGCTTGGCCAGCGATGGCAGACCTTTTCTGACCGGGGACCGATATACAGAAGCCGATCTGCGCCTTTTCCCGACGCTCTACCGCCACGACCCGGTTTACTACCTGCGCATGAAGCTGAATGGCGCCAAGATCCTTGACTACCCGTTTCTCTGGCGCTGGCTTTGTCGCGTCCATGATCTGCCCGGGGTGGCAACCAGCAGTTCGCTGGATCACTGTCGGCAAGGGTACTTTGGTCGAAGCTGGAATGGTGTCATTCCCGCAGGCCCATTCGTGCCGATGACGTACCCAAAAGCTTATGGGCATCCTGAACTGGCGGTTCAGTACGGGACTTCGTCGGTCACCTCCAAGACAAATGTTTAAAGCGCCGAAGCAGCGAAATTGGTATAAACTGGCACGGATTTTGCCAACCAAAAGAGGGACCCCGCCATGGGAATTCGACAGACTGAGGGACGCAAACGGCTTTATGACAGCGTTCTCGACACCGTAGGTGACACGCCCTGCATACGCATCAACAAGATCGCGCCGTCGCATGTGACGGTCTATGTGAAATTCGAGGCTTTCAATCCTGCAGCTTCGGTCAAGGATCGTCTCGCGCTGAACATTATCGAGGCGGCGGAACGTGACGGGCGGCTGAAGCCCGGCCAGACTGTGGTCGAGGCCACATCCGGCAACACCGGGATCGGCCTTGCGATGGTGTGTGCTGCCAAAGGGTATCCCCTGGTCCTGACCATGGCCGACAGCTTTTCGGTCGAGCGCCGCAAGCTGATGCGCTTTCTGGGGGCAAAGGTCGTGCTGACGCCGCGCGCTCAAAAGGGCTTTGGCATGTATGTCAAAGCCAAGGAACTTGCCGAACAGAATGGATGGTTTCTGGCCAGCCAGTTCGAGACGTCGGCAAATGCCGATATTCACGAGAACACCACTGCCCGAGAAATCATGGCAGATTTCGAAGGTGAGCGGCTGGACTACTGGGTCACCGGCTATGGCACCGGCGGGACCGTTTCCGGTGTCGCACGCGTTCTTCGCGCAGAGCGCCCCGGCACGAAAATCATCCTAACAGAACCCGCCAACGCGGCGATTGTGTCATCGGGTTATACAAACACCCGCAACGAGGGCCACCAACCCACGGAAAGCCATCCGAATTTTGAACCTCACCCCATTCAGGGCTGGACCCCAGACTTTATCCCATGGGTTCTGCAAGAGGCGATCGACAAGGATTACTATGATGAATTGATCCCTGTCCCCGGTGCCGAGGGGATTGAATGGTCCAGACGGCTGGCGTCGGAAGAAGGGATTTTTACGGGAATATCTGGTGGCTCGACGCTTGCTGTTGCTATGAAAGTGGCCGAGCAAGCCCCGCAGGGATCCGTTTTTCTGGTGATGTTGCCAGACACGGGCGAGCGCTATCTCTCCACACCACTTTTCGACGGGATCGAAGAAGATATGACCGAAGACGAGCGCGTGATTTCGATGTCGACACCTTCGGCACAGATGGCCGCTGAATAGGCAAAGCACACTTCATCTGGACGCTTCTATGACTATGGCATTCGGGACGGTCTGTGCCCCGAATGCGCTTTTCGCAGCGCGCTTACAACCTTCGGAACACGCAGGTCAGTCTGTAGTTGAAGCCGCGCAAAAAGTCGTCACCCGAATGAATTCTTATCGCTAAATCAATTGTATATGTCCGGGCGTTTCGCCGATTTTCGGGTTTGAAGCTTGACTCGACAACCCTCCCTTCGTGCATGATGAAAGAATAAGCATAGTATTTTAGCTGCTTTTTCGAACGGTTTGAGTTCTCAGGAGGCGGACGGTGGAAGCAATTGTTAACGGCATTAACACTATTCTTTGGAACTACGTCCTGATCTACGGGTTGCTCGGCGTCGGCATATTTTTTACCATTCGTCTGGGCGCGCTGCAGTTTCTACATTTCGGCGAGATGATCAGTGTTCTGACCTCGTCCAAATCCACTGACAAACGCGGAATTACACCGTTTCAGGCACTGACCGTTAGTCTGGCGTCACGCGTTGGCACTGGGAATCTGGCCGGTGTCGCGGTGGCTTTAACCTTGGGTGGCCCTGGCGCAATCTTCTGGATGTGGATCGTGGCCCTGGTCGGTATGGCCACGGCTTATTCCGAAAGCACACTGGCGCAGCTTTACAAGGTCACGTCTTCAAACGGACGGTTCCGTGGCGGTCCTGCTTTTTATATGGCCAATGCCCTGAACGCGCCCTGGGCCGGGGTGATCTTTTCGATCTGCCTGATCGTCAGTTTCGGCCTGGTTTTTGTCGCCGTCCAATCCAACTCAATCGCTGAGGCGTTCGAAGGCGCGTTTGGGCTGAACAAATTGATTGCCGGTCTGGCGTTGGCAGCGGCGGCGGCTGTGGTCATCTTTGGCGGCATCCGAACCATTGCGCGATTTGCCGAAATCGTCGTCCCACTCATGGCCGGGCTGTACCTGTTGCTGGCCTGTGTCGTCGTTGTCCTGAACCTGCCACAGGTGCCTGCAATGCTGTGGTCCATCGTTGCAGGGGCCTTTGGCCTTCAGGAGGCCGCAGGCGGCGTCACGGGTGGCGTAATGGCCGCAGCGCTCAATGGCATCAAGCGCGGATTGTTTTCAAACGAGGCCGGCATGGGTTCGGCCCCCAACATCGCAGCCGTTGCTACCCCGGAACCGCACCACCCTTCGAGCCAGGGTTTGGTTCAGGCGTTTGGCTGTTTCGTGGATACGATACTGGTCGCCACCGCGACCGCATTGCTGATCCTGCTGTCTGGCGCTATCGAACCGGACGGGGCCACCGGCATGCGGCTAACTCAGGATGCGGCAGCGGTCCATCTGGGTGAGATCGGCCGCCATTTTATCGCAATCGCAATCGTGTTTTTTGGCTTTACGTCGATATTGGGCAATTACTCATACGCAGAAAACGCCATGACGTTTCTGAAGCTGGAAGGCAAAGTGCCCATCTACATTTTGCGCCTGGGTTGTCTTGCCATGGTCGTCTGGGGCGCTGTGCAAGCGGTCAGCACAGTGTTCAATTTTGCAGACGCAGCCATGGGTGTAATGGCAACCATCAACCTGGTCGCCATCGTGCTGCTGTCGGGCACGGTGTACAAACTGACCGTGGACTATTTCGCACAGCGCAGACAGAATCTTGAGCCCCGCTTTGTGGCAAGCAAATTCCCTGAATTTGACAAGGGCGTTGATCACTCGGTCTGGACGGAGGAGGCATATGCCGAGACCCAGCGTGATTGAAACCGGTGAGTTGCAGGTCATTCTGGATGACATTGCCGACCGCGTCGCAGGTATGTCTGACCGCGGGAAGGTTGCCCAGTACATTCCCGAGCTTGCCACGGTTGACCTGAACCAGTTCGGCATCGCCGTCGCGCCCATTGACGGCGTGCCTGTATCGGCCGGAAACGCGGACACGCTGTTTTCGATACAAAGCATCTCAAAGGTCTTTTCGCTGACGGAAGCCCTTCAACGTGTAGGCGCGACCCTTTGGCAGCGGGTAGGCCGAGAGCCTTCAGGCGATCCGTTCAATTCCATCGTCCAGCTCGAACATGAACGCGGAATTCCCAGAAACCCGTTTATTAACCCCGGCGCCATTGTCGTGGCCGACGTTCTGCTTGAAGACCGAAGTTCTGATGAGGCGGTCAACGACGTACTGAATCTGTGCCGAACGCTCGCAGAGGATCAGTCCATTCAAGTGGACAAGGCCGTTGCAGAATCTGAGATGCGGACAGGGTCCAGAAACCGGGCACTTGCGCATTTCATGAAGGCCGAGGGAAACCTAAAAGCGCCAGTCGAAGATGTTCTGTCGCTGTATTTCCGCCAATGCAGCATCGCCATGTCATGCCGTCAATTGGCGGTGGCTGGCCGTTATTTGGCCGCCGCAGGCCAGAACCCGGCCGACGGGTCAACCGTGTTGTCCGCACAACGCGCACGGAGAGTAACCGCATTGATGATGATGTGCGGATCTTATGACGCCTCGGGCGAGTTTGCATTCCGCGTCGGGCTTCCCGCCAAAAGCGGTGTGGGAGGCGGTATCCTGTGTATTGTACCAGGCATCGCAGCCGTTACAGCCTGGAGCCCAGGACTAGACGCAAAAGGCAACTCGCATCTGGCCAGCATTGCATATCAGGAGCTGGTTCGCGCGACCGGATGGTCGGTGTTCGGGCCAAGTGTTTGACGAACCGAAACACGCAGTTCATCCACGTCGCTTCGCTCGTACATTTCGCGTGGTCTTGCGCAACCTTCCGGGGTCCCCCCTGTTAGCCCCTAAGACACGTGGCATACGGTCGGCGTGTGACGGACTTTCCTAAGAAATTGAGAGGTTACCTCCACCCGGCTTTTGCGGCGTAGCGTTTCAACAGCAAATATAATAATGTTTCAATATGACAAACAGCCTGCGCCGTGGAGTCGGTATTCTGAAGGGGAGATTGGAATGAAATTGCAGTGTGTTTTTGTGTTGTCGATGGGCTTTGCTGCCTTATCGGCTGAAGCGCAGGAAAACCCAATTCAACACGATGCGGAATTCTATATCCTTCAAGCACAGCTTGGATCGCAATGGGCCCAAGATGACGCAGCCGTTGACCAAGCATTAGCTGCGTTTCGGGAAAGTAACGGTGGAAACCCTCCAAATATCGTCAGTGTGCTGATCGATGACTTGGGCTTTGGGGATATGGGCATCCCAGAGCTGAATGCAATACGCGGGTATGAAACACCGAACATTAATGACTTCTCGGATCAGGCCATGCGGATGGTTCGGATGTACACCGAACCATCGTGCACGCCGACGCGCGTGGCACAAATGACCGGACGCCTGCCTGTCCGTATGGGTATGGGGAACACACAAGTTGATATTGCCGGAGAAGGCCTGCCGGGTGGCGAAATTACACTCGCTGAAGTGCTTAAGCAGGCCGGCTACTCCACGAGTCATGTTGGCAAATGGCATATGGGTGACATTTCAGAAAGCTGGGCAATGAATCAGGGGTTTGACTATGCCCAGCATGCGATTCATCAGCAGGGGCAGTTAACCATATTCCACGATGACGCGATTAAGGAGCAGGTTTCCGTAGCCATCAACGATTATGACGACAAGTATACTGTCGACAAGTGGTTCCGCCCCGACGCCTCGGCCATGATGACCGTGATTGAAGGCGAGGCCGGGGGTCCCATCCGCGAAATTAGGATGAAACCCGGCGAACGTTGGAACGCGGCCAAGTATGACGAGATGAACCAAGCCTTCCAAGACAAGACCATGGAAGAACTAGAGCGCTTGGCTGGTGGCGAGGATCAGTTCTTCCTGCAATACTGGCCGATGATCCCACTGGACAACACACGGACCGGCCGGACCGGACCAAAAAGCGCAAATGGCGGCCTTTATGTCGACAAAATGCAGCTACTTGACCAATGGCTTGGAGATCTCTTTGCCAAGATTGACGAGCTTGGATTGGCTGAGAACACCATCGTTATTGTAATGGGCGACAACGGCCATTTTACCAAATATTCACCGCAATCTGGGTTCACACCGATGATCTTCCGTGGCGGCAAGGCCGACACCACTGAAGGTGGCGTACGAGTTGACGCCTTTATCCGATGGCCCGGCATGATCGAAGCGGACGGGCTGCTCAACAGTATCATCCACGTCTCGGACCTTTATACCACCTTGTCGCGCTTTGCCGGTGCTGATGAGTTCATACCGCGCGACCGCCTGATTGACGGAGTGGATCAATCCGCTGCGCTACTTTTCGACGATGAATCCAAATCGCGTCGCGATCACGTGATCATCTATTCGGACAAAAAACCCGAGGCGATCGTCAAGGATCAGCTCAAACTCATCTTGCCGCCTCCGGGCAAGAACCCGATCGCGGCCAAGTTCTTTGACCTCTATCGAGATACTCGTGAAGAATTTTCAGTCTCGACCGAGGTTGGCGCATGGGGCGGCCAGGAATTTGTGCGCATCTTGGGTCGTCACATGGCACGAAAGGAAAAATTCCCGGATGTGCCTCCAGCATATGGCGCGCCCTACGAGGGGATCGAAAACACCCGCCCCGAAACCCAGCTAGCCGTAGATGCGTTTCTCATAAAACGCGCGTCACCGCAGCAATAATTCCTGACCGCCCGCGGTTTTCCTGCAGGCGGTCTATTGGAACTCGAAAATAGGATAAGCATATGGCAGGAAACATCATTTTCGCTCTGGGATTGGTCGTTACACTGGGTATCGGGTTCGTCTATTTCCGCGATCTTGGCGACATTTCGCAAATGGTGCTTAAGGTTAAACGCAAAAACATGATCCGTTTTATCCGGCACGAGTACCGCCTGATTGCTGTCGGTTTGGGCGGGTTCGCCGTCGCAACACTTGCGCATTTCATTCTGGGCGGCGGCCCGTTCTGGCTGTGGCTGGTCACGACGCTTCTGGTTTTGGTTTTGTATGGCTTTCCCTATGTGTGGGTCCATCTGGGGCTGAGGAATCAACTCAACACTGCGGCCTTCTTTCCCATTTCCGAGGCGCGAAAATTCATCGGCCCGACCGCGCCAGTCATCGTTATTGAAAACAACGGCCATGCCCGGGCGCATCCCGATGCGCAAATCATGCGGCCCCATTTGGCCGGCAATGCCGACGGGCTGGGTGGCGAAGATATCGTAATGACCTTTTGCGCGATGGCCAACCTTGGGCAAGGGTATGCCCCACGCATCGAGGGTAACCGCCTGGATCTTGAGGTTCTGGCCCAACATGGCAACAACCTGATCCTGCGGGACAACGAAACCGGGGAACCCATCCAGCAGATCTATGGATTTCGCGAGGCGGATCGCGATACTGGCGCGGACGGACCTGCCTGCCCTGTGCGCCCTGACGCAAAGATGCAGCCCTGGCCCACGTATCGGATGACGTTCCGCGGATTTCAAAAAGCGTTTCCCGATGGCGAGGTGTATCTGAACACGCCCTCGCCGAACCCGTTTTTGCGGCTGTTGGATATGGTGACGGAAATTACGTTTGGCTGGGGGATCTCGCGCCAGCATCAGGAAGATGCGCCCGTCATGGACAATATGGACAGTTCGGACGACCGGCTTCCGAACAAGACCTATGTCTGGGGGATCACGATCCGCAACGACGCCGCCTGCTGGACCGATGATTTCGTGGTCGAGAATGACTGGATCGTAAACGCAAATGTCGGTGGGCGTGACGTGGTTGTCAGTCTGGACCCAAAGTACGAAAGCCTTGGCGTTTGGTACAATGACAAAGGCCAGCCCATCACGCGCTGCGATTTCTGGGGAATGTCGGATCAGGGAAAACTGCAACGCGTCGAGACCTTGCGAGCCGGTGTTTTCTGGCATGTCTGGTCCGAGTTCTTTCCGGAAACCGATATCAACCGTGTCGGACCGCGCGTTCAACAGTCTGGCGAAGCCGCTGAATGAGTGAGCAATCAGATCAGATTGCCAAATTGGAACAAACGGAGGATCAAAATGGTCTTTAAGAGGGAAATAACAACCGCTGCGTGGGCCGTGGCGGTCTGGATACCAATGACAACTGCCGCTGTGGCGCAGCAATCCGATTGGTCCTATGAGGCAACAATATACCTGTTCATGCCTGAAACAGAGGTTACGCAAGAAACGGCCCGCGGCACTGTTGATGGAACGCTGAGTTTCTCTGACGCGCTAGAAAATCTCGATCTGGCCTTCATGGGCGTCTTTGGTGCATCGAACGGGCGATGGTCGCTATTGGCCGACTACAACTATGTCGATGTCTCTTTCAGCAATGACACGCCTGGTCCGGCAAGTTCTGGTCTTGAAACCTCTCTCACAACGCAATTTTTCAGCGGCTATGTCGGGTACCGGGCTTATACTACAGATACGTCCTATGTGGACTTGGTCGGCGGTTTCCGCTGGTTTCGGACACAGACCGATTTCACCGTCCTTCCCGGGGCAGCCCCGGGCCGGTCCGTCAGTGTCGATGAAAGCTGGACAGACCCGGTCATCGGCGTCCGAGCCCGCGTCGCATTCAACGACAGGTGGTCTGGCACTGGCTTTTTTGATTACGGTGGCTTCAGCAACGACAGCGAAACATGGCAGGTCTTGCTGACTGCGGATTATGAAATCAACGACAGATGGGTGATCCGCGGCGGTTATCGCTATATCTCTTTCGATCACGAGATTGATGGCAACGATTTCACGTTTGACCAGTCCGGCCCGTTGATCGGCGCGACCTATCGATTCTAAGGGGCTTGCACGATCCGAAATCACCGAAACATCGGGGTCATCATGGTCGCGTAATTGTCGGCCAGCATGGCGGAGTCTTCGCGGTTGAACTTGACCGATGAGAGCTTTTGCAGGTCAATTTGCGAAGGCCCGTCAAAAAGCTTTGCAACATCTACGTTCACGTGCAGGTCGACATTGCCATCAGAACCGAAATCCGGTGGCAACTGAATATCGACCTCGCGCGCGTTTTCCGAAAACCCAACGTGGTAGACCAGCGGAGCGACCTCTTCCCCGATCCGCAACGTTCCTTCCATCACGACGAATTTGTAGCCGACCTCCCAGTTCCAGGCCATTTGGCTGTTCGGGTCCAGGTCCCCGCGCGCTTGGATCGAGCCATTGGCTTCTGGGTCTACGCCGATCATGAAACGGACGTGCGCAATGCTGCTCAGGGGAATGTCGTTCAGTCTGAGCGAATGGGTTGTTTCCGGGTTGTCGAACCGGAGCAGATGATAGCTGTCAGGCTCAGCAAACAGTGCCCCATCTTGCGAGAGGGTCAGGTTGCTGAGGTAGAGCCGAAAGTCACGAACCCTGAACGTGCCGGGCCCGCCGGGGTTTTCGTACACGAACTCATCAAATACCAACGGATCGTCACCCATCTTCGCGTGAAAGGTCAATGTGATCGACGTGGTGCGCTGCGGACCAAGAGCAAAGAACAGCGCTCCGCCAACGACCAACAGCGTCGCAAGCCCCGTCATCCAAATACGCATCAGCCGTCTCCTCCGAAAGGATTGGATAACTGTGTGTTTGTCAAAAAACCCTCATCCGTCAGCGTGTGCAGGAACGCGATGATGGACTGCACTTCGTCGGGCGTCATACGCAGGCCCACAGTGCCTTGCCCGGCCTCTGGTGCATTGTCGGCCTCAAGGATCAAAGGGCTGAGCGTATCGCTGACGACAATCCCGTCATTGTAGTGATCCATGACCTCTTCTAACGTCTCGAACCGACCATCATGCATGTAGGGCGCAGTTACTGCGATGTTGCGCAGTGTCGGCACTTTGAAGAAGCCCTTGTGCGCCGGATTGCCGGTCACGGCCATCAGGCCATCCGGCAGGTCGTCATCGGAATCCAGCCCATTGTTTGAAAACCCATCCAATGCGTCCCGAAACCCGGAAGTCAAAAACTGGCTGTGGCAGTCGATGCAGTTCCCGCCACGCAGCGAAACCTTGGTGTCCGGATGCGCCATGAATAGTTTGCGGCCATGTTCTTCCTGCGCGGTCAAACGCACTTCGCCACGCAGAAACCTGTCGTATTTTGAATCCGACGAAATCAGCGCTCGCATGAAGGTCGACAACGCCCGGGCCACGTTTTCGACGCTTACTTCCCCGTATGCCTTGCGGAACATCCGTCGATAATCGCGGGATGCTTGCAGTTCGGTGATCAGCGCATCCAAGTCCTGATCCATCTCGTCCGGGTGTTGAATCGGCATCAACGCCTGCGCTTCCAACGACGTTGCGCGACCGTCCCAGAAGAACCGCTCTTGCCCCCAAAGAAGGTTGGTCAAACTCATGGAGCTGAACTCCAGCTCTCCGCCCGACAATGCGGGCGACTTTGCCAATCCATCGGTAAACGCAAGGGCCTGCACGTGGCATGTCGCGCAGGACACCTGATTGTTGCCGGACAGGATGGGGTCATAAAACAGGTGCCGCCCAAGAGCAAAGGCCTCTTCCGTCAGCGGGTTGTCCGCGGGCACAGCAAAGCGTCCAAATACGAAGGGCGCCGAGAAGCCAGCAATCGGCGTTGCCGTCGGCCCGCGTGCACGGTCCCAGAAGACCCACGCCGTCGCCGCGATCACCACAGCGACGGCCGCTGTCAAAAACACCCGAAGCATAGCGCCCCCAGAGCATTAGTGGTGGTGCACAAAACCCGAACCGAACAGCCCTTCAACGTTGTCCACGCCTTTGTTGTAGCGCTCCTTGAAATTGACCTCGGCGATACGTTCGCCGGTCTCAAGATCATGGATCGTGATCGTGTGTGCGTTCAGGTCGGCAATAAAATCCACATCCGTTGGGTCGTCATCAGCGGCGTTGCCCAGATTGAGCAGGTTATTTTGAACGGCGATCAGGTCTCGGCCCGAAGCGGACGTGAAAAAGATCATGTGATGTGCACCCGGATCAGCAACTATGTCCGGCCCGCTGGACACAAGCTCGGGCAGTGCGGCCATTTCATAGCGCTTCACAACACCCGGTAATCCATGAGAGATGAACAGTTCATCTTCAGTGCCATAGAACTCGAGCGGAACAGCGGTTTCATTGGCCACGCCACTATATATGACTTCGGCTTCTCCAAAGGTTTTGGAACCGGCGTCATAGGGGATTTTCCAGGTCTCGAATCCGAACATCGTATTGGCCAGAATGGCTGGTTCAATGTCAGCATGCATGTCAGGTCGTGCGAACAGCACCTCGACAGGTGAAGACGGAAAATCCAACGGCTTTTCGTTTTCCACCACGATGTTTTGGATGGGTTCAAGCGTGTTGAGGTCTATGATCGTCAACACATTTCCAACGCCAGTCGTCATATCGGGATGTATCGTCGAGGTGACCACCATGCGGTCGTCGAACGCAGATATCCCGTGTGGGTACATGATATATGGCTCACCCTCGCCGACTTGGCTTTTGCGTGCTTCGATAATTTTGACCACCTCGTTGGTCTGAGTGTCGAAAACACCGACCGAGCCGCCATCATCGCCTCCAGTGCCACCCATGAAGGTCACGAACATATACTCCTGCCCCTTCGACGTGGCCCACATGATGTCCTCGCCAACGATCTGCCCTTGGGTATCCAGACAGGTAAAGCCCTCAATCACCGGCGTTCCGCTGGAATCGCGGGATAGTCCAATTTCAGCCAGGCTGCAGGACGGGTCCAACCCGGTCGAATAGAGACGCCCGTTTGGGCTGTAGTAGAGGTGATGCAATGGATGCTGAATATCCGGCTGTTCAACTTCGCTCAGTAGCTCTCCGAACTGGTCGGATTCCGGATCCAGCTCGACAATCGCGATGCTGTGATTTGTATCCAACGTCGGCAAACCGCGCAGCAGAACCATGCCCTGACTTTCCTCGCGGGTCTGAGACTGCGCCGGCGTTAGGCCAACCATCAACAGCCCGGCACCGAAAAGTACGCTTTGCGCAAGCAACTTGAATTTCATAATTTCCCCCCTTGCGATGAAACTTCTAAAAATGTTTTTGAAATTCACTTTACGTAGCGTCATATCACATTCAGGAAACTGCATCAAATTGGGGTGCAATCGACCAAAGAAACGCCGCCCCGAACGGGACGGCATAAGCTGAATACCTGCAGGTCGACTTCTTTAGGACGCTTGGACGGCCTTCATAAAGCGGTCGCGGATCACAACCGGGTCCATCGTGATTACCGGCATCTTGGCATTGCCGCTTTCGCACTTGCTGACGATGATTGTCATTTGGCCGCTGTCGAGCGCTGCCTGCAAAGCGGCCCCAGTGTCTTCGGCCTGGCACTCGACCACATTCTCGCAGCCACATGCCTGCGCTACGGCTGCAAGCGACGTCTTCTTGCCTGCGTAAGTCGGCTGATCCCCGGTCGACCCATAAGATCCGTTATCGACGATCAGCAGAATGTAGTTGTCAGCCACGTTATTGGCGATGGTCGGCAAGGTGCCGAGGTTGGTCAGGATGGATCCGTCACCGTCGATTGTGATGACCGGCTTTGGCTGAGACAAGGCAAGACCCAGGCCGATGCTTGAGGCCAACCCCATAGTGCCCAGCATGTAGAAATTGGTGGGCTGGTCGTCGATGGCGTGCAACTCCTGGCTGGGAATGCCAATGTTGCAGACAACCAGTTGATCCCGCAGGATCGGCGCGATTTCTTTCAGGATTTCAGAACGGATCATTGGTCGCCATAGCCTCCCCAGAAATTGGCGTCGGTCAGAATGGCGACCGGCTTGTTGCTCATGAACGTGTATTTTAGGATCGCATCCAGTTCCTCGACATCCGATTGATGATGGAAATGGTAGGTCGGGATGTTCATCTGGGCCAGAAGCGCCTTGGTATGGACCGCCATTTCAACCTGGCAGGCGACGGGTTCGCGCAGCTCTCCACGATATGAAATCAGCATGGGCAAAGGCATCCGGTAATACTGGATCAGCGTCGCCAACGTGTTGATGGTTACGCCGATGGCAGTGTTCTGCATGATTATCGCGGGGCGTTTGCCACCCATCCAGGCACCGGCACACAGGCCCATGCCTTCATCCTCTTTGTTCGATGGGATATGATAGATGCCGTCACGCGCGTCGATTTCGTCGATGACGCCGGCCAATTGCTTGCACGGAACCGTGGTGACGAATGAGATGTCGTTGGCCACCAAATCGTCGGTGATCTTTTTGTCTATGTTCATGTCCGATATGTTAGTCCTGTATGGGGCGCAGTTAGCGCGATTGACGGTTTACAGCCCGCGGTGCACGTGCACGGCGCAAGGCGCATGACGGACGACGCGTGAGGCGGTCGATCCCAGAAAATAATCGCTGACACCCGGTTCATGCGAACCGATGACGATGCAGTCAAATTTGTTTTGTGTCGCAAAGTCGATCACCGTGCGGGCCGTGTGACCTTTGACAATCTCGGCCTGAACGCCCTCAAGCCCCGAAACTTTTTCCCGCAACAAGGTGCGTGCCGCGCGAAAGCCTTCGGCGACGACATCCTTGTCGAGATAGGCACTGACAGAGCCCTGAGGCATCTCGTAGACATGCAGGGCCACAATCTCGGCCCTTTCAGCCGATAAGGCCTTGGCGATTTCCAAAGTGTGCGGTGAAATCCCATGATCCAACGCCATTGGGACGAGAATTTTTTTGTACATGAATACCTCCGTTTCTGCCTGGACTAGATCCAGGGTGCGAGGATGATTTTGGGTGCGGCCACGGCACCTTTCCGCAAATCGCGAAAGGCGTCAGCAGCTTCAGACAAGGTCCGTTCCTCTATCCAGTCCAACGAACCCAAACGGCCATCGAATATCGCCTGCGCGGTCTTTCGGAAATCATCGGCAGTATAAGTATAGGTGCCGATAAACGTGATCTCCTGCAACGTCATACGACGTATATCCAAACCGCCCGTATCCTCACCCAACCCAACATGCACGATAACGCCGCCCGGTTGAACCTTTTCGGAAGCGGCCGCGCGGGTTGCAGAATACCCCACTGCGTCAACAACCAATGAGAACGTATCATCCGTGGCTTCGACCACATTAAAAGAACCCAAACTTTGCAGATAGGCGCGCCGCACGTCATTCGGCTCAACGATGACAACATCATCGAAGTCAGCTGCCGCCAGTGCCAAAGCTGCGGCCACACCAATCGCGCCGCCGCCTATCACCAACGCATCACGCGCCATTCCCTGATGCAGTGCCTCAAGCCCCAACCGAACCGCGTGCCAGCTAACGGCCAATGGCTCTGCCAGGGCGGCCTGCTGAAAGGATACGTGGTCCGGCACCTCAACCAGATTTGCATCCGGCATTGCAATATATTGAGCAAAAGCCCCTTCACGCGGTGGCATCGAGATGATCTGCCGGCTGGGACACAGGTTTTCCCGCCCTGCCTCACACGCCGGGCAGACACCGCAGTTGACCAAAGGATTGATCGTGACGCGCGTACCGTCGCGTGGACCTCCAACAATCGTCCCTGCGGCCTCGTGGCCCAGAATAAGTGGTGCAGGTCGGCGCGCGTCGTGACCCAAATAGGCGTGCATATCCGAGCCGCAAATCCCGACAGCCTCGACCCGGATCAATTGCTCACCTATGTCGGGCGCAGCATCTGGTACGTCCTCATAGGTCAAATGCTCAACACCCTGATAAACAAGCGCTTTCATTTCGCTGTAAACCCTCCGTCGACCATCAAAACTTGCCCTGTGACGTAGTTGGACGCCGGTGAGCACAAGAAAAGGATCGGCCCATCGATATCCTCCATCTGCCCGTTTCGGTTCATGCAGGTTTGCGCCGCGTTACGGGTTGCCCGGTCGGGGTCATTGAACACAGCCTGCGTCAGTTCGGTCGGGAAAAACCCCGGCCCGATGGCATTTGCAGTGATGCCGTCAGCGGACCAAGCCTCGGCCATGGCCCGCGTCAGTTGCCCGACCCCGGCCTTGCTGGCCCCATAAGCAATACCGCCCGGAAAAGCACGCGTGGTCTGAAGCGAGGCGAAATTCACGATCCGCCCCCACCCCCGAGCTTTCATCGCAGGAACCATTGCCTGGCTTAGGAAGAACGGCGCGCTCAGGTTCAGCTCAAGCGTCTTGTCCCAGCCTTCGGTGGTCACGTCATCTGCCACTTCGCGCGTGTTGATACCCGCCGCATGCACGATGATGTCCGGCGCGCCAAAACTGGCTGCGACTTCCTCGGCGAGCGATGCCACGCGCGACCGATCGGCCACGTCGGCAACAACTGTGGCCACGTTGTCGCCCCCTTCAGCTTGCAATTCTGCCAATGCTTCCGGTCGACGGGCGACGCCGACGACGCACGCACCCGCTGAGGCCAACACAAGCGCTGCACGACGCCCAAGGCCCGAGCTTGCGCCGGTCACGCAAGCGACACGCCCGGTCAGATCGAACAACGCGCGCGGATTATTCATCGGCGGTCAGGTTGAACTGTTCGTCAGGGAAGTATTTGGCAAGGCGCACGTCCGCAGCCCGCGCATGCCCTTCCATACCCTCCAACCGGGAAATGCGAGCGGTCGCCTCGGCAATGGATTTCGAGCCTTCGCGTGTAGCGCGCTGCCATGTGACGATCTTCATGTACTTATGGACGCTCAAGCCGCCGGTATAGCTGGCCGCGCCGGATGTCGGCAGAACGTGGTTCGTACCAGTCGCCTTGTCACCGTAGGACACTGTTGTTTCTTCACCCAGAAACAGCGATCCATAGCAGGTCAACCGACCCAGCCACCAATCCAGGTCCTCGGCCTGAACGGTCAGGTGTTCGGGCGCGTAATCGTCCGAACAGGCCGCCATTTCTTCACGATCTGAACAGACGATGACCTCGGCATAGTCACGCCACGCAGCAAAAGCGTTTTCTCGGTTGAGTTCAGGCAGATCCTCGATCAACGCTGGCACCAGCTCCATGACTTTTTGCGCAAGGTCCCGGTCATCCGTCACCAGCCAAACCGGAGAGTTATAGCCGTGTTCCGCCTGGCTCACCAAATCGGTGGCAACTACATGCGCATCTGCGGAACCGTCCGCAAGGATCAGGCTGTCCGTCGGCCCGGCAATCATGTCGATGCCAACTTTGCCATAGAGAATACGTTTAGCCTCGGCCACAAACTGATTGCCTGGGCCCACAAGAATATTTGCGCTCGGCAGGCCGAACAAACCATAGGTCATGGCGGCCACGCCCTGAACGCCGCCCATGGCCAGAATGCTGTCCGCACCGCAGATATGCGCTGCATACACAATCGCAGGCGCAACGCCTTCTCCTGGACGCGGAGGCGAGCAGGCCGTGATGTGGCGGCACCCGGCAACCTTGGCCGTAGTGACCGTCATGATCGCGCTGGCAATATGGCTATAGCGCCCGCCGGGCACATAGCAGCCAGCCGCGTCCACAGGGATGGCCTTTTGGCCGGCGATAAAGCCCGGGACAATTTCCATCTCAACGTCAGACACCGTGGACTTCTGCGTTTCGGCGAATCGGCGAACATTGTCGTGAGCAAACCGAATATCCGCCTTGAGCCTTTCGGGGACAAGCGCGCAGGCGGCCTCGATCTCTTCGGCAGTCATCAAAACGTTGCCGTCAAACTTGTCGAATTTGACCGCATATTCCAGCGCTTTGGCATCCCCGCCAGCCTCAATGTCGGCAAGGATTGTCTTCACGGTGTCATGCACTTCCGTGGCATGAGATTGAGCCGTCAGGGTCGCCTTTTTCAGATAGTCGCGAGGCATATTCAGTAGGTCCTATTGGTAGATTTCAGGAAGCAAGGTGGTCGAAACCGCCGGAACGTAAGCAATCAGAAGAACTACGATCAGCATTGTTAATACGAATGGTATAGCACGGGCCGCAATCTTCAGAATGGACTCACCCGTAATGCCAGATACGACGAACAGGTTCAGACCAAGCGGCGGCGTGATAAACCCGACACCCAGCGCGGTAATCATCATGATGCAGAACTGGATTTCGTTCATGCCGATATTGTCGGCCAGCGGTTTCAGGATAGGAGCTAGGATTACGATATTGGGCGTCGTTTCCATAACGCAGCCCGCAGCAATCAGGATACCGATCATCAGCAGGATCAGCAGGTACGGATCGTCGGTCAGCGAAGTGATCGAGGCGACGAACCCTTGCGGCACGCCCATGATCGCCAGCGCCTCGGCCAAGGGGGCCGAAAAGGCAATGATCGGCAGGATCACCCCGTTCACCTTGGCTGAGCTGACCAGCATCGAAGGAAAGTCGGCCAATGTCAGCGTGCGCAGGATGAAACCCATGATGATGGTGACAACCACGGCGGTGGCACCCGCCTCGGTCGGGGTCAGGCGACCCGAGAAGATGCCATAGAAGATAATCCCCGGCACGATAAACGCGTACCAGCCGGATTTCAGGGCCTTGCCCAAATTGGCCAGCCACTCGCCCATCGTCATCATGCCGCCACCCTCATAAGCGTAGAGACGGTTCATGATGATGTTGGTGATCAGGATCGAAACCAGAATGGCGAGCCCCGGGATCAGGGCTGCTAGAAAAAGGGTCGACGCAGAAATCCCCAGCACAAGACCGATGATGATGTAGGCAATCGACGGTGGGATCAGGATGCCGGTACAGGCCCCGGCCGCGACCAACGCGCAGGCGTAGGGGCGCGGATACCCGCTTTCGACCAGCCGGTTGATGGTCATGCGACCGACAGCGGCCGCGCCAGCGGCATCCGACCCCGAAATGGCGGCGAACATGCCGCAAACCAAAACGGTGGCCGAGCCAAACCCGCCTTTGGCGAAGCAAGTCAGCGCCTCAGCCACATCCAGGAATTTACGTGACAAACCGGTACGGACCAGCACGTCACCCGTCAGGATAAACAGCGGCACAGCCGTTAGGGCAAAGGCGTCGATCCCGGTAAACAGACTCTCACCCACCAGGCTCAGCGGTAGATCGCCCGACATGACTAACATTACGATCGCGGCAGAACCAATCGCTGCCCAAACCGGAACAGCCATGGCGATCAGAACAACGAACAGAATGACGGGCAGGTAGAAATCCCAGCCCAGTTCTACGGTTTGATTGAGAGTATTCCAGAGCATCTCAAATCCCCTCAGTCAAACAGCTTGTCACCTTCGAAGACGGGCGTGCCGTCGCGAAGGGATTTGAAGTCACGCATAAACGATTGGATCAGGCGCCAGATCATCAGCGCGAATCCGGTCGGCACTGCCATCAGGAACCAGACTTTCGACACCCGGAGGCCGTCAGTCACTGATCCAAACTTGGCCGAGACGTGAACCGCCTCGTACGACCAGTAAAGCGCGATCACAGCGACTGCGAACATCACCAGATCGCCGAAGATGTACAGTAGGGCCTTGGGACGCGGCCCGAGGTAATGCATGACCACATCAATCCGGATGTGCGCCCGCTCTTTGACCGCCGCCGCAGCGCCGATCCAGGCCAAATAGATGAAGGAATACCGGACGATTTCTTCCCCCCAGATTGAGGAATAGGCGAATATCTCGCGTCGCAGAACCTCGATGGCCATGGTGATGACCAGCATCACGTAGAACACCAGCAGCAGCCAGCGCTCGGCGTTGCGATCTATGTTTTGGAGTAAGGTCATCGGTTCCCTCGGCGACAGAACAGTCAGGCGCGGCCTTCTGTTTTGGGCCCTTTCAGGCCTGACTGCTGTTGAGTGATTGCGGACGCCAAAAAGACGTCCGCCGGTTTAGGTCATGCGTCGTGGACGTAGTATTTTCCTTGTGTCCCGGCCGCTTCGACCAGTTTCTCAAAGGCGTCCATCGACCCGGCCAGCTCTGTCTTGAACGGATCCCAATCGGCGTTTTGGTAGCCCCCAACGCTTTCCCACTCGGCCAGTTGATCCGCGTTGAGCGAGTGGAATTCCACTCCGGCCTTGTTCAGCTCGGCCATGGCAAAGGCACGGGCCGAGGGAACTTTGGAAAGGTTCTGATGACTGGTCATTTCCGAACCCCACATGATGCCTTCCTGAACGTCCGGCGGCATCGAATTGAACCATTCGAGGTTACACGAATAAACTTGGCTGTCCGGAACGGCCTGCGTAAAGGTCACGTGGCTGAGGATGTCCTTGAAGCCAAACACATACAGCGCTCCGACCGACGGATCGAGCGCATCCGCAACACCCTGCTTGATCGCTGAGGGGGTTTCACCCCAAGCAACAGGCGTCGGGTTTGCACCGACCATGCGGTAGTACTGCTGCAGCATTTTCGAGCCGGGTACGCGGAACTTCACACCGCTCATGTCACCGGGCGTGATGATTGCATTACCACCCTGACGTACGGCAACGACGCGCGGGTCGATCACCACATAGAACAGTGCCTTGAACCCGGCTGCTTCGACTTTCGGGTGAACTTCGTTCTGCCATGTGTCGGAATGCACAAGGTTGGTGAACCGCTGGTTCGAACCGCACAGATACGGCATGTTGATAAGGTCAACGGTCGACGCGAACGGTGCGAAGTTGGACAGCGAATGCTGCGCCGCCTGAATGGTTCCGCCCTGCACCTTCTGTACCAAAGCACCACCGGCACCCAGTTGGCCACCAGGCGCAAGCTTGACGTACACTTTCCCGTTTGTTGCGTTCTGGATGTTTTCTTTCAGGTCAAGCTGCATGATCGGATAGCTGCGCGAAGCGCCCAATACATATGCGGTTGCGACCGTCATGACGTGGTCCGCTGCCTTTTCACGCTCATTTTCTTCTTTGGCTGTCTGCGCCACAGCTTCGGACGACCACAGAACGCCACCGGCACCTGCAACCAGCGCAGCAGTAAATGAACCACTGGCGCTGAGCTTCAGGAAATTACGACGTTCGACGGACGCCAGTTCATTTCTATCGTTTTTCATTATGTGCCCTCCCAAGCAAAAAATCAGCCATCGCTTTTTGCGTCGCGAGCGGCTTCCTTTTTTAGAATCGCGACAACGAACAGAATCGACGCCGCGAACAGAACCAACATCTCTCCGACGTCACCAAGAAAGGCGCTGTTTGCAAAAGCCCCCAGCGCCACGTTCGCAAAATAGATGGCAAACACGAGTGCGGACGCAGCCAGAAACATCTCTTGGACTCCCCTTTCAGATTCGGCCCAATGCCCTTTGTAAGCGCTTACATGCAAAATGCAAGCGCTTACATATCCACTTCCCTCTGGCGTCAGTTGAGTTTAGAGTTATTGGCAAAAGCAAATTGTGAGTTTGGAAATGGAGAAACCTCGGTCGGCGCCGACACTGGATGATGTGGCAAAAATGGCTGACGTTTCGACGGCTACAGTGTCGCGTTGCCTCAACAGCCCGGACCGAGTTGTCGAAGCGACCCGCAAACGCGTCCTGTCTGCAGTTGAAACGTTAGGGTACACTCCAAACTTTGCGGCGCGCGTCATGGCCGCCAAGCGGTCGTTCACCATCGGGGCGATCATACCGACCATGGAAAACGCGATCTTCGCGCGTGGCCTTCAGGCCTTTCAGGAAGAGCTGCACCAGCGCGGGTATACGCTGCTGGTCTCAAGTTCAGCTTACAAACCTGAAATCGAAGAAGAGCAAATCAGGACCCTGATTGCACGTGGGGCCGACGGGCTGCTGCTGATCGGACATGACCGCGATCCCAAGATCTACGACTTTCTGAGCCAGCGGAAAATTCCGGCATTGGTCGCATGGTCCTATTTGCCGGACTCCAAGTTGCCTTCCGTCGGATTTGACAATCGCGCGGCTATGTTCAACCTCGCCAGCCATGTTATTGAATTGGGGCATACACAGATCGGCGTGATCTCGGGTCTCGTAGACGGGAATGATCGCGCCCGGCTCAGGGTTCAGGGCATCCGGGATGCGATATCTGATAGCGGGCTCGCGGCCAACAATCTGACTCTTGTCGAAACATCCTATGAGATCGAAAACGGTGCCAAAGCCTTCCGCGACCTGATGAACGCTGACCCGCCGCCGACTGCAATCTTGTGTGGAAACGATGTGTTGGCCGCAGGTGCCTTGCGACAGGCCCAAGAGATGGGGTTGGACGTACCTGGCGATGTATCGATCACGGGTTTTGACGATATCGAACTGGCCAGAATTGTTTCCCCGGCCCTAACGACCGTGCATGTGCCACATCGTGAAATGGGGCGCAAAGCGGCCCTGCAACTGGTGGAGATGGTCGAGAACCAAACCGCCGGGACTAGCGAACAACTGGCGACGAGAATTGTAAATCGACCGTCGCTTGGTAAGCCTGCGCCGGGCTAAGCCGCCTCCCCCTCCATCGTGCGGAAGTCGTTTTTTAGCCAAGGATGCTTGGCGCACATTGGGCGAGTAAAATGTTGCCGGATCAGTTTCACCATAACTTTCTGGATCAGTTCCGAGGTCGTCACGGGATACACTTCGGTCGTGAACAGCGACACGGTTCGCACGAAGTTTCTACCGGGAAACGGCATGGCTTTGACACTGTTATGGAACCGCTGGGTCCGATGAAAACAGGCGGCCGTCGTGATCGCCCAACCGCTACCCTGGGCCACCAAACCGATGATCGACTGGTTGCATTCCAGTTCGAACCTGTTCGGCAGGCTAAACTTGCTGCGTGCCAATTGAATCTCGATCTGCTTCCCGATCACATAGTCCCGCGAATACCGTAATAGGGGTAAGTCCGCGTCCGGGTGAAACAACTCTTCTGGCGACCCTTCAAAACTGTTGGGAAGCACGACCAAAAACGGGTCGCGCATCAACGGGTACTCGATCAACCCTTCGGTTCGTCCCGGTGGTCGGGTGGCAACACCCACATCCAATTTATGTTCCTGTAGCTTGGAGAGGATTTCGTGGCTGGGACGCGTATAGTGACGAAAATTGCAACGCGGCAATGCCTGCGCCAGAAACCGGACCATATCAGGCGCGATCTGGTTGTCGAAATCGTCAATAAGCGCCAATCGCAGGTCGGTCGCATGTTGCCAATTGCCCGTTCGGATTTCGGCCTCGCCGCGTTTCAGAACAGTCAAACCGTCGCGGACATATCGCGCAAAGACTTCGCCCGCGGGCGTCAGGCCCATGGGTCTGCGCCCATGATCGACCAGCTCGATACCAAGCGTGTTTTCCAAGCTGCGCAGGTGGTTCGAGACCGTGCTGATCGACAAACCCGTTTCGGACGCGACCTGTTGGATCGATCCGGATTTGGCGATCAATTGGAAGATTTCCAACCATCTCAGGCTCAGCGATTTGGACATGGGTGCCAATCATTGTTTCGATTTGCTCGAAACTAGCCAAGCAAAGATTTACTCTTGCGGCAATGCCAAAGTTCCAGTTACGCCTTCATCCGGTCAAAGCCCGGGTCATATGGGCACGACGGAATGACCGTTGCGCGCGCACCCTGACCGCAACTGTCCAGATCCATTTCACATCCGATATCCGCGTAGGCGGGATCGACAAATGCATGCGCCAGATTCAACCCGGTGCGATGTCCCCAATCACCCGATGTGACGGTTCCAACCACCTTATCCCCCTGCATCAATGACGCTCCAGGATGTGCAGGACCGAAGGTTGAGGAAACCTGAAGCACGACAAGCTTCTTAAGAAGCCCCTCTGATTGTCGATTTAACAAAGCGTTCCGCCCGACAAAATCTCCCTTATTCAATCGGACGAACCTGTCCAATCCTGTTTCATAGGGATCGAACTCGGTGATCAGGTCTGCTTTCCAATGAAGAAAGCTCTTCTCCATCCGCATCGATTCAACAGCCCGTGCCCCGAACACCTTCAACCCGTGTGCCTCACCTGCTTGCCGTAACGCCAAATAGGCCGCGTAAAGCGAGGCGTTGGGTACGTGGATTTCATAGGCCAATTCACCCGAAAAGCTGAGGTTCATGACCGTAGCCGGAGCGATGCCAACGAAGCACTCGCGCACATTGAGCCACGGGAAAGCCTCAGCCGACCAATCCCCTCGGGCGCAGACCGACAAGACGTCTCGCGCCTTCGGGCCAGCGAGCACCAATATGGTTTGGTCATTTGTCAAACTGCGCAGATGAACGTCTTCATCGCGTCGCATGTGCTGGCGTAGCCAATCCATGTCATGAAATTCGCTTGCTGCGGCTGAGCCATACCAGACGCGCGCCTCCCCCCGGTCGCTGGCCGGTAGATTGGCGACAGTAGCCTCTGCTTTGATCATACCATGATGGTTCAGAAGGTATCCTAGCCCAACACGCCCCTCGCGCCGGGTCACAAGCCCGCAGAACATCCGGTCCAGAAAAGCATGCCGGTCGTTTCCAGTGATTTCGATCCGATTGAACCCGTTCACCTCGGCCAGTCCAACACCCGATTGCACATTCCGAACCTCAGCGGCGACCACATCAAATGTTTCGTCAAAACCGAAACTATGCGTCGGCGTAAACTCCGGCGAGGGTTTGATATAATCCACCCTCTCCCACCCATTGACCACGGTGAACTCGGCCCCTCCCGCCGCCAGCACCGGCGTCAGAGGTGTAGTCTTGGCGGGACGTCCTGCAGGGCGATGTTCATGCGGAAAGTGGAACCGGAATTCGTTTTGATAATCTTCGATGGCCTTGAGCGCGGTCAATTCGACGTTTGCATGACCCGTGAACCGCCGGGGATCGAGGCACCACGTATCGTAACAAGCCTCACCATGCACAATCTGTTGGGCTAGCAGCCACCCATGCCCACCCCCTTCGCCCAGCCCTGCGCGCAGACCGATGATACAAAAGGCGTTGCGTTTGCCTGGGATTGGCCCCACCAGCGGAGCCCCGTCGATCGTATAAGTAATCGGCCCATTGACCACGGTGTGAATACCAACCTCCATCAGCGCGGGCATCCGCGCGAATGCGCCCTCCAACACATCCGTCACGCGATCCAGATCATCGGGACAAAGAGCGTTCACAAAGTTCGGCTCAATCCCGTCCATACCCCAGGTCTTGCAGTCCTGTTCGTAAAACCCGAGCAACAGGCCGTTTTTTTCCTGCCGGCAATAATAGTCGCTGATCGGACAACGCAGTAGCGGCATCCGGTGACCCGCGTCGCGTATCGCTTGTATCTCTTCGGTCAGGAAGTACTGGTGCTCCATCGACGAAACAGGATGATGAACGCCCATCATTGCGCCGACTTCGTTGACGCGATATCCGCAGGCGTTGACCACGATGTCGCAATCGATGTCACCATGCTCGGTCTGCACAGTCCAGGTGTCGTCGGCGTGCTGCACCAGACCAGTCACTGGTGTATTCCGATAAACCTCTGCCCCTGCCTTGCGCGCCCGGCGCGCCAATGCCTGACACAACTGAGCGGGGTCAATATCGCCGTCCAAGGGGTCCCACAGCCCGCCGATCAGGTTGTCGGTTGAAATCAGAGGGTGGCGGCGGGCGCATTCGTCCGCGTCAATCACCTCGAAGTGCACATCCATACCCCGCGCCATGGATGCAAAGTGGCGATAGCCCTGCATCTGGCCTTCGGTGTTGGCGAGGCGTATCCCCCCATCCCCGTGGTGGTAGTTGATCGGATAATCCGGATCGTCGGCTAACTCCTTGTACAATTGGATCGAGTGCGTTTTCAGGCCTACCATCGTCTGGTTCATGCCAAAGTTCGTCACCTGCGCGGCCGAATGCCACGTCGTGCCCGAGGTCAATTCGTTCCGTTCGAACAGCACCACATCGGTCCACCCCTCTTGCGTCAAATGATAGAGGGTCGAACATCCGGCGATGCCGCCGCCGATCACAACGACTTTGGTACGCGACTTCATTGGCTTTGCTCCGTAAGATTTCGTCCAAGTCTTGCGGAAGAAAAGGCTGGGGCGACAACTGCGCAAATGCGGGTGCAGGAAAATCGAAACTGCGATTTCGGATTCTGAAAAAGGCAATTCGCCTTTGTTGCCGGGATGTTCCGCCCCTTACGGTGCAGGAAAGTGATAAAAAGGAATTGGACCGGATGTCATCAGAGGGTTCTAAACGCAGCGGCCGAAAAGCGCGGCATGCCCAGCGAGCAGCCAAACCGGTCGTAGACCCCTGCCCACCCGGCCAGAAGGGCGGCGCTTATAAACCTCTGAGCCAACGCGAGATCGAACAGATATACGATACAGCACTGCAGCTGTTGGAACGTTTGGGCATGGGAAACGTGCCAGACAGATTAGCGGCAGACCTCAAAGCCGCAGGTGTGCAGGTCGGTCAACAAGACCGGTTGTTGTTCCCACGTGTATTAGTTCAGCGCGCAATCGATACGGCCCCCAAGAGTTTCGTGTTTCATGGCCGGGACGAAAACCGCTCCATCGAGGTTGGCGGCGACCGCGTGTTTTTCGGCACGGGTGGCGCGGCCGTTCAAACGCTGGACATCAATAGCGGTTTCTATCGCCCTTCTACGCTCGAGGACCTGCACGACTTCACGCGATTGCAGGACACGCTGGCCAATGTCAGTTGGTTCACCCGATGCTGCGTGGCCACAGATGTACCTGATGTATTCGATCTGGACGTCAACACCGCCTATGCGTTAGTGCGCAATACGACCAAACCAGTGGCAACATCATTTACCCTGGCCGAACATGTCGGCCCCATTGTCGAGTTGCTGGATATCGTCGCCGGAGGGCCGGGTGAATTCGCCAAACGCCCCTTTCTGAAGGCTCATATCAGCCCGGTGATTTCGCCACTGCGGTATGGGGAGGATGCGGTTGAAGTCGTCTATGAATGCGTCGCCCACAATATTCCCATGTCGTGCATCACGGCCGCGCAGGCCGGCGCCACGGCACCGGCAACTTTGGCCGGGTTTTTGGCGCAATCGCTGGCCGAGACATTGGCCAGCCTTGTCATGGTCCACGCAATCAGGCCCGGATTTCCGATGGTGTTTTCCAATTGGCCTTTCATCGTAGACCTGAGAACCGGGTCTTTTGCTGGCGGCAGCGGAGAGACGGCCGTTTTGAACGCGGCCTCAGCTCAGCTCACAAACTGGCTGGGCCTGCCCTCGGGCGTGGCCGCATCGATGACCGACGCAAAGGCTATCGACGCGCAGTACGGCGTTGAAAAAGGCATGACATCGCTTGCCGCGGCACTGGCTGGGGGGAACCTGATCTATGAAAGCTCGGGAATGACCGCATCCTTGTTAGGCGCAAGTTTCGAGGGGTTTGTTCTGGACAACGAAATGCACTCACACACTTATCGGGCGCTGCGCGGGATTGAGGTGAGCGAGGAAAACCTGGGTTTTGACGCCATCTGCCATTCTGTTCTGGGGGACGGGCATTTCTTGGGAAGCGCGCAGACCTATGCGGCGATGGAGCGGGATTACTTTTACCCTGAACTCGCCGATCGACAGGAGCCCCGCACGTGGCAAAACGATGGTGCGAAAGACGCATGGTCATCTGCCCGGCATCACGCCAAAGAAGTTCTGGCCAGCCATCACCCAGAATATTTGAGCGCCGAACAGGATGCCGAAATCCGGAAACGTTTCCGCATTCTGACATAAAAACCACAGAGCATTCCCAACACTTCATTGGGCCGCTAGGGTCCAATGGGAATTGCGCGAAGGATAAGGCCATGACCGATTCATTTTTTCAGCCGGTATCGGCGATGGAGCTGGCCCGGTTTGCCGGCATCCCCTCGTTCATGCGTTTGCCCAGCCTGGACCTGGATCACGAACGGATTTTGGATGTTCAGGTCGGTCTCATCGGCATCCCGTGGGATGGCGGCACCACCAATCGCCCCGGCGCGCGGCATGGTCCGCGACAATTGCGGGACTATTCCACGATGATCCGCGCGATGAACCCGGTCACAGGCGTCGCGCCGTTCTCAATGGTCAATTGCGCCGATCTTGGCGACGTTGCGCCCAATCCGGTTGATATCGAAGATACTCTGAACCGGGTTACGGATTTCTACTCGACCCTACAGGCAAAAGGCATTGTTCCGCTCACCGCTGGCGGGGACCACCTGACCACCCTGCCCGTTTTGCGTGCGCTTGCCGCCGCAGGCCCCATTGGCCTGATCCAGTTCGATAGTCACACAGACCTGTTCGACAGCTATTTTGGGGGCCATAAGTTCACCCACGGCACTCCGTTTCGGCGCGCGGTAGAAGAAGGACTGGTCGACCCCAAACGCTTTGTTCAGGTTGGCATCCGGGGCACCGCCTACAACACCGAAGACATCGAATGGGGCGAGGCACAGGGTATTCGCATCATCCGTATCGAGGAACTGTTTGATCGGGGCATCGACGACGTGATGGCCGAGGTGCGCGGTATCGTTGGGCAAGCACCAACCTATTGCACCTATGACATTGATTTTGTTGACCCAACCTACGCCCCTGGCACCGGAACGCCCGAGATCGGGGGACCAAACAGTTTTCAGGCGCAGCAGGTCATCCGCCAGATGTCTGGCGTGAACCTGATTGGCGCTGATCTGGTCGAAGTATCGCCCCCATTCGATCCGAACGGAGGCACCGCGTGGCTGGGCATTTCGCTGATGTTCGAACTGCTCTGCGTTTTGGCCCAGGCTGTTGACGCACGGCGCTAGCTGGCGTTTTCGGCGATCATCGAGATCATTTCGAACATCACCGCAGCTGCCGTTAGCGCGGTGATGTTGTGCGGGCTGTCCTTGGTTGGCATCATGCAAACGACGTCCCCGCCCACAATGTTCAACCCGCGCGCGGCACGCAGAATGCCGACAGCCTCGTCAATATCGAAACCCTTCTCGCCCGGTTCCAGATTGGACACGGCAGGCGCGACAGTGGGATCAAGGCAATCCAGATCGAACGTGATATAGACTGGGCGGTCCCCCAGCACTTCTTTGGTCTGAGCCACGACGTCTTCCAACCCTCGTTGACGGAATTCGCGCATAGTGACGATGTTGTAGCCATAGTCGTAGGACGGCTGCAGCCAGTCCAAGCTTCGTGGATGGCCCCTAAGTCCGATTTGCATGGATCGCGTGGGGTCGACCTGCCCCTGATCCGCCAGATACGCGCCCCAATGGGCCGCTGATTTCTTCGCCCCCAGGAAATGATCGACCTTGGTGAAGACGTCAGTATGCGCGTCCAAATGCAGAAAGCTGACAGGCTCTCCACCAGCCAGTTTACCGCAACCCAGCGCTTGCACTATCCCGCCAGTGATGGAGTGGTCGCCGCCAATCGACACCGGGCGCGCACCGGCTGCATCGATGTCTTTGTAAAAAGCCGTAATCCGTTCGATGCAGTCTTCGTTATCGTTTGCCCGCGGAAATGGAACGTCGCCCACATCTGCAATCTTTGCGCTATTCCACGGATCAATTTCAAACACCGAATGTACCCGCCGCTGTACGGCCGAGACATGCCGCAAAGCACGCGGGCCCAAATGCTGATCCCGCTCGGTTGTGCCGTTGCCTGCCGAATGCGGCACTCCGACCAAAGCGATGTCCTGCCCTTCGGGACCTTGATTGGGGCACCGAAATAGGGTCGGTATCCCCCACCAATATAGATTGTCCATCATAGACTGTTCGTAACGGTCGGTCATCTGCGTCTCCGGTGAAAGAAAAACACCCCCGATGTGAACCGGGGGCGTTTGCGTTCAGAGTTTCTCGTCTTCTCGGCGGAAGGCACCTTGAACGATACGGTCCATGACCATGGCCAGGAACAGGATGGCGAACCCACCCAGCAGGCCCGGACCTTTGGCAGCGTATTGCAGCGCCTCAAGGATTTCCTTGCCCAGACCTCCACCGCCGATCAGCGAGATAATCACCACCATCGACAAGCACATCAGAATGGTCTGGTTCACGCCGGTCATGATCGACGGCAGGGCAAGCGGGATCTCAACATCCTTGAGCAACTGCCATTTCGACGCCCCAAAAGCCACGGCAGCCTCTTTGATGCTTTCCGGAACCCCGCGCATCCCCAGCGCAGTCAGGCGAATAACTGGCGGCATACCAAAGATGATCGTCGCCAAAATGCCCGGCGGGTTGCCTGTGCCAAAGAAAGCGATGATTGGGATCAAGTAGACAAACGCCGGCAATGTCTGCATCAGGTCCAACACCGGCTCGGCCGCCCGGTAGGCGCGCTTGGATTTGCCGAACCAGATGCCCAGCGGAATGCCAAAAACCACGCATAACAGCACCGCCGCGCCCACCAAGGCCACGGTTTCCATCGCCACATCCCAATACCCCAGAAGCGCGATATAGGCCAACGAAGACGCGGTGAAGATTGCCACCCTTGGCCCTGCCGCGCGCCACGCGGTCACACAGATCACCAACATCACAACCGGCCACGGGGAACCGATCAATGCCACCGTCAACGCGTCCAGAACAGATCGCACACCCGCCACGATACCGTCGAATACATCCCCGCCGGCTGCGGCGGCTGCATCTATTTGCGCCTCCATCCAGCTTGCCAGATTTGAGAACAACGTTCCGTTGCCTTCGCCCAATATCATCGCGGAGACTTCCTGCTCGGGGAATGCATCCAACAATGGAAGTGAAGCGTTTACAGTGAATTTGTACACGATCAGCGGACCAATTGCGGCCACCAGAACAGCGCCCAAAACAGTGTTCCGGGTCGAGCGGCCGCTTTCGGTGCTGGCAGGATCCGTCCGCCAATTGGAGTACTGCTTTTCGTACACGCGGTCCGCATAAAAGCCTTGCGCAAGCTTGAAGACCAGAAGCATCAACAGGCCCGTAACCATGATGCCTACGGCTTCGGACTGAGCGGCAGCGGCTTTTTCAAAACTGGAATCCGCCGCCTTCTGGATATTAGCCGCCAGTTTGTTGAACCGGTCTATATCTGCCTTTTCGGTCGCCGCAGCCGCGCGCTCCAACAATTCGTTCGCGCGAGTTTGCTGACGCTCGGCCCGTTCGGCCAAATCAGCGCCAGGATTGCCCCAGGCACCGCGGCCGATCTGAACCCAGGCGATGATTTCCAGGATCAAGAAAGTCCAGAACATCCCCCAAATCGCACGTGAGGCTGACCAGAACGGCCCCAGAACAGCCGCCCAGATGTTGAACGTGTTTGGAATGCCACTGGTCGCATCATGGATTTTGTGAAAAGCGTTGACGTAATAATCGCCGTTTGGTCCCGCAAACTCATGGATTGAACGGTCCAATGCGTCGCGATCGACTTCGATATCCGAGGCGGCCGTGACTTTTACTTCCGTGGTTGCATCAGTCATTTTTGCCCCCCTGAATTCCGCGCAGCAAACGCGGTTTAGTGACCACGCCTACATCAGCGCCAGCATCGGTAATGATGACCGGCAGGTCCGTATTGACGGCAAGGTCGATCAACTGGTCCAAATCCGCCCCTTCATCCGCGCGTGGTGCGCCCTCAGTCGAGCCGGAATAGCTGTCGATTGGTTCCATGATCGAATGCGCTTTGACCAGTTTGAGTTTGGAAATGCCCTGTACGAACTCACGCACATAGTCATCCGCCGGGTTCATGACGATATCTTCGGGCGTGCCAATCTGAACTATGACGCCGTCTTTCATGATGGCGATCCGGTGCCCGATACGGATGGCCTCGTCCAGGTCGTGGGTGATGAACAGCGTCGTCTTTTGCAGCTGCGCCACAAGCGCCTTGAACTGATCTTGCAGTTGCAACCGGATCAACGGATCTAACGCCGAGAACGGCTCGTCCATCAACAAAATCTCGGGGTCCGAGGCCAGCGCACGGGCGATCCCCACACGTTGCTGCATCCCACCCGACAACTCTTTGGGCAGGCGATCCTCGTAGCCTGTCAGGTCTACCAACCCCAGTGCATGATCTGAAACTGCCCAGCGTTTCGACTTGGACACTTTGCGGATTTCCAGCGGGTAGGCGACGTTATCGCGAACCGATCGGTGTGGCATCAGTGCCATGTGCTGAAACACCATCCCGATTTGCATGGCCCGAATGCGACGCAGCTCGGCCTCGGAAATCTTGGAGACATCCTGCCCCAGAATTTCGATCTTTCCGGCGGTCGGTTCGATCAGGCGATTAACGTGTCGTACCAGCGTCGATTTGCCAGAGCCTGACAGGCCCATGATGCAGAAAATCTCGCCCCTTGGCACTTCGAAGGACGCGCCCTGCACGCCAACGACACAATTGAATCTTTCCAGAACTTCAGGCTTTCCGATGCCTTCATTCCGGACGGCTTCCATGGCTTCTTCGGCTTTTGCGCCAAAGATTTTCCAGACATCCGTCAGTTTAACGACTGTTTCGGTCATTTTTGTCCCTTTGGTGCAAAACAGGCCGCCGGGGCTGTCCCGACGGCCTGCCAGAGTTTCAATTCCGGTGGGCGTCAATCAATTTGACATCCAGCCCAGAACGGCATCTTCGTTCGCACCGACCCATTCCTCGGCATAAGCCAAAGGCTCTTGGCCTTCGATCACCAATGCAAAGGTCATCGCCGAAACCGTGTCCGTATCCAGTTTCATGTTGGACAGCATGGTCGCCACTTCCGGATATTCTTCCTCAAGCGACTTTGCGAAGTGCAAATGCAGGTAGGCAAGATCCCAGGCAACGCCGGCCTCGGATTTTTCCAGCCAATCTGGGTCGTCTGTGGGCTGCAGCACGTTCCACTTGGCTGCGTCGTACGCCGGTTCTTCCAAGATCTGCATGTCATGCAGGGCAAACACATAGTGCGGCGTGTAGCAGAACCCAACCCACGGCTCGCCCGCTTTGATTGCATTGTCGAGATTCGCGTAAGCCACTGTCTCGTCAATTTCTGTCAGTTCAAAAACTTGGTCATAACCGTAGGATTTGGCCCGAATTTTTTCGACGTTGGTCGACGCCCATCCCGGCGCACCGATCCATAGCTCACCCTGCCCGTCACCGTTGCTGTCGAACAGCGCGGCGTTGTCGGGATTTGTCAGGTCTTCAATGGACGTAATGCCATGTGCTTCGGCGGTTGCCTTGTCGACGCACATACCCTGAAAGGCTTCAACGCCATTCGCGTTGAACGTAACCGTTCCCTTATCTTTTACGTAGGTATCATGCAGGTTTTGTTGGTTGGGCATCCAAACTTCGGGGTGTACGTGCATGGCACCGGAGTCCATCGCCTCGAACACAATCGGGTTGGTGCCATTCTGAAGTTCAACCTCAAGACCGAGGTTCTGTTCGATCGCAACTTTCAAAATATGTGCCGTCGCATTTACCGAAGGCCAGTTCGGCACGCCGATCACGATATCAGCAGCAAGGGCGGGTCCAGCGATCACAGCGGATGCGCCTCCCAGTAACGTGGCTAATTTTTTCATTTGTGTCTCCTTGTTGGACGTCTGCGGCGCTGTTTTTCTATGCCCGGGGGCCGTGGTGCACCTTGCAAACAAAGTCGGAAAGCCGATGCTTTCCCATTTTTGGGTCAGCCGCACGATGCGCCGACCCGGCAAGAAAAATTGAAACATGGTGACGCGTCACCCATCAAGCGTTACGTCCAAGAAGCACTCAAATTCGATATTATCATAGAAATGTTTCGGCTTTGTCGAAAATTGGCCGTGAACTCGTACTCTGCCATCAGGCAGCGCCCAGTTCCAGAATGTAAGCGACCGCCTCTTCGGTCAGATGCTTGAACCGCGCATGTTCACTGACATAGAGGCAGACCTGGCGCTGATCGGGCAAATCCGCAATTTCGCGAAACGCCGTCGCCTCGGGCATAAAACTGGCGACCGATTGCGGCAACACCGTTACCCAATCCCCGGTCTTGACCATTGTGATAAGGGAATGGGTGTTGTGAACAGTAACATCCGCCTGCGCTTCGGATGCCCGGAACTTGGGCGATTGAATCAGATCGCACAGCGCGTTTCGTATAAACGGAAGTGTCAGGACTTCGTCAATTGTTGGCATATTTGGCTGTCGTATCAAACGGTGATCAGAGGCGCATACCAGCCCAAACCTGTCTTCGAACAATGGAAGCGACCGAACTCCGTTCAGCGCGTGCTGACCTGAGGCGATGCCAATATCCGCTTTACCCTCAACCAGTGCGTCCAATACCTGCTGAGTATCTGTGTCACGCAATTCGACTTTTACGCCGGGAAAGCGCTCGGTGACATAGGCCAGAACCTTAGGAAAAATCAGCGCCGCAACCGATGGAACGGACGCGATGCGCAGCAACCCGTGCTCTGCTTTTGCTGCGGCCATGATATCCAGGACGGCTTGATCGAACTGGCGGACTTGTTTCAATGCCACCTCGAAGACCTGCAATCCCAAAGGCGACAGTTGGTTCTTTCGCTCACCTTCAAACAGCTTTTTGCCCAGTTCATCTTCAAACTGCTTGAGGGTCATAGACACCGCCGACTGGGTCCGGCCCAGCCGGTCGGCCGCCTCGATCAGGTTGCCGGTTTGGGCGACAGTGCAAAAGCATCGCAGGGTCTCGATCTTGATCGCCAAGCTTCACCTTTTCTGAAGTTTGCTCAATTTATTTGAGTTTGACTGATATCTACTCAAAAAGCCATTCTGCGCCAGACCAATTTTCATGACTCTGGGGCGCATCGTGACAAAACTGAACCTGATTGCTGGCGAATGGCTGGCGGGCGAGACCGAAATTGAAAACCGCAATCCTTCGGATCTGAGCGATCTGGTTGGCATGTTTGCTCAGGCCAGCGCCGATCAGCTTGAGGCCACATTGGATCAGGCGCGTGTTGCACAGGCAGAATGGGAAGCCTACGGTCCCGAGCGCAAGCAAGCGGTTCTGATGAACATCGGCAACGAGTTGATGTCGCGCGCCGAAGAGCTGGGCACCCTGCTGGCCCGCGAAGAAGGCAAGCCGCTGGCCGAAGGCAAGGGCGAGGTTTACCGCGCCGGTCAGTTCTTTACCTATTACGCAGCCGAATGCCTGCGCCAGATCGGTGAAAACGCCGACAGCGTCCGCCCCGGTGTTGAAATTGACGTCCGCCGCGAAGCCGTGGGCGTGGTTGCCATCATCAGCCCGTGGAACTTCCCGACTGCGACCGCGTCGTGGAAGATTGCTCCGGCGCTGTGCTATGGCAACGCAGTTGTCTGGAAACCCGCCAACATCACGCCGGCTTCTGCCGTGGCCCTGACCGAAATCATCGAACGTCAGGACATTCCAAAAGGGCTATTCAGCCTTGTCATGGGGTCGGGCCGCTCGATCGGTCAGCGTTTGGTGGAAAGCCCCAAGGTCAACGCGATTTCCTTCACCGGTTCCGTTCCAGTTGGCAAAGGTATAGCCGCCGCTGCGATCCAGAACCTGACCAAAGTTCAGATGGAGATGGGATCGAAAAACGCGCTGGCCGTCATGGACGACGCCGATCTCGATCTCGCGGTCACGCTGGCACTGGGCGGAGCCTTTGGCGGAACAGGTCAGAAATGTACCGCGTCCTCGCGTCTGGTCGTTCATGCCGGTGTGCATGATGCGTTTGTCGAAAAGCTCGTGGCCGGTGCCCAGGCGATGAAAGTTGGCCACGCTTTGGAAGAGGGCGTTCAGATGGGGCCGGTCGTCAGCGAACAGCAGCTGGGCGAAAACCTCGCCTATGTCGATCTGGGCAAATCTGAGGGCGCAGAACTGGCCTGCGGTGGTCAGCGGCTTGAGATGCCGCATGACGGGTTCTACATGTCCCCCGGCGTTTTCCTGAACACCAACAACGATATGCGGATCAACCGCGAAGAGATGTTCGCGCCGCTGACCAGCGTCATCAAGGTCGGCAGCTATGACGAAGCGCTGAGCGTAGTTAACGACACCAATTTCGGGCTGACGTCGGGGATCGTGACGCAAAGCCTCGCCCGCGCGACCCATTTCCGCCGCAACGCGCGCACTGGTGTTGTGACCGTGAACCTTCCGACTGCGGGCACCGACTATCACGTGCCCTTCGGCGGACGCGGTGACAGCTCTTACGGTCCACGCGAGCAGGGCAAGGCAGCGGCGGAGTTCTACACCACGGTCAAAACTGCATACATCAGCGCCGGGACCCCGGTCTGATGCGCATCGACGGGCTGCAATACGCCAACTGGTCGGAGAAAATCTTCCGCCAACTGCGCGAAGGGGGCGTGGATGCGATCCACGTCACCATCTCATATCACGAGAACTTTCGCGAAACGGTTCTGAACTTTGAAAAGTGGAACCGCTGGTTTGAGCAATTTCCAGACCTGATCATGAAAGGCCGTTGGGCCAGCGACATCGACATCGCCCGGGAAACCGGGCGGACGGCCGTGTTCTTTGGGTTCCAGAACCCGTCGCCCATCGAAGATGATATCGGGCTGGTGGAAATCCTGCACGATCTGGGCGCGCGGTTCATGCAGTTGACCTATAACAACCAGTCCCTGCTGGCGACCGGGTGTTACGAGGCCGAGGACACCGGCATCACCCGCATGGGCAAACAGGTCATCAAAGAGATGAACCGTGTGGGTCTGGTAGTCGACATGAGCCATTCGGCGGATCGTTCGACCATAGAAGCGGCCGAGATCTCCGAACGTCCCATCGCCATTACGCATGCCAACCCGCACGAATGGTCCCCTGCCCTGCGCAACAAGCGCGATGCGGTGATCCGCGCGGTCACGGAAAACGGTGGGATGTTGGGCTTTTCGGTCTACCCTCATCACTTGAAAGACAAGTCCGACTGCACGTTAGAGAGTTTTTGCGAAATGATTGCCCGTACGGCCGACAAATACGGTGCACAACATCTAGGGATTGGAACTGACCTGTGTCAGGATCAGCCCGACAGCATCGTCGAATGGATGCGCGTTGGTCGCTGGACCAAGGAAATCGACTACGGCGAAGGTTCAGCCAGCAATCCCGGCTTTCCTCCGATGCCCAGCTGGTTCGAGGATAATCGCGACTTCGGAAATATCGAAACCGGGCTGCGCAACGTTGGCATGAACGCCGAAGAAGTCTCGGGCATCATGGGCGGAAACTGGTACCGCTTTTTCGATCTGAACTTTGGATCAAAAACCGCATGAACCACGTCAGTACTGATATCCCGCGACGCGATCCTGCGCAGGTTATGCGCCTGTCGCGGCTGGGCTCGCTGCATCAGTGCAGACTCAGCTTTATGCGACAACTGACCCGACGTATGGCGCGCGAGAACTGGGCCTTTACGCGTCCTGTTTTTGAGATCGACGAAAACGGCGTCGGCCACGCAGTCTACACGGCGCAAGGTCCGGATCGCGCCTATTCGCTGGTTGCGTTCGCCCATGACCTGCCGCCCGAACAACGGTCGGACCGGGTGATCGCTGAGGCGTGGGACGCCACTTTCGCATTATTCGATGGCATCCCAACGAAGCAGGACATCCAACGCCTGTCAGAAAACGTTCCGTTGCAAGAGGCAGGGCGCGTAAGCGAAAGCGAGCTGTCCCTGTCTCGTGCCAACCGGTCCGTGCGTTTGTGGAAACACGTGGTTGACAGGTTGGCTGCCGGACAACAGCCCGACTTGGAGCAAATCCATAAAGTCGGCTACCTGATGCGGACGACAGCCGTTTACGGATCGGGCAAGTTCGGCGCCGCGGATCGCGAGAAGATTGCGAACCGGCCAGAACTGCACGCACCCTTTCAGGCGGAAATGCTGTCGGTCTACCTGACGCGAACATTTGTCCGCGATCTGGTGCAACATATGGCCCTCGCCAAAGGCGGCATGCGGACGGCTGAACTGAACCCCGAGATTGCACAGTGGCTGGGCATCGGAAACTCAACCGGATTGGGGATGGCTCCATTCATCGTCAATCACCCGGTATTGTTCAACAACTGGATCATGGCGCGCGAAGAGGCGTTGGCACGTGTTCGGTCTCTGCAATCAGCGTCAGAGGACGAAGCCCGACACTTTCGGGACATCTATGATCGCAGCAAGTTATCGATGTCGTGGTGGCGATCCGAGCATCCGGTCCAGATTGAAAAGATTGCCTCATTGAATGCCGATCTAACAGCCATTTCCGGCTATCTGGACGAAAATGACCTGACGCAGGACCGCCCGTGGGATCGGCTCATCCGCTGGTCAGTAACCACACTTGGCGAAGAAGGTCAGGAACTGCTCGCGTCGCTTGTTCTGGAACCCTATGGCGAGCTGGTGGATGGCCTGACCGGTTGTATGGCTGACGGGAATGCTCAGGCACAGGTTATTGATGGAGGCATGACTGTCGATCAACTCCGTGCCGCGATCCACGATCGCTTTGGCTGGGCACTGGATATGGATTGGTCGGCCGAGGCGAACTGCGCGCGCGCCTGGTACGTGTCCGAAGAAAAGCTGGAACCGCGACTTGGTGAACGGTTCGAGGAACCGATTGCCGAATATGAACAGCCCCTTGCACCGGCCAGAGACGCCGCGCTGGCTTATGCGGATCTTGAGAATTGGCAGGACGACAGGTCGATAGCCGAGTTCCTACTGCGCCATCCCGAGCACCGCCACACGGTGCGGCGCGCGCAGATCGGCGTTGTAGCCCCGTATGGCGAGCTTCGCGACAACACGATAAGCGCAGACGTCATGCCCATCGATATGCTCCGGGCCAAGCTGTCGTTTTTCGGTGCCACGCATTTTGATCCGCGCTCGGACCGCTGGGTCCGTATCTGCATGTACGCTGGCGCGCCTTACCCTGAAGACCTGAATACCAGCACAGCAGACTTGTGGGTTTACCCGGAGCTATCTTCATGAACGTCTCGCTAAATGAGATCGAAGCCACCGCAAAGCGCGCGGCGCGTGGTGCAGGATATAGCTGGGGACTGGCCGAGGAAGCCGCGAAAGCAACACGCTGGCTGTGCGCGCGGGGGCAAAACGGCACCGGTGCTTTGGCTCAGCTGCTGCAACTGGAATTGACGCGCGCACCTAAACAACACTCCCCGGCCGATCTGAGCGGAGAATGGCAGAGTGATAGCGAGCTTTGCCCTTTAGTGACTGGCGCATTGCTGTCAGATTGTGCGCACCAACTGAACTCAGCCCCGATTGAGATAAAGAACGTAGCTGTGCCTGCCTTGCTGCTTCCGTTCGCGGCAAATGCGGCGCGCGTGTTACAGACCTGCGTGAGTGTTGACTGTGACCGTGCACAGGTAGAAACCGACGGATTTGACCTGTCCCTGAACGCCCCACTTTCGGATAGGGCACAACAGGTTTCGGTGCAAATCGGTGGCCAACTGACCGCACCAGTCCCCCGTCGAACACGGGCGGAACCTGATCCAACTGATTGGAACATTCTGAACCGGTTCGCCCACCGCACATACGCCCCCGCCACCGAGGAATCCCGCCTGCGCGGGGCCGGAGCGGGCTTATCCGACAACGATTAAAGAGGCCCCAATGATCGAAACCCGTACCCTGAGCCTTGAGCAGATCGAAGATCTCGCCTTCCGCGCGCTTGTCACCGCAGGAACATCTGAAGCCAACGCCCGGCCATTGGCCGTTGCCACCGCGGCAACCGAGGCGGACGGGGTTGCCAGCCACGGGCTGGCCTACATCCCGATATATTGCGAGCACGTGCAATGTGGGAAAGTGGACGGAACAGCCCAACCGGAACTGTCGCGCCCACGCCCCGGCGCAGTGAACGTGGACGCAGCAACCGGCTTTGCCCATTCCGCGATTGATATGGGTTTTTCGGCCCTTATCCCAGCCGCGCGTGAACAGGGGATCGCGGCGCTGTCGATCCGCAACAGCTATAACTGCGGTGTCCTTGGCTACCATACGTACCGTTTGGCGCAGGCCGGATTGGTGGGATTGGGGTTCACCAACGCTCCGGCCTCGATCGCGCCCTCGGGAGGTGCGAAACCCGTCGTCGGGACCAACCCTTTCTCGATCGCGGCACCGGGTGCGGACGGCCAGCCTGCCCTGCTGATCGACCAAAGCGCCAGCACGATTGCCAAAAGCGAGGTCATGAAACACGCCCGCGAAGGCAAACCGATTCCGGTTGGCTGGGCTCTGGACGCAGATGGCAATCCGACCACGGACCCGAATGTCGGCCTTAAGGGGTCGATGGCACCGTCAGGCGGTTACAAAGGCGTCGGTGTTGCCCTGCTGACCGAGGTACTGGCCGCAGCCCTGACCGGCGCGACCCTTGGCATTAACGCCGCGCCTTTTTCCGGCACCGCCGGTGGCCCCCCCAAGACCGGGCAGTTCTTCATTGCGATCGACCCGACCGCCACCTCTGGCGATGCGTTTACTTCGGGGATCAGCGAGTTGGTCGGCGCAATCCGTGCACAGAACGGAGCGCATCTGCCCGGCGATGGACGCGGCGGCAAGCGCAGGCAGGCACAGACCGACGGCGTTGCAGTCAATGCAGCCACGCTGGATAAGATTGAGGCAATCATAGCCTAACTATTCTGCCCAGGCCTGTCAGGTCGCCAGCGAACGGGTCGTTTGTCTGGCGACACATTCCAAATCACAGCGGATGCTGAAATGCTTGGGGTCATCCGACGTAATAAAGTCGGTGAATTTCTCACCGGCCAGTGCTCCGATGGTTTCTGCGGGAATGCGGATGGTTGTAAGGCCCGGCTCGACGTCAGCTGAGCCCTTGAAATCTCCGATACCAATTATCGACAGATCATCGGGAACGCTTAAACCAAGCTTTTGGGCAGCAAACAGCGCCCCCTGCGCAATGACGTCATTGCCGCACAGCAATGCCGTCGGACGTTTCGGCGTCGTCAAAAGGGCCAAGGCCGCCTGCTTGGCCTGAGAAACACTGTACGGCGCTTGGGTTTCATGCTCATCAGGTACGGAAACCCCGTGTTCGCCCAACGCGTCGTGCACTGCGGAAAGGCGGTGCTGCGCGCGGTCGTTCCCCTGAGTTTCGGGAAAGATCAACCCGATGTCACGGTGTCCCAAATCTAGCAGGTGTTCGGCCGCCAATCGTCCGGCCAGATGGTTGTCCGCACCAACGCAAGGCAGGGGTGATTCTTCTGAGTAATTCCAGATTGCCAGCGCGGGAATCTTTTGCTGTTTAATCAAGCGGTTAGTGGCATTGGAATGTTCCAACCCGACCAGCGCCACGCCGTCCACGCGATGTTCAAGAAACTTGCGAACCATCGCGTATTCCCGATCTAGGTCATACCCATGCGACGCCAGCAACAGGCTGAATCCTGCCTGGTCGATCGAATCCGAAAAGGCCTGAATAACCTCGGAAAAAATGGCATGGTTGATTGTGGGCACCACAAGGCCAATTGTTCCCGACCGTTTTCCATGCATCGTTTGGGCGGCGCGGTTGCGGATGTATCCCAAGCGCTGCACCGCTTTGTTGATCTTTTTGCGAGTCGCCGGGTTGACCAGATCGGGGTGATTGAAGGTACGTGAAACCGTAGATGGCGACACCTTTGCAGCCTTTGCAACGGCCACAATATCCACCTTACCCTTTTGAAAATTAGCCATAATTTTACCCTATCCGGTCAAATTTATGAAAACATTTGCAATACTATTTTCATCCCCTAACCTGATTTGTCAACAAAGGTAAAAGTGCGAACGGACGGGTTGGGAGGCCCAGGATGGAATTCATTTACTACTTCGGAGATGTGTTCACGCCGATGTCGTTCCTGCTGCTTTTGGGCGGCACGATCGGAGGGCTGATCCTGGGCGCGACACCGGGCCTGTCGCCAACGATGGCGGTGGCCCTGTTGATCCCGTTCACCTTTCAACTTGAGGCCGCGCAAGGCCTGATCCTGCTGGGGGCGGCCTATACCTCGACCGTGGCTGGCGGAGCGGTCAGTGCCATCTTGCTGAAGATCCCTGGCGCTCCGGCGAATATCGCCACCACTCTGGACGGGCACACCATGGCCAAAAAAGGCGAAGGTGCTCGCGCCTTGCAGCTGTCTTTTCTGGCATCGGCCGTGGGCGGCATCTTTGGTGTTCTGCTGCTGATCTTTCTGACGCCGGTTCTCGCACAATGGGCGCTGGCCTTTGGCCCGTCGCACCTGTTCTGGCTGGCCATTCTAGGGGTCACGGTGATTGGCACACTGGATTCCGCGTCGGTGGTCAAAGGGCTGCTGTCCGGATGTATCGGATTGTGGCTGGCCACGATCGGGTTCGACGACATCATGGGGGCACAACGCTTTATCTTCCACCCTGCCCTCGGCGGCGGCATAAACATCATTGCCGCGTTGATTGGCCTGTTTGCGATCCCACAGGTGCTGACCATGTTTGCCAAAGGGCGTCACAACACAGGTGCTGAAGTGATCGAAGTGCAGCGCCACTCGATCTTGGCGGCGTTCAAGGAACTGTTCAGCCGCACGCGCGCGCTGAGCATCGGCACGCTGACGGGCTCGATCATCGGCCTGATCCCCGGTGTCGGTGGGCAGATCGCGGGCCTTGTCGCCTATGACCAGACCAAGAAGTTCTCGTCGGAAAAAGAAAAGTTCGGCACCGGCCATTCCGAGGGCGTCATCGCCGCGGAATCCGCCAACAACGCAATGGTTGGCCCTTCGCTTGTCCCGCTGCTGACGCTGTCCATCCCCGGCAGCCCGACTGCCGCCGTGCTGTTGGGCGGGTTGCTGATCCACGGGATTTTCCCGGGCTCAGACCTGTTCGACAATCACCCCGATGTCGCCTGGACCTTCATCAACTCGATGCTGATTGGCCAGGTGCTGATGTGTATCTTCGGACTCTATGTTGCAGGGCTTGCGGCCCGTGTTGCTCAGGTTCCGCAATCCGTCATGGCCGCCATCGTTCTGGCCTTGTCGGTCTTCGGTGCATACTCGGTTCAGGGCTCTATGGGTGATGTCTATGTCATGGCGTGCCTCGGAATCGGGATGTTCTTTTTGGAACGCTTCGGTTTCTCGGCCGCGCCGCTGGTACTGGGTCTGATCCTCGGGCCAATCGCCGAGGCCAACTTCATCCAGGGTGGAATGATCGCTGACGCGACCGTGGGCAAGGCGTCGTACTTCATGACCGGAGGGCTGAACCTGTTCCTGATCGCCGTGGTACTGGCCTCGATCGCCTATTCGGTCTGGATGGAACTGCGCAGCCGCCGCTACACCACCAAAGAGGAGGCACAGGCATGAACCGCTCACAGCACGTATTCGGGTCAGGTCTGGTCTTTGCAGTTGGCCTGTGGGTCGCATGGGTCAGTTACACGCAACAACCCGCCGAGGCATTCCTGTTCCCACGCCTCATAGCAACGGTCTTTGTGGTTCTGGCCGGATGGACATTTGGCAAAGCGGTCATGGGTCTGTCCAAGGTCGGAAACGGCGTGACGCGGACAATGTTCGTGAACATGCTGCCGGGTCTGATCATCACGCTGATCTATGTTTTCTGGGCGGCGAAAACGCTGGGGTTCTACACCGCGACAACCATCGCTTTTTTTACCCTTCTGTCGATCTATGACCCCGCGCCCCACAACGAGGTCAAAACCTGGATCAAACGTGGGATCATCACAGCGGTCTTTGTGGCGGTGATGTACGGGCTCTTTGCCATGCTTTTGAACGTCTACACACCAAGAGAAATTCTGTTCTGAACACGCAAATGCGCGGATGAACTAAATCAGGGAGGAAACGCAAAATGAAACGATTAATTGCAGGGGCAGCAATGGCTCTGACGGGCCTGACGGGCGCGGCAATGGCCGAGGAATATCCCGAACGGCCGATCATGATGATGGTCAGTTACGGAGCCGGAGGCGCGACCGATTTTCAGGCACGGATCGTCACCATGACCTCGGGCAACGAGGATGCGCTAGGAATGCCCATCGCCATCATCAACAAGCCCGGTGCCGGTGGGCGCGTTGGCTGGAACTGGTTCGCAACTCAGGCCGATCCAGATGGCTATACGCTGGGTGCGTACAACGTTCCTCATTTCATCGCCCAGTCGATCAAGGGTGGCGTCGAATATTCGACCGACAGCTTTGAACCCATCGCGAACTGGGGCGCAGACCCGGCCGTGTTCGTGGTTGGTGCCGACAGTGAGTTCAACTCGATGGATGACGTTGTCGCCTATGCCAAGGAAAACCCGGGCAAGCTGACGGTATCCGGCGCGGGCCTTTTTGTGGGCCACCACATCGCGGCACTGCAGATCGACAAGGCAGCCGGGACCAAGATGGCCTACATCCCGACCAAAGGTGGCGGAGCAGCAGCCATGAAGGCCGTCATCGCTGGTGAAGTCATGGGCGGCATCAACAACCTGTCCGATGCGTTCCGCGCGCAAGAGGCGGGCAATGTGAAGATCCTCGGCGTTGCTGATCTTGAGCGCAATGCGTTTCTGCCGGATGTTCCGACGATGATGGAACAGGGGTTGGACGTGGACAACTCCTCGGTCAATTTCCGGGGTGTAATGGTGCCCAAGGGAACACCTCCTGAGGTGATTGAAAAATTGGCCGCAACCGTGCCCGAGATGTTCGCCAATTCTCGCGTTTCCAAGAAGATGGAGGCGGGTGGCTCGCCCATGCACATCATGACACGTGACGAAGTGATCGAGATGTGGGCGCAGCGCCAGCAAACGCTGAACGAATTGCTGGCTGGTCTTTAACCGACCCCAATCGGGGCGGGCAGAACCCGCCCCGGACAACCAATCGAGGACCAAAATGAACGCTCCAAACGACATAGCCCCCGAAATCGCCGAAGTGGACCGGATCGTGGCACAGGCACGCAAGGCTCAGGCTGCCTATGAGGCAACTGGCAGTCAGGCGCTCTATGACAAGGCGGCGCTGGCGGCAGGTTGGGCGATCATGGAACCCGCACGCAATCAGGCACTGGCAGAACTGGCGGTTGAAACCACCGGACTGGGCAATGTCCCCGACAAGATTACCAAGAACCATCGCAAAACTCTGGGTCTTCTGCGCGACATTGCCGAGGCAAAGACATATGGCATCATCAGCGACGATCCTGAAACAGGGATCACAGAAATCGCCCGTGCGATCGGCGTCGTAGGCGCGGTGGTTCCTTCGACCAATCCGGCCGCAACACCGGCCAACAACATCATTAATGCTCTCAAAGGTGGCAATGCTATCGTCGTCGCCCCCTCGCCCAAGGGCGTGGCATCCTGTGAGAAGCTGCTAAGCTTCATCCACGCGGAGTTTGACAAGCTGGGTCTGGATCGGGATCTGGTTCAGATGATCCCCGCACCGGGATCAAAATCCAAAACCCAACGGCTGATGGAGACCTCGGATCGGGTGATCTGCACCGGCAGTCAGAACAACGTTCACCGCGCTCAGTCCTGCGGCACACCGGCTGTCGCGGTTGGTGCAGGCAATGTCATCGTGATTGTCGATGAAACCGCCGATCTGTCGGCGGCGGCAGCCAAGATCACGGCGTCAAAGTGTTTTGATAATGCGACTTCGTGCTCGTCCGAAAACGCAGTTGTGGTGGTAGACGCGGTCTATGATGACTTTGTCGCAGCAATGGCCGCCGAAGGTGGCGCGCTGGTCCCCGCATCCGATGCCGCAGGTATCATTGCGCGTCTCTGGCCGGACGGGCACCTCAACCGATCCGCGATCGCTCAGGACGCCGACAAGATGCTTGATGCGTTGGGGATGGCAGACAAAGCACCCGAAGGCACAAAGTTTCTGGCGGTAGAGACCGATGGGATCGGTCCCGATCATCCCCTGTCCGGAGAAAAGCTGAGCCGCGTTCTGGCGCTGTACCGGACGTCGGACTATGCGGCTGCCAAGGCCACAGCAGCGCGCGTCCTGGCCTATCAGGGAGCCGGACATTCGGTCGGCATTCACACCAGCGACGACGCACGCGCCATTGAGCTGGGTCGAGAGTTGCCCACCTGCCGAGTTATCGTGAACCAAGCCCATACCTTTGCCACGGGCGGCAGCTTCACCAACGGAATGCCTTTCTCTCTATCTATGGGATGCGGCAGTTGGGGCGGAAACTCTATCGATACCAACCTGCATTGGCGGCACTTCGTCCAGACCACCAAAATTGTGCGTGAAATAGCCCCACGCGAACCCGCGCTCGAGGACGTATTCGGCGCGTATTGGAGGGAGGCTGACCAATGATGGAACCGCCCAAAGGAACGGTCCGCGATTGGCTCGACCTAAGAGCCGATCAGGGCGGAACCGGGTTTGTTTTTCCCGATGGCGCACAGGATCTGAGCTGGGCTGAATTGCACGGCTCGGCCAAAAACGTCGCAAGCATGTTGACCAGCCTTGGGGCGCAAAAAGGCGAAAGCGTCGCCCTTGTCTATCCTAATTGCCGCGAGGCCCTTATCGCCTTGTTCGGCGTTCTCTATGGCGGATTCCGGGCAACCATGATCAATCTCGTCGCTGGCGACAGTGCCGTGGCCTACGCCCTTGAACACAGCGTCGCACGCTTTGCCTTCGTGCACCCGGATCAATCAGAGTTGTTTGGCCGAACAGCCGACCCTGCCGTGACCAAGCCTTTGCAGGTCGCCGGTGCTGGTGACGCAGATACCCAGCTTTACGACCTGACGCCCGATGATCATGCCCTTCTCATGTACACCTCAGGCACAACCGGCAGACCAAAGGGCGTTGTTCATACCCATTCCAGCCTTTTGGCAGGCGGCTGGACCACCGCTGTCGCACATGAGCTGACCGACACGGATCGCGGTTTCTGCGTCCTGCCGATCTATCACATCAACGGTCTGTGCGTGACTGTGATGGGAACCCTCGTTTCGGGCGGGTCCCTGGCTATGTGCGAACGGTTTTCGGCCAGCCGGTTCTGGGACAATCTTGGAAAGACTGAGGCAACTTGGTTTTCGGTAGTCCCGACCATCATCTCTCATCTGCTGCAATCCGACACCAATCCGGACATCCAAACCCGCCAGCGGTTGCGGTTCGGGCGCTCTGCCTCTTCCGCGCTGGCACCGGACGTACAACGGGCTTTCGAAGAACGATTCGACGTTCCTATCGTCGAAACCATGGGGCTTACCGAAACCGCCGCGCAGATCCTGTCGAACCCACTTCCGCCGGGTGTGCGCAAAATCGGCTCACCGGGCGTCGCCTATGGAAACGACGCCGCGATCCGGGATGCGAACCAACAGCCCGTCCCGCACGGAACCGAGGGAGAGCTGGTCATACGCGGCCCGAACGTGATGCTTGAATACCTCAAGGACCCAGATGCGACTGCGGGCACATTTACGGCCGATGGATGGCTGCGCACCGGCGATCTGGCGCGTATGGATGAGGATGGATACGTCTATGTCACCGGCCGCCTGAAGGAGCTGATCATCAAGGGCGGCGAAAACATCGCACCGCGTGAGATTGACGAGGCGCTTTATTCCCACCCCGACGTTGTCGAAGCCGCAGCCTTTGCACGCCCCTGTCGCAGCTATGGCGAAACCGTCGAGGCCGCTGTCAAAATCAGGGAAGGGTCCGAGCTGACGCCGCTGACCCTATTGGAGATTTGTGAGACCAAGCTGGGTCGGTTCAAATCCCCTGACGAGGTTCACATCCTGCGTGATCTGCCAAAAGGGCCATCGGGTAAGATTCAGCGTAACCGGATACTCGAAATCGTCGACGCTCGGACCTGAGCGTCGACGGGAATATGACCGCTGGCGCGTTGCTGCGGCCACATTGAGCGGTGCTAAGTCTTGCGCCGTTTCGGCACAGCATCTCCGCCCTTGCCCGCTTTCGCGGCTGAAACGCGGGCGCGGTTTTTCTTGCTGCTGGGTTTTCCCTTGGGCGGCGGCGGGCCTTTGGTGGGTTTACCGCCGGGCTTTACGCTTCCGTCTTTGCTCTTGTTAGCGGGCGTTTTGTGGGTTTTCTTCTTTGCGCTCGTTGCCGTGAATTTAACATCCGGCTCGCTCAGTGACGAGTCGCGGTGCGGTGTCGAGCCATGTTCTTTTGATCGGGTCTGTTTGAAACCGCGTTCCGCTGCTTTACTGGGCTTGCGATCTTCGGGCTTGGGTTTGCGGTTACGGGGCGTCGGGGCATCGTTCCAATCAACGGGGGTGGTGTCCCCTTTGCGCGGGCGCGGTTTACCCTTGGGTGGGCGGTTGGACCTTGGACGCTCAAACGCTGGCACGTCAGGCGCGCCATCCAAGCGCACAACGTCTTTCGAACCTTCGATTTTCATACCCGGTCCAACAGCCGCCAGAAAGCCCGCAACACTGGCTTCGCGGATCTCGACGTAAGACACATCATCGGCAATCCGGATCGCACCGATATCGTCTTTGGTCAGATCACCGGCCTTGCAGATCATCGGCAGCAAATGGCGCGGCGAAGCATTTTGGTTGCGACCTTCCGACAAGGAAAACCAAACGCTCGGACCAAAGGCGGCGCGGGGTTTGGGGCGGTCCGCCGTAACCGGGGCCAACTCTTCCGGTGCTGAATGGCGCAATTTATACTGACGTAGATACGCTGCCGCTATTTGTTCAGGGGTAAATTTTTCAACCAGGTGCTGAACCGCGTCATGTTCGCTTTCGGTAACCTCAACCTGCCAGTCATCCGAGGCGAGCATCCGCGCCTGATCCCGCTCGTTCACCTCATCCGAAGACGGGGCGACGCCCCAATCCGCCGTGAGCTTTGCGAATTTCAGAATGCGCTCGGCCTTTTTCCGCGATGACGGTTCGACCACCAGGGCGCTGACGCCCTTTCGCCCTGCCCGGCCCGTGCGCCCAGAGCGATGCAAAAGCGTCTCGTGACTGTTGGGCAGCTCGGCGTGGATCACCAGATCGAGGTTCGGCAAATCAATCCCGCGCGCCGCGACATCTGTCGCCACACATACCCTCGCACGCCCATCACGCATCGACTGCAACGCGTTAGAGCGTTCACTCTGCGTCAGCTCACCAGACAGTGCCACCACAGAAAACCCGCGGTTGGAAAGCCGCGTGGTCAATCGTGACACCATCGCACGCGTGTTACAAAAAACGATGGCGTTGGGGGCTTCGTAGTACCGCAACGCATTGATGATCGCGTTATCCCCGTCCCGCGGCGCCACCATCATTGCACGATATTCGATATCGGCATGTTGGGTTTTCTCGCTGACAGTGCTCACCCGTTCGGCATCGCGCTGATAGCTGGTTGCCAGGCTAGCAATGGCGCGTGGGACCGTAGCTGAGAACAGCAACGTTTGCCGCTCCGCCGGGGTTTCATCCAGGATGAACTCAAGATCCTCGCGAAATCCAAGGTCAAGCATTTCATCCGCTTCGTCCAGAACCACGGCCCGGATCGCGGTCAGATCAATGGAACCACGCATGATATGATCGCGCAGTCGCCCCGGCGTTGCGACAACAATATGCGCCCCCCGCGCCAAAGCCCGGCGTTCATCACGCATATCCATGCCACCGACGCACGAGGCCAGAAACGCGCCGGCATCAGAGAAAAGCCAGCTCAGTTCACGCTTGACCTGCATGGCCAGTTCCCGCGTAGGCGCAACCACCAAAGCCAACGGCGCACCGGACGCCCCGAACGTCTCATCTTCGCCCAGCAACTGTGGTGCAATCGCCAACCCGAACCCGATGGTTTTTCCCGATCCGGTTTGCGCCGACACCAACATATCGCGCCCTTCCAGCTCAGGCTGTGTCACGGCCTGTTGGACTTGTGTCAAAGTATCGTAACCCTTGCGGGCAAGCGCATCTGCGATGGTCTGTTTCACGGTGGTGTTCTTTGTATCAGCCGGGGGATACGTGCCTTGCGGTATTGCAATCAGCGCATCTTCCAAGGTTAAAGACCGCCTCTTAACGGGAGTCGCTGGCAATGTATAGCCGTGTCTTTTGTGGTGACCGAAGTAAAAAACCGCCGGTCACGTAGGTATCTTTTGATGAACTTGTCTGCAGTTTCAGCCAACTGTCAAAAGCCGATGCGAAACCAATACTTTACCAGATAAAGTGGTGCCCGGGGGCGGAATCGAACCACCGACACGAGGATTTTCAATCCACTGCTCTACCCCTGAGCTACCCGGGCACGGGAACGGCGTTTGCCGTTGGGTGGAGGCCTTCTATGACTTGCTACAGGCAGTGTCCAGAGGCTTTTTCACATTTTTTCAATGTGGACGTTGTTGCTCTGCTTCGGGATCGGAAACTTCGGTTTCAACGTCCTCTTCCCGCTGCGATGGAACCGCGTAGGACCCGTTCAGCCACTTGGCCAGATCAATATCAGCACACCGTTTCGAACAGAATGGCCGAAACTCGGTTACAGACTTTTCTGCGCAGATCGGGCAGCTCATTTCAACACTTCCGACAACGGGATACGGCCGCGTTTGCGCTGTAGTTCGTAGTGGCCAAGAGGGGTCCAGCCTGCCAGCGTGGTTTCGATCGAATCTGCCTTCAACGCAGCGCGCAGAGAGGCCTCGAATCCACGGCGATCCTTTTTGGGCATTGGTGCTAGGTCCAGAGTGATTTGCCCCCCTAAACCGCGAACGCGCAATGCACGGGCAAGCCCTTTGGCACAGGCGAAATTGGCCTTGGTTCCGGCCGCCATCGACGTGTCGGACCCAGTGTTGACATCCACAGCGACCAAGGCCCGGGTGGGCTGAATATATAGATACCCGCCTCCGGGCAGTGGCTCGGAAATACCACGCGCCACGTCCAATGCATCCAATACGCCATGCGTTTCGAAACTGCCCAGCTGTGTCACAACCTCAGCTGGGTCAGTCCAGTCGCGCCAGGCCAGAACATGGGGTCCGTCACCTTCCAGCAGCAGCTCGGGCTCAGTTCCCGGATCGTTCAAAACCTGATCCGCATGGGCCAGCATTGCGCCGATATCTCCGGCGATTTCAGCCGCACCTTCGCCCTCACAACAGGACCGCAGGATCAGGCCATGGCTGCTGCCCTCCATGCTCTCATGAGCGATTTCAAGAAGGCGGTCACGCTCATCTTCGTCGTGGATGGAACGTGAGATATTCAAACCGGGCGCATCAGGCGTGACGATCGCATAGCGGCTTTTAAACAGAACCCGATCGGTCACTGGCAGCGCCTTACCGGGTTCGGCATAGCCCGTCACCTGAACTAACATCAGGGCACCGGGTGCGAGCCCTTTGACCTGTCGTAAAAAGGCCGGACCATCTGGCGTGGTCAGGAACATGCCACCCTGCCCTTTGACCGGTCGGTCGGCACGGGCACGGTAAATCGTACCCGGCGCGGGCGCGTCAGCTGCAATCAGGAAATCGTCCAGCTGGCCGTCGACCATAAGGGCGGCAGCTTCGCGGTTTTCGATGTGATCCAGAACGATGGTTCGACCCTTCATGACACCTCACGATACAGGGGATAGCCGATGCCTTGCAAAAGCGCGGCGGTCTCGGACAAAGGTAGACCCACAATGCCGGTAAACGAACCGGAAATCCACGGGATGAAAGCCCCGGCGGGGCCTTGAATGGCGTAAGCGCCTGCTTTGCCCTGCCAGTCTCCGGTCGCCAGGTAAGCGTTGATTTCAACGTCTGACAGGCGTTTGACCTTGACCTGAGACACCACATCACGTTGCAGAACGCGGTCCCCGCACCGTACGGCGACCGAGGTGATTACGCGGTGCCGTCGACCGGACAAAGCATGCAGGAACTCAGCCGCCTGGCTCGCGTCTTCTGGTTTTCCTAGAATACGGCGCCCCAGTGCGACCGTGGTGTCCGCGCAAAGAGTTACATCGTCGCCATCGGCCTGTACCGCCTGCACTTTTGCCCGCGTAATGCGATTGCAATAGGGCACCGGCAGCTCACCTTTCAGCGGCGTTTCATCAATGTCGGGTGCTCGGATGGCATCGGGCTGCACGCCAAGCTGGGCCAACAGGTCCAGCCGCCTTGGGCTGCCCGATCCTAAGATAAACGCCATTGCGGCAGGCGTTACTTGAAGCGGTAGTTGATCCGACCCTTGGTCAGATCATAGGGGGTCATCTCGACCTGAACTTTGTCGCCGGCCAGAACACGGATGCGGTTCTTGCGCATCTTGCCTGCCGTATGTGCGATGATCTCATGGCCGTTTTCCAGCTCGACCCGAAACGTCGCATTAGGCAGGAGTTCCTTCACGACACCGGGAAATTCGAGCGTATCTTCCTTGGCCATGTTGTCTCCACATTTAAGTTGCACTCGCAGAATCTGCGAGGATGTGCGCTTAAATGAGCCCATTTGGGGCTTATTTCAAGGGCGGAATCACCTAAAGGGCGGATAATGTGACCGATTCGACTCGGGGGGCTTGTTCTTCCCAGTGCGTTCGGTTCAGCACCTGGCCGTCGGCACGCACTTCCGCGATGGCGGACAGATCGATGTCTGCATAGGTCCAACCGGGGTGGTTAAGTGTGCCTTCGGCCAGTACGCCGGTGGCCGGAAAGCCCTTGTCTGGCGGGCCGAAAATGCCACCCGTTCCGGTATTCATATCTACAGCCTCGGACCAGTCGTTGTTCCCGACCAATGACGCCATAACCGTAACGCACTGATTTTCCAACGCTCTTGACATAGCACCAATCCGAACGCGCCAGTAACCCGAAAGCGCTTCGGTACACGAGGGGACAAGGATAAGGTCTGCCTCGCTGAGAGCACGACCCAGCAACGGAAATTCGCTATCATAACAGATCAACACCCCGATCTTGCCCAGCGCCGTATCGAACAGTTTCAATGGGCCGCCAGGGGCGATATCCCACGACTCGCGTTCGAACCGGGTCATAATCTGTTTGTCCTGGTGGTCCTGTTTGCCATCTGGGGCATAGAATGCAGCCCGGTTCACAGGTCGACCAGGGCCATCCAGAACCGGGGCCGATGCGCCCAAAATGTACGTCTTGTACTCCTGCGCGAGGCGCCGGTGCAGATTTCGCACATCCGCCATCCGATCCGAGACCGCGTGGATCGACCGCTCCAGATCACCCGCCACCTCGGCCCCGTCGAGCGTAGACAGCTCCATCGCGCCATATTCAGGAAAAACCAGCAGGTCCGCCCCCTGCCCCGCGGCGTCTGAGACCCAGCGGTCCAGCTTATCTTCATACTGCGCCCAGCTGTCGAGCCAATCGAGGTTATAGGCGGCAGTAGCGACTTTCATGGGCTATCCTTGCGGTCCAAACTCGGGCGAATTTAAGTGTGAGTTCGCGGGCTGTATAGCCCCATCCTGACACCTTGGGTTTTGAGTGACCATTTCCGCTATGACCCCGAACTGTCAAATGCCGCAGGATGCATGAATGACTGCCAATCCTTGCTCTTGTCGGAAATGAGCGGCCAACGAAACCGTCATTGTTGACCGGTGAACCAGCACACAATTCATTTTAAAGTGCTGGTATGTCAGCATACAACCATCTGTCAGTCTGCAAGAGACAGATTCAGTTGATGTCTTGGCAATGATGAGAGAGCCTGAGGGTCGGTTCCGAGGGGCCATCAAACACGCACCCAATAATCCAGTTCAGCTTAGGGAGAATGAAAGTGACGAATGCAACTTACAAGAAAATCGATGTCGTCGGCACGTCAACGGAATCTGTTGATGCAGCTATCAGGTCGGGTATCTCAAAGGCGGCTGAGACAGTTAAAAACCTTGATTGGTTCGAAGTTTCGGATATCCGAGGTCACATAACGGATGGCGAAGTTGGTCACTTCCAGGTCGCTATGAAAATCGGGTTCAGGCTCGACTAAGACAAGGCACAAGAACAGCAAAAGACCGATTTGTCCGCAGAGCAGACGAAAACTATCTACAGATCCCGCATCCAAAACTGCAGTCGCTTTGCTGTCTCGCCCTCTTCGCCAACATCCTTCCACGAAAACTGCGCGATCACACCGGGCAGCGGCTCATATCCCCGCGCGCGCCAGAAGGTATCCAAGGGGCGATAATTATTGGGCCGCATGGGGTGGTCTGGGGCGCGCTGTACACTGCAAAAGGCGCATTTTCTGTAGCCCAGCTTGCGCGCGTGTGCCTCGCGAAGGTCAAAAAACTTATGCCCAACCCCCTGCCCCCGATAGTCCGGCAAAAGGACAGATTCGGCGCAGTAGAAGATGTCGGTCAGGTCCAGGCCCGAGCCTTCAAAGGCGGCGGCGAAATCATCAGCGTGATCGGTCAGAGGGGCACCGGTTGAAGTGCCTATCAGGCGGTCACCATCGAACGCTCCAACAACGACCGCTTTGTCGCTGTCACGGTAAGATTGCAGGTACTTCCGCTCGTAATCGATGTCGCCGTCATACAGATACGGCCATGCCCGAAACACTAGAATCCGCAAACGCGCCACATCGTCCAAAGCACTTGTCAGCGCCGCGCCAGTCAGGGGGCGGACAGCTGTAACCTCAGCCATTCGAAACCTGCTTTGTCCAGTCAGCGAGGTTGTAGAACGTGGTAACGCGGGTGATCTTGCCGTCTTTCAAGTCAAAGAACGACCCAGCGGGCAAGCGATAGGTCTGGCCGTGGGCTTCGGGCAAACCCTCATCCGTTTGCAGATAGGTGCCGTTCACAGTGAACTCGGCCGAAGCGCGGGTGCCGCCTTCGGCCTCAAACACCACGATGTCCGTCAGGTGTTCCTTGTAGCAGCGGTTCATATGGGCGCAGAAGGCTGCAAATTTTTCCTTGCCAGTGCGGATCTGGCCTTCGTTCACGTGATGAGCCACGTCATCTGACAGGCAAGCCAGCATGCCGTCGACGTCACCGGCATTGAAAGCGTCGAAATAGGTTTTGACGGTCTGGTTCATGGTCACTCCGTAGGTTCGCCCCAGCGACCTTTGAGATGCTGAATGATCTGGTCGCGGGTCTGTCGGTAGTGAATTAACTTGTCTGCGCGGCTTTCGCCCAGTCCGGTAGGGTCCATTATTGGCCAATAATCGACATCCAAGTGAAAAATGCGCGTCAATTCCAGAGCCTGGCGCTGACTGGCTGGAGACAACGCAACGATCAAGTCGAACGAGCTGAGGTCGTCACCCCATTCCTGCATCTCATCAAACGAGCGGGACCGATGGCGGGACAGTTCAACGCCGACTTCCTGACAGACAGCAATGCAAAATCCGTCAATCTCAAGGTCATTTCGCACACCGGCGGACTGCACATAAGTGCCCGTACCATAGAACTTTTTCATGAGCCCTTCGGCCATAGGGGACCGAACCGCGTTATGGTCGCAACAAAACAGGACCGACTGCGGTAAAGGCTTCACGCGTCAGCCCCCGAAATGCAGCACGCAGATCAGCGTGAAAAGGCGACGCGCGGTATCGGTATCTATGTCGGCCTTACCTTCAAGTCGCTCCTGCAAGACGCGGCTGCCTTCGTTGTGGATGCCGCGACGGGCCATGTCGATGGTTTCGATCTGGCTGGGCGGCAGGGTTTTTACCGCGTTGAAATAGCTTTCGCAGATCTGAAAATAATCTTTGACCACTTGCCGGAACGGCCCCAGCGACAGGTGAAACTCAGCTGCCTTTTCCTCGGCCTCGGTGGCTATGTCAAAGACCAGCCGCTTATCGCGGATCGACAGCTGCACACGGTATGGTCCATCAGGCGTGACACGGTCATCGCGCACCGGCAGCGCAAAGCTGTTTTCTTCCAGCAAATCATAGATCGCAACCTTACGCTCCTGCTCAATCTCGGGGGTCGGCGGAGGCAGGTTTCGGTCGTCAAGTTCGATGTGCGAGATACGAGTCATAAGGCGTGGTCCGTTCAGGTCGGGACAGACTTATAGCAACAAAATTAAATGGGCAACGCACACAGACCATTTCCTGACAAACTCGCTACAACGGGTGATCCGAAGGGTCGATTCCGTGCTTCCGCAGCAGGGTGTCGACAAGCGAGCCCTTGGCGATTTCACGACCCTGAAAAATCTTCCGAAACCAAGATCCAAAGAAATGCACGGACATTTTGTTCTGCCAGTCCAGAAACTCGAGCGCCGACATATCCGGATCGTTCCAGTGCTTTCTGTACCTAAGAGGAATCGCGTAAAGCTCGGCGCGGGCAGAACACATATCATGTTCCGGCGTGTCATAAATGTAGTGAAAGAACAAAGGTGGCCCAAAGGTCGAAAGCGGCAAACTCCAGACAGTTGATCTGCCGAATATGTCGATGTAGCTCTTTCGCCGATCCTCTGCCCACCAGGGCGGAACAAGGTCACTGTCAAAAGCAAAATCACACATTTTTTTCAATGCCGGGCTGTCGCTTGGCAAGGCAACAACACCATTCATCATACGTCGACGTTTCATATTCGCCTTAGGAAACAAGTAACCCTGTTTGGTCTCGAACGGTCTGTTCGCGTAGGCATCGGCATCCACCCAGATATAGTCGGTATCCTGCATAAGCTTCAGGCGGAACAGATCCGCATGAACGGCAACGGATCGGGTGATCGGGTCGCAGTAAATCTCGGACGTATCAAATACTTCACGTGCGTCACGCGCCTCGATGTAATCCGGAATATCCTCGAGGTCGCCATAGTGGTAGACGATCGGCTTCTGGTCCACATCCGCGAAGGATTTCAGGCACAAATGCTCTAGAAAACTAAACCGTTTGCCGATCCAGAGTGTTGCCACGCGTTCCAAGTCTGGCTCCTTTGTACCGGGTCGTCTTGCGGCTAGGGCGCCGTTGAACACCCATATGTTTCAAGCCCAATCCATGAAAACCAATACAGGTTCACAGCAGGTGTGACCCCATAGCCATAAACCTTCAGCCATTCAGGCGCTTCAGCCGCGCCGTGACAGACAGCCCATGCGCCTCTAGGCTTTCGGATTGTGCCAGTTGCTCAGCTGCTGGTCCGATTGCACGCAGGGCTTCTGGTGTCATTTGGCTGAGTGTGGTGCGCTTGAGAAAATCCATCACGCTGAGACCCGAGGAGAAGCGGGCCGAACGGGCCGTCGGCAGTACGTGGTTGGGGCCGCCAACATAGTCTCCAATGGCCTCGGGCGTGTACTGGCCCAGGAAGATAGCGCCAGCGTGGACAGTCTTGGCGCTCAGCGCGACCGGGTCGGCCACGCACAACTCAAGGTGTTCGGGCGCGATGCGGTTCGACAATGCCGCCGCCTCGTCCAAATTACGCACGGTGATGATCGCGCCGAAATCACGCCAGCTGGCCCCCGCGATTGCGCGGCGTTGCAGGGTTTCAAGGATTTTATCGACGGCTTTGGCGACAGCCTGCCCAAACCCGGCGTCATCTGTAATCAGAATCGACTGCGCGCTTTCGTCATGTTCTGCTTGGCTAAGCAGATCCAACGCGATCCAGTCGGGGTCGTTGTCCTTGTCGGCAATCACCAGAATCTCGGACGGGCCGGCAATCATGTCTATGCCAACCTTTCCAAAAACGCGGCGCTTGGCGGCGGCGACAAAGGCGTTGCCCGGCCCGGTGATCTTGTCGACGGGCGCGATACTGTCGGTGCCATAGGCCAGTGCGGCAATCGCCTGTGCACCGCCTACACGATAGACTGTATCCACACCGGAAAGCTGCGCCGCCAGCAGGACCAACGGGTTCACCTGCCCGTCCGGCGTTGGCACCGCGATGGCCAAACGCTCGACCCCCGCAACCTTGGCCGGGATTGCGTTCATCAGCACTGATGACGGATAAGATGCCAGCCCGCCGGGCACATAAAGACCAGCAGCCGACACTGCAGACCAGCGCCACCCCAGCGTTGCGCCTGCTTCATCGGTCCACGCGTGATCCTCAGGCATCTGCCTTTCGTGATAGGTCCGGATACGGTCGGCAGCCAATTCCAGCGCGGCCCGATCTTCGGCCGAGACCTGATCCACAGCCTCAGTGATCTGTTCAGCGCTGAAGGCCAATGTTTCGGGGGTCAGCTCCAGCCGGTCAAACTTGGCGGTCAGTTCGATCACCGCCGCATCGCCGCGTTTCCGCACGTCATCGATAATCTCAGCGACAACGGCGTCCACATCCGGGCTGTCCTCGCGCTTGGCGGACAATAGTGTTTTGAAGGCGGTCTCGAATTCAGACGACGTCGTGTCGAGGAAAACAGGCATGTTCTGGCACTCCGGAGCGTTTGATCGGGACATACCGCCCAGATGGGCCGGCCTCAACCCTCAGTCCTGTAGGTGCAGCGATTTGCGCATACTCAGACAGGATAAGTCACAGCGCTGACTGCATCCTCCGGTGGCTTTCCAGCCGTGTCGCGCATAGAAACCCTGTGCCGTTCGGGTGGCTTCAAGCTGCCCCTCGGTACAGCCAAGAGCGATTAGTTCCTGCTCTAGCGTCTTCAACAAAGCACCGCCAATACCGCAACCAATGTGACCTGGATCGATATACAAAAGCGTGATTTCTCCGGCTTCGGTCAGCCCACCAACTGCCGCAGGCTGCCCGTTATGTTCGGCAAGCCAGATTTGTGCGCCGTTTCTGATCCAACCCCTGATCGTCGCCGGATCCTTGTTTGCGGTCCATTGCGCGATCAACTCAGGATCATCCTGATGGTCCGCCTTACAAAGTTCGGTAATTGACCGGATCAGAACATGGCTCAGATCGAACACATCGAAAACGGTCGCACGGCGCAGCACCAGACCCTGTGGGGGTCCGGTGAATGCCTGTGCTATGCCGCGCTTATTCCGGATGGTGCGGTGCCTGACCGGATGGGGCCTGATACGGCCGGGTCACGTCCTTGAGGGTGACATCCAGCGCCTCGACCGACAAACGGATTGCACCGTCGCCTGCCAGCGTCAGCGTAATCTGCCCGGCGCCATCTTCTCCGGCTTCGAAATCGATCGACAGCAGAGACATCACCATGTCCTTATCGCTGCGGTCGACACCCTGACTGGCCACTGACAGGACCGAGCCGACAACCAAAACCGCCTGCACCCGTTCGAATGGCCGATCCCGGCGCGCGGCAGCGTCCTTGTCTTCCCAGCGGAAGCGATTCAGCAGTAAACCGAAGCGGCGTTCAGAGGGTCGCCACGTCATTTCGGTGATTGGGAAAATCGCATCCTGCGCCAGGGTCGAGATCACCTGAAGGTCATCGGCGTCCTCGGCCCCCAGATTCAGTGGGGCTTCGCGTCCGTCTTCGAAACTTGCATCTGTCATTGGCCTTTGATCCGTTCAATCTTTGCGCCCACGCCTTCCAGCTTACGCACCACATGTTCATATCCGCGGTCCAGATGATAGACCCGACTGACGGTCGTTTCCCCCTCAGCTGCCATTCCGGCCAGAATCAACGAGACTGAGGCCCGCAAATCCGTCGCCATCACGGGCGCTCCCTTCAGGCGTTCAACTCCGGTCACGGTCGCTGTACCGCCATGCACTTCGATATTTGCGCCCATGCGCACCAATTCGGGGGCATGCATGAAGCGGTTCTCAAAGATACGTTCTTCCAGAACCGAAGTTCCCTCGGCCGTGCACATCAGTGCCATCATCTGCGCCTGCAGGTCGGTCGGAAAGCCGGGGAATGGCTCGGTCACCACATCCACGGCGCTGACACGACCGTTCTTGCGGACAACCTTCAGGCCATTTTGAGTTTCTTCGACATGCACGCCTGCCGCATCCAGCTTGGCCGCAAAGGATTCGACCAAAGCCATACGACCTCCCAACAGCTCAACCTCGCCGCCGCACATCGCAGGGGCCAGCATATAGGTACCCAATTCAATCCGGTCGGTCACCACCTGATGTGTTGCACCATGCAGCCGATCTACGCCCTGAATCTCGATGGTCGAGGTCCCCTCACCCGAAATCTGTGCACCCATCTTGCGCAGACATTCGACCAGATCGACGATCTCAGGTTCTCGTGCAGCGTTCTTCAGAACGGTCGTGCCTTTGGCCAGCGTCGCAGCCATGACGATGTTCTCGGTCGCGCCCACCGAGGCAAAGCGCATTTCATGCACCGCGCCTTTCAACCCTCCGGGGGCTTTGGCGTGCAAGTAACCGTCTTTCAGTTTAATTTCTGCGCCCAGCGCTTCAAGTCCTTCGACGTGCAGATCCATCGGACGCGCGCCGATGGCACACCCACCGGGCAGCGACACGACGGCCTGCCCGAAACGCGCCAGCAACGGACCCAGCACCAGATTGGACGCCCGCATCTTGCGCACGATCTCATAATCCGCCGTCTGACTGGTCAGGTCATGGCTGGACATCGCCAGCACCTGCCCATCCTGCAACGAGGACACTTCGGCCCCCAGCGATTGCAACAGCGCAGTCATTGTCTTGATGTCACTCAGCCGTGGCGCATTGGTCAACGTCAGCGGTTCTTCGCTGAGCAACGTTGCGGGCATCAGCGTCAGACATGCGTTCTTGGCCCCCGCAATCGGTATCTGTCCGTTCAGCGGCCCGTTGCCCGTTACCAAAATCGAATCCATCTGCTCTTATCCCTCGTCCTTGCCGGCCTTGTCTCCGGAAGCCGCTCGTGCCTTGGCCTGCGCCTTGCGCCGCGCCATATTTGCCTTGAGCGCGGCCTTAAGCCGTTCTTCGCGCGCGTCCCCGGATTTACCGTCTTTTTTGGGTGAATTTTTGTCTGCCATTGTCTTTCTCTACAGGAGACAAAAAAAACCGTCCAGACACCCTTGCGCCGCGTTTCGTTTGAGTCTAATCACCCGCCCACAGCGCTGCTGTAGCTCAGAGGTAGAGCACTCCCTTGGTAAGGGAGAGGTCGAGAGTTCAATTCTCTCCAGCAGCACCATCCAATCTCCACTGCTAAACGCAAGCGCTGCTTTGTTATGAATGTGGAATCTGGTTGTCGCGCTGGTTGCGCCACAAATGCCCGAAACCAGGGCTGTGCGGTTCACGCCCGAAAGCCCGTTTTAGAAATCACCCAGTTTGCGACGGTACCGTTGAATGCGTCAAATGCGCCGTTCCGACGCCGACAATGCACCAGCTAGTGAGCTTTTGATCTCAGACGGGATGTTCCGGCCTTGCTGTTTCATCTTTGCGGCGATCCAGCCCGCAGAATGTCCGCGGCATCCTATTTTGTTCGTGCGCGCAGCGGCCAGAGTTGTCGCCTTATCGCGAGCCAAGGCCATGGAAACCTCAACCTCGGACTCCGGCAGGGCCATTCGAACTGCGCTGAATACATCCATCGAGACCTGCAAAGTCTGACGCTCTAGGCGATGGGCGGCGTTGGTCAGCAGTCGCGTGCAATAAGCCGACAAGAAAAACCAACGGAACACCTGAAAAACCTGACCGTTGGACGCCGCCATATCCGGCGCGCGGTCTGCAACAGCGGTGAGTTCGGAAAAGGCAGCTTCGGCCAATTTGGCCGCATCGCAAATCTGACGCTCGCGACTGGCACGAGAAACCGCGCCGTTGGCGAAGCGGGAGTCAGATTTACCGATTTCCAAGTGCATTGATATCCTCCACCGTCAATTTGTGATGAAGATATAAAATCTGACGGCATCGCCGGCATGGGAATTGCGGTCAGAATTTCCCGATTTGTCGTCTTTTTTGGCCAACTTCAGAGTCTGTCTATACATTTCACCCTATAAGTTGGCCTGTTTTGAGCCATTTGGTCAACTGGTGAACACCGCAAACGTTAATGTTTTAAACAAAAAGCACACATATCTGACACGATCTTGTAATAGTTATGCCCACTTCGATATGTATGAATACTCAATCCTGCTGACCAGTTTACCAGTAAAGTTTTAACGAGGGGGTACGAAGCAGGATCAGGGGGTGAGCGCCTGTTCAGCCAGGCTCGCCTTAGGACAGAGACGCTCCCCCCGTCCTTATCACTTAGTCTATCTTGTTCTTTTGGGCATGTGGCGTCACACCAAAACTCGACCGGTAAACGCGCGAAAAATGTCCCGGATTTTCGAACCCGCAGGCCATTGCCACTTCGGTCACGGATGCTTCGGTCTGCAATAGCAGCTTCTGCGCGCGCTCCAGCCGAAGCTCCATAAAGTACTTCTTGGGCGACGTGTTGAGGTATTTGCCGAACAACCGTTCCAACTGGCGCGTTGAAATCCCCAGACCCCCGGCAATATCAGATGGGGAAACCGGTGCCTCAATGCAGTCCTGCATGATATGAATTGCCTTGGCGAGATGCGCGTTACGCATCCCGTTGCGCGATTGAAGAGACACACGCTGTTTAGCCGTAGCATTGCGCACGGCGTTGTAGACCATCTGGTCAGCAACCGCGATGGACAACTCTTGGCCGTGGTCCCGTTCAATCAGGTGCAACATAAGGTCGGCGGTCGCCGTGCCACCCGAGGCAGTGATGTGCTTTTCATCGGCGACAAAGACGCTGCGCACCAAGTTCACCTCGGGAAAGGCTTCCATAAAGGCATCGTGGTACTCCCAGTGAATGGCGGCCTGCATCCCATCCAGAAACCCTGCCTCGGCAAGCAACCACGCGCCCGAACACAAGGCGCCGATGGCGGTTCCCCGTGCCCGTTCGCGCCGCAGGGTTGCAAGCAAAGGGCGCGAGACATGGTTGCGCATATGAATACCCGACAGCACGAACAGCTGGTTTGTTTTTGGCAGCGCATCCAGTCCACCATGAACCAATGTCACCGACCCGTTGGAACAGACGGCCTGCTTGCTGTGTTCAGACACAAAAGACCACTCATACAGATTTTCACCACTGACGAGGTTGGCAATGCGCAGCGGCTCGACCGCGCAGGAAAAGGCGAGGTGTGAGAATTCCTCGATCAGGATGAAAGTGATGTGACGGGGTTGGCGCATAGACGTCCGATTCAGTTTGACGTGGTCGACGGCCTATGCTGCACGATTCTTTTCTGTATACAACTTGTATTTTATTGGAATACAGAGAATGAACGAAATGGCCGGCACGATTCGCGCAGCGACTGTTGGAGGAACGGATGAAAGACGACGCCAAGTCCCGTAAGGCAGAGTTGATGGAGCACCTGAAGGTGTCGATCCTGACGCTGCGCCTGCAACCAGGCACAGATCTGGACGAGGCGCATCTTTCCGACGCTTTCGGCTTGTCCCGGACACCGTTGCGCGAAGTGTTCCGGCAACTGGCGGGCGAAGGCTATCTGGACTTGCGCACCAACCGCAGTGCCCGGGTGTCCGAGATGTCTTATACCACCCTGCGTGACTTCTTTCTGGCGGCACCCATGGTCTATGGCGCAGTTTTGCGACTTGCCGCGCAGAACGCCACGCGGACGCAGATCAACGACCTGAAAGACGCGCAACAGGCGTTCATGGCCGCTTTGCAATCCGGATCCGCCGAAGATCGGGCATTGGCCAATAACCGCTTTCATGATGTGACCGGAGAGATGTCAGACAATGTCTACTTGCGGCCATCATTCAACCGGTTGCTGATCGACCATGCCCGGATCGGGATGACCTTCTATAGACCCCAATCCGCGCACAAGACCGAAAACCTGTCCGAGGCAAGTCGCCAGCATGACGCCATCATCGCCGCCATCGAGGCGGGCGATGAGGCGGCTGCTGCGCAGCTGGCCGAGGACCACTGGAACCTGTCACGCGACCAAATCGAACTGTTCGTGATGCCTGCTGCGCTGGATATCCCGATGGGTATCCCGCCCCTTTCGAAACCTGCATGAGGACGGAATGAACCCGATTTTCAGATTTGAGGGGATCTATACCCCGGTGGTCACGCCCTATCACCAAGATGGCCGCGTGAACTGGGATGCCCTGTCCCACGTGATCGAATACCTGATCGAGAATGGTGTGCACGGGCTGATCTCGGGCGGGTCAACGGGTGAAAACTATGCCCAGACCGTCGAAGAACGGCTGGAACTGGCGTCGTTCACGCATAAGCAGTTGAAAGGCCGGTTGCCTCTGGTTGTCGGAACTGGAGCGATGCTGACGCCGGATTCCATCGCGCTGGCCTCGGGCGCGCGTGAGATTGGCGCAGACGCGATCCTGCTGGCCAGCCCACCCTATTCTGTGCCGACCGATCGGGAAAACGCCCTGAACGCGCTGGCTATCGACAAGGCCGCTGACTTGCCGGTGATGTTGTACAACTACCCGCACCGCACCGGTACAATGATGGGGGAAGAATTCCTTGACCGCGTGGGGCGCAGCCGAAACTTCTGCGGCATCAAGGAAAGCTCAGGGGATATCAACCGGGTGCATTTGTTGGCGCGGGATTACCCGCATATCCAGCTTGGCTGCGGCATGGATGATCAGGCGCTGGAATTCTTCGCCTGGGGCGCACCGTTCTGGGTCTGCGGTGGGTCGAACTTCCTGCCAGCCGAACATGTGGCACTATATCAAGCCTGCGTTGTCGAAGGGAACTTCGCAAAGGGCCGCCGCATCATGTCCGCCATGATGCCGTTGATGCGGGTGCTGGAACAGGGCGGCAAGTTCATCCAGACCATCAAGCATGGCGTCACCATGAACGGGATCAACGCAGGCTCGATGCGGCCCCCGCTTAAGGGGCTGAACAAGGATGACAAACGCGCTTTGGAACAGGTGACGCGCGTGCTGAAGAAAACAATCGCAGATATCGTGGCGGAGGGCTAAGGCATGGAATTGCTGACACAGGACGAATACAAATCCATCGCTGCGGGCCTGACCTTGCCCACCGGGGCCTTCATCGACGGCGCTTACCGCCCGGCTATCTCAGGCAAGACCTTTGCGACGGTGAACCCCGCTACAGGTGAGAATCTGGCCGATATTGCCGCTTGCGACGCGGCGGATGTGGATTTTGCCGTCGAAAAAGCGCGCGAGGCGTTTGACGATGGACGCTGGTCCAGAATGCACCCCTCGGATCGCAAGGACATACTGATCCGACTGGCCAAGTTGATGACTCGCAATGCCCGTGAATTGGCAGTGATGGAGAGTATCGACAGCGGCAAGACCATCTATGACTGCGAAACCGTGGATATCCCCGAAACGATACACTGCCTGAAATGGCATGCCGAGGCGATCGACAAGATCTATGATCAGGTCTCGCCCGCCAGCGACGACCACATCGCCATGGTGGTGCGCGAACCCATCGGAGTTGTGGGGTTGGTGCTGCCGTGGAACTTCCCGCTGCTGATGCTGGCGTGGAAGATCGGGCCAGCGCTGGCGGCGGGCTGTTCCGTCGTGGTGAAACCGGCGACCGAAACCACGCTGACCGCCCTGCGCCTCGCGGAACTGGCGATGGAGGCGGGCCTGCCGCGCGGCGTTTTGAACATCGTGCCCGGTGGCGGCGCTGATGTCGGTGAGCCGATTGGTCGACACATGGATATCGACATGGTCTCTTTCACCGGCTCGACCGTCACTGGCAAACGGTTCCTGACCTATTCGGCGGAAAGCAACGCCAAAGAGGTTGTGTTGGAGATGGGCGGCAAGAACCCGGCCATCGTGATGGATGATGCCGAGAACCTTGACCGCGTGGCGGCCCATGTCGTGAATGGCGCGTTCTGGAATATGGGTGAGAACTGTTCCGCCTCGTCCCGTCTGATCGTGCACAAGGACGTAAAGGCCGAGTTGCTGGAGCGGATCGCCCATCACGCGAAGCAGTGGAACATCGGTGATCCGCTGGACCCGGAAACCCGAATGGGTGCGTTGGTCAGCGAAGGCCACTACAACAAGGTCTGCGGCTACTTAGAACAAGCCGAAAACGTGGTGATTGGTGGCAATGCCAACAAGGGTTTTGTCGAAGCGACCGTGGTCGAAGTGCCCGGCAATCACAGCACTCTGGCGCGCGAAGAGATCTTTGGTCCCGTTCTGTCGGTGATCGAAGTGTCTGGCTTTGACGAGGCCATCAAGATTGCCAATGACACCGACTATGGCCTGTGTGCTTCGATCTTTACGGCTAACGCCAAGCGAGCCATCCGCGGCGCGCGGGCGATCCGCGCCGGAACCGTGACGGTGAACAGCTTTGGCGAGGGTGACATCACCACCCCCTTCGGCGGCTACAAACAATCCGGTTTTGGTGGCCGCGACAACTCGGTCCACGCCCACGACCAGTACACCCAGTTGAAAACCATCTGGATTGATCTGGCCGATGACGCGGACGAGGCGATCGATTGACGGCCTATACTGCAAAACGGCTGCCACGACAGACTGGGCCGGCGGGGTGGAACGCCATTCTGCCGCCCCAAACATCGCTCCCCCGACTTGAACAGAACATCTCAGCCGACGTCACAATTGTCGGTGGCGGGTTTGCCGGGCTGAGCGCTGCGCGCCGGCTGCATCAGGTTGACCCAGCGCTCAAGGTTGTTCTGCTAGAGGCCGGTCGTTTTGCCGAAGGTTCCGCTGGTCGCAATTCGGGCTTCATGATCGATCTGCCTCATGATCTGGCCTCGGACAATTACGCCGGAAACGGGCTGGAAGCGGACCGCGCAACCATAGCCCTAAACCGCCGCGCAATAAGATTTGCAACGAACGTGGCTGAAGAATGCGAGCTGCCGCAGGAAATGTTCGACCCATGTGGCAAGTTCAACGCCGCTGCCACACGAGCCGGGGACAGGCACAACCGCGAATTCGCCGCACATCTGGATCGGTTGGGAGAGCCCAGCACGCTTTTTGACCGCCAACAGATGCAAGAGATCACGGGCAGCCCGCACTACAGCTCGGGCCTTTATGCGCCTGGCACGGTGATGATTCAGCCCGCCGGTTACATTCGGGCTCTGTCCTCCCACTTATCGTCACAAGTTGATCTGTTCGAAAACTCTCCCGTTACCGCCTTGGAAAAACAAGGCGCGGGGTGGCTGGTAAAAACACCCGATGCGCAAGTTTCAACAGGTCGGATCATTCTGGCCAATAACGGCCATTTGGAAAGCTTCGGGTTCTACGAGCGCCGACTGATGCACATCTGCCTTTACGCGTCGATCACCGAGCGTTTGACGCCTGAACAGGTCACGACATTGGGCGGTCAATCCCGCTGGTCGGTCACTCCGGCTGATCCGATGGGCACCTCGGTCCGGCGGGTCTCGGGCAGCTATGGCGACCGGATCCTGATCCGGTCTTGTTCAACATTTCACCCGACAATCGAAACCAGCCCAATGCGCCTGCGTAATGCAGGGTGGGTGCACGACCGCAAGTTCCGCGAACGATTCCCGCATCTGCCCAATGTGCAAATGGAGCATCGTTGGGCTGGAATGCTTTGCCTTAGCCGAAACGGATCAGCGGCGTTCCGAGAGTTGGACACGGGCGTCTTCTCGGCCTGTTGTCAGAACGGTTTGGGAATTGCCCGAGGGACATTGCAGGGCATGGCGGTGGCGGAATTGGTCACGCAGGGCGGATCATACATTGCGGATCATTTCCTGACCCAGCCGATGCCGCCGCGCCTACCACCCGAGCCGTTCGCATCTTTGGGTGCAAACAGCTATCTGATTTGGAAAGAGTGGCGTTCCGGAAAGGAATGACCTGTCAGGGCAGGCTGAGCTTGGACATGCGACCCCCATCCACCGTATAAATCTGACCGGTGACAAAGCTGGCCTCTTCAGACGCAAGAAACGCCACCACTGCCGCGACCTCCTCTGGTCGGCCAGTCCGGGCGACGGGATGGATGCGGCCAATGTCGCGGCGAAATGCATCCGGGTCCGGCTGAGCGTCGATGAAACCCATGTTCAGTTCAGTGTCGATCCAGCCGGGCGCCACCGCGTTGCAGCGGACCCCCTCCGTCCCGTGATCCACGGCGACGGCACGGGTCAAGCCGTGCAACCCGGCCTTGGTCGCACAATAGGCCGCATGGCCCGGATTACAGCCCAATCCTTCGATCGAGCCGATGTTGACGATGTTCCCTTGCGTCTGCCGCAGATGGGGCAATGCCGCCTTGATCAGCAAAAAAGGGGCCGTCAGGTTGACTGTCAGGTTGCGCTGCCAATCCTCCAGGCTCATATCTTCGACAAGGGCTTCCTGCATCATGCCCGCGTTGTTGACGAGGATATCCAGACGCCCTGCCCGCTCAACGACTTGATTTACCACAGATTGCGGGCTGCTCGGATCACCAAAATTTGCCTCGATCCCTTCGAACCTGGGATCTTGCCCGCGTTGTGCGGTAAACACCTGCGCCCCGTCCTGACGCAGTCGATCAGCAATGGCCCGACCGATCCCGCTGCGTCCTCCGGTGACAAGGGCGATTTTGCCATTAAATCGGGTCATGATACCGGCTTGCCTCCATTCACTTCCAGTAACGCACCGCACACATACCGCGACGCATCCGAGGCCAAAAACAGGATCACGTCGGCAATATCTTCAGGTTCGGCAATTCTGCCCAGGGGAACAGTCTGCCCCAGTTCGGCCACCGCGGTATCCGGATCGAACCCGCGCTTGGCGAACCCGGACCGCAGCATAGGCGTGTTCACCTCGTTTGGGCAAACGGCGTTGATGCGGATGCCCTGATGGGCGTGGTCCATCCCCATGCATTGGGTCAGAGAGGCGATCGCTGCCTTGGTCATGCAGTAGACCGCATGGTTTGGGCCAGGACGCAGACCCCAACAGGATGCGGTGTTTACGATCGCCCCGCCTCCGTTCGCAGCCATTATCGGTATCGCAGCGCGGCAAATTCGAAAGGGGGCTTCGACGTTCACGCCCAGAGACAGAGACCAATCCTGATCCGAGGTTTCAGTGACGGCACCCCGCGTAATGACACCTGCGTTGTTAACAACAATGTCCAACCCGCCCAGCGCATCTGCCGCCCGTTTCGGCAGCGCATCGGCATAGACCGGGTCCAGCAGATCGCCGGGCAGATGGGCATCAGCCTCGATCCCGTCGGTCAGGCGGTCAGCAACGGCAACCTGCGCGCCGGCAGCACGTAGGCGGCGCACCAGAGAGGTTCCGATCCCCCCAGCAGCGCCCGTGACCAAAGCCGATTTTCCTGCAAACTCCATGATATGCTCCATCAGAAAGATGCGACGGGCGCGCCAAAGCGGGTTTCGTCGGGAACGACGCCCAACCCCGGCCCGGTTGGAACTTGGATATACCCACCCTCTATGCTGATTCCATTCTCGGCATCGTAATTTCCTTCGATGTATGGTGCAGCCAGCCAAACACCTTCCAGCAGATCGGGTCGGACCGTCGCGCCAATATGCACGCAGGCCGCGGCGATAATGTCCCCGCCCCAACTGTCGTCGCAGGTATGAGGCAGATTGCGCGCCTCGCAGAGGTCTCGAAACGCGCGCATTGGCTGCAGGCCACCAATCCGTGTGACTTTCATACCAAACCCATCCACCAGGCCAGTGCCGGCCGCTGAGATAACCGTGTTCAGATCGGTGGAGTTCTCGTCCATGTATATCGGATGGCCAATTTGTGGCCGTATCTTTTGCAGGTCCTCAATCGTGTTGCAGGGTTGTTCCATGACAAAAGGGATATCCGGGCATACGCGACTGACGCGTAACGCATCACGGGTTGTCCAACCTCGGTTTCCGTCCACGGCCAAGCGCATTCCGGACCCGCCAATGACCTCCCACACTTTGCGGATGGTTTCGATGTCAACCTCAACCGGACGACCGCCAACCTTGATTTGCAGTCGCGGATAGCCTTCGGTCAATTTTCCTGCTGCCAGTGTGGCGATATCATCCGGCGCCCCAACACCAGTCGCGTAATACGACGGAACCTTGTCCACTTCGGCACCGCCGAGCAGTTCCGATACGCTGACCCCAAATTGCTTGCCCAGCAGGTCATGCGCTGCAATGTCGATGGCCGCTTTGGCATAGTTGTGGCCGTTTAGAAGACCATCCATCCGACGGTGCAGCCCCAGCAGCGAAACCTTGGCGCCCAGCAACCCATTTGCCATTTGGGCCAGAGCGGCACGCGCACCAGCAGCGTGTGCCTCGGCATACGTGGGGCCAACCGGGCAAGTCTCTCCCCATCCGACCAATCCGTTGTCGGTCACCAACTTGACCAGTGTGGCGTCCAACGCCCAGACCTCGGCATTGGCCATTGTATAGGGGCCGTTCTTGACCGGCAGATCGTGGCTATAGATGTGAATTTCGGTAATTTTCACTGCAGATATTCCATCGTGTCTTGAAAGGAAAAAACCCGCCCTGGTGTCGGGCGGGCAAGTCTCGGGGGCGATAATCCTAGTAACTCTGGTTCAGCTCGTCAGCCGCCGGGATCTCGCGCTCGCGCCGGGCGATGTAATCCAGCAGGGCTTCGTTTTTCGCCTCGTCCAGTTTGGGTTCCTCATATTCGGCCAGCAACGCGCGTGCGCGGTTCAGGGCGCGTTCCGTGATTTCGACACTACCTTCGGCCTGCCATTGTTCGATCGAGTTGTTGTCGAACAGTTCAGGCATGAAGAAGGCGCTCTGGAAATTGTCCTGCGTGTGCGGATGTCCCAGATAGTGCCCGCCGGGCCCGACATCGGGCACTGCTGCAAGAGCTTGATCAAAATCATCCCATCTCGGCCCCTCAGCCATGCGATAGGCCATCGCGCATTGTTCGGCGTCGACGATAAACTTGGCCACGGAACAGTGCATCCCGGCCTCATTCCATCCGGCTGAATGCCAGATGTAGTTAGCGCCCGCATGCATGACTGCCTGCAAGGTGGTGGCAGATTCATATCCGGCCTGGGCGTCAAAGGTTTTGGCACCACCCAGCGTGTTCGAAGTACGCCAAGGGACGTCATAATACCGGGCCATCTGGCCAATCATGAAATTCATTAGGTTAATTTCGGGTGTACCCGCCATCGGCGCACCGGATTTCATCGACACGGTCGACAGGTAGTGCCCATAGATCGCCGGCGCACCCTTGCGAATGACCTGTGTGTAGGCCAGCGCGCTAAGCGCCTCGGCATTCAGCTGCGCCACAGTGGCCGGAACAGATGCAGGCGTGTTGGCCCCCCCCAGAACGAAGGGTGAGCAGAGCACTGGTTGATTGCGACGGCAAAAGGCCCGCAATGCACCCAGCATGGTTTCGTCCCACACCAACGGCGAGTTGCCGTTGCAGTTACCGGTGGTCACCGGGTGATCTTCAAGAAATTCCTCGCCAAACAAGATCCCGCACATGTCCATGACGTCTTCGGCATTCTTGGGTGAAGTGGTCATGCCCATGAACGTCTTGTCCGAATGCTTCATCGACGAATAGGTGATGCGCAGGTGCCGTTGACTGATCGGATGGTCGTAGGGTTCCACGATGTGATGGGCCGAGGAATGCAGCGCGGGCATCATGTGACTGAGTTTGTGGAACATCGCCAGATCTTCCAACAACGGATTTCGGCGCACGTCGTCCAGATCGCGCAGAAATGGGGCGCCGGTCATAGGCACAAAGATCGAGTGCTTACCGCCCAGCCGCACATTCTTTTTCGGATCCCGCGCGTGATATGTGAAGTCGCTGGGTATGGTGGCGATCAACTCGCGCACCAACCCGCGGTCGAGGTAAACCAGTTCGCCATCGACTTTGGCACCGGCCTTCTTCCAATCTTCCAGCGCGATGGGGTCTCGGAACTGAACGCCAACGTTCTCAAGGATGTCCATCGAGGCACTGTCTATGCGTTCGACTTGAGCGCTATCCATCACTTCACACAAGGGGATGCCTCTGGTCAGGCCAGGCAGCATTTCAAAGTTCGGGGCAGTGCGCAGGGCGCGGCGGGCAGAGCGTCCGCCCGAGCGTGTCGCAGTACGAATGTTCACGGGGCAATCCTCCAATCTTGCTAATCAGACTGACGGATTCGGCGCCGGCGCACCTCACTGATTGCGATATCTGTTTGCAGGAAACGACATAGACACCCGGAACGAAAAACACCGCCCCAAATGGGGCGGCGTCTGTTTTGGCATTAAGACCTGCGCTTATTCTGCGGCCTGCGCGCTAGCATCGGTGTGCTTGTCGCGCCGACCATCACGATAGAGCGCCTTGGTCAGCGAAACCATCATCAGCCCCATGACAACAGTAAAGGGCAGAGCACCAATGATCATCGCATTGCGCAACGCGTCCATCGGGTTGTTTTCGCCAGCGGCCAAGATCAGCGCACCGATCACAGCTGTCAGGATAACACCCCAGATGATACGGTGCTTAACGCCGGTTTCTTGGCTGCCACCGGACATGATGGTGTTCATAACCAGAATGCCCGAGTCCGCAGAAGTCACCAGGAAGGTCATGATCAGGATCACGCACATGACGTTCAGCATGGACAGAAGCCCACCGTCGATCATGTAAGACAGCGTCACGAACAGCTTGTTGGTGTTCGACGCACCGATGATCGCGCCTTCTGCTGCACCAGCCAATTCCAGATCAATCGCGGTACCACCCAGAACAGTCATCCAGGCAAAGCAAACCAGCGCCGGCGCCAGTACGCAGCCCAGAATGAACTCACGCACAGACCGACCCTTGGAGATGCGCGCCAGGAACAGGCCCACGAACGGCGAGAACGCAATCCACCAAGCCCAGTAGAAGGTGGTCCAGCCCGACTGCCAGCCAAACTGACGGCCTTGCTCGCCTGCGGCGTAAACAGCCGCCAGCGTGTCGTCACTCAACTCCGCCGCAGCACCTTCAAGACCGCTCTTAAAGCCGTCAAAGCTGCCCCATGCGTTGGTTGCGCCACCCACCAGATCAGCAGCATGCGCCTGCGCTTCTGCAGGCAGAGCCGCTGCAAACGCTTCGGTCGACAACGGACCGTATGCACCAAAGCTCAGCGAGAGGAAGTGCAGAAGGTAGTCAAACAGTGCTGTGCCATAGGTTGTCATGGCGAATACGAACGAGCCGAAGATCACAAAGGTGCCCAGCAGGATGATCGACAGAACAAGGTTCAGGTTCGACAAGTATTTAACACCGCGACCAACACCCGAGACCGCCGAAATGATCGACAGACCCATGATGACAACCAGACCTGCGATCAGACCAACTTTGCTTGGCGTAGGTACTTCACCACCAAAATCCATGATCCATTCCATGCCGGTGATTGCATACAGACCGTCGATGAACTGGCTGACACCAAACCCGATCGTAACAGACACACCCAGGATCGTTGCAACAACACCCAGAACGTCAACGACGTGGCCGAGAAAACCGTTCATCAGACGACCGAAAAGCGGGGTAAGAGCCGCGCGAATGGTCAGAGGCATGTCACGAGTATAGGCGTAGTAGGCCAGCGACAGGCCGGTCACCACGTAAATTGCCCAGGCATGAAAGCCATAATGCAGGAAAGTATACCGATACGCGGATTGAACGGACTCTGGATCATTGCCTGCAACTGCACCGGCCACGACTTCGGGGTTCGATCCCCACAGGCCCAAAGGTTCAGCGGTGGCAAAAACCATCAGGCCGACACCCAGACCCGCTCCGAACATCATCGAGAACCAGGAGAAGTTCGAAAACTCGGGTTTTTCGCCCGCTGTTCCCATAACCCGCTTTCCGGTCGTTGGAAGGATGGCAACAATGACGAGGAAGATGACAAACAGGCCGACAATGACCACGTAGAAGCTGTTGAAGACTTCCAGCAACTTTCCGTTCCAGCTGCCAAGTGTGCTATTGGCATTGGCCGGAAAGACAAGTGCCCATAGCACAAGGGCAACCATGATGCCCTTACTGATTAGGGCGATTGGGACGCTGTAATTTTCATAGAATCCGGCATCGGCCGTTTCTATCTCTAGATCCGTAAAGGGTTCGGGTATCGACATGTTGCTCCTCCGTGGTGCTGTATCAATTGCGATACTGTCTCTGCACTTCACGCAATTCGCCCAATCGCCTCGAACGATGGGGAAGGTGCTGCAGCAGACGTATCGGCTCTTTCTTGTCTCGTTTCTGTGTTTCAGAAATGCGGCACCGCCGCATGGTCTTACGCCTTCTGAGTTGCATTGAATTCAACACACCGTGCAATCAGGCGATACTCGGTCTTACCAACTGGGAATGGGTTCGCGCCTCCTTCACGTCCCCTTTCGACCTTTCCCGTTTGTCAGTTCGGGACATCATTGTGTCGCAGTACCGTCTTGCGACGCCCGGAAAATTCTCTCGAAAAGCCCGAAAAACACAAAGTTTGTTGGTAGAACTGACTATAGTGGCGCTCCGTTCAAAATTCGGCCAGAACCGACGCATTGACGAAAAATGCGACATCCGCCTTTAACTTGAGCCAGAAAAACATCAAATCATCAAAAGCGCTATAGCTTTCACCTTCAAAAAAACTAAAACTGAGTTGATAAAAATTAAACTAACCCGAAAAACGATTCACCAGCTTCCATGTCCAGACGACACTACAACCTGCCGCCGCTGACAACCTTGTCAGCTTTTGAGGCCGCCGCCCGCCACCTGAGCTTTAAGAACGCCGCCGTTGAACTGTCCGTTACACCCGGTGCGGTCAGCCACCAGATCAAGGCGCTAGAAGGCGATCTGGACACACCGTTGTTTCAACGCAAGCATCGCGGCGTTGATCTGACCGAGGATGGCAAGGCGCTTTATGACGCGCTGTCCACGTCCTTCGGCCGCATTTCGAAAACGCTGAGCATGATCCGCGACCGATCGACAGCCGGAAAGGTGACCGTAGGATCGACAACCGCGGTTGCCGCGTTGTGGTTGTCTCCGGCTGTCATTCGGTTCTGGCGGGACATGCCCGAAGTCAATGTTGATCAACTGTCACAGGATCGCCCCTTTCGCGATCGGCCTGACGTCGACTTTTTCATTCGCTATGGGCGGGACAGCGATCCCAACCTGTCACACACTCCGCTGTTTCGCGACCAGCTAGTCCCGGTCGGAAGCCCAGAGATGGCAGAAAGGCTTGCGGATGCCGGTCTTGAGGATCTGACCTCTGAACGGCTGATCCATTTGGAGTCAGAAGACCGCACCTGGACCACCTGGCCCGAATGGTTCCAGCAGTTGGGATATAATGGCACAGTGCCCATTGAATCCCGCGTCAACAGCTATTCCGTCGCGCTGCAGCTTGCGCGCAAGGGTGCCGGGCTGGCGCTGGGTTGGCAGCGGCTGATCCAACCCATGCTGCAATCAGGCAAACTGGTGCCGATTGGCACGCATCAAGTGCCCGCGCCGAACCAGTTTTATTTGGTCGGGCGACCGGACGAAGAGCTCTCAGAAAGTGCCCGCGCCCTTAAGAACTGGATCGTTCAAGAGGTTCAGGAAGGTTCGGTTTAGGTGAAATCACTCTCTGATGAGCTTTTCTGATATTGAGACCAACAGGTTCAATCCGCCAATAGGGATTAATAGCATCCAGCAAAACCTCAGGAGAGCCCGATGAACAAGCATAGCGCGCTGTCTTCCGTTCTGGCCGATGTAAACGTCGCAAATGGCCTGCCGAACGAACATTACATCGATCCGACCGTTTTTGACGAAGAAAAGCGTTCTGTGCTGTATGCCAACTGGTCCGGGATCGGCTTCGGCAAGGATGTTCCGGAAGAAGGCGATGCAAAACCAGTCGATTTTCTGGGCATGCCGCTGCTGATTGTCCGGGACAAAGACGGCGAGGTTGGCGTTTTCCAAAACACCTGCCGCCACCGCGGGATGATTCTGGTAGACACGCCGCGCAAAATCGGCGGCGCAATCCGCTGCCCCTATCACAGCTGGTGCTACAGCCTGAAAGGTGAGCTGCGCGCAACCCCGCATGTGGGTGGTCCCGGCCAGAACAAGCACGAAGACGTCAATCGCGAAGACCTGGGTCTGATCCGCGTGCGGTCCTACGTCTGGCGGGATGTGATCTTTGTGAATGTTGACGGCACAGCACCGGAATTCGAAGAGGTACACGGCCCCCTGCTGGAACGTTGGAAGGAATTTGAGAAACCCGTCTTCCACGGCGGTGAAACGTCCTCATTCAAGCTTGAGGTCAAGACCAACTGGAAGCTTGCGGTCGAGAACTATTGCGAAAGCTATCACCTGCCATGGGTGCATCCCGGTCTGAACAGTTATTCGCGGCTGGAGGATCACTACAACATCGAAGAGCGCGATCAGTATTCGGGCCAAGGAACCCTGGTTTACCGCCAACTGACAGATCAGGACGGCGCAACCTTCCCGGATTTTGACGGGCTGAGCGACAAGTGGAACGAAGGCGCTGAGTATATTGCGGTTTATCCAAACGTTCTGCTGGGTGTGCAACGCGATCACGCATTTGCCATTGTGCTGGAGGCAGTCGATCAGGAAAACACCGTCGAACATATCGAGCTGTACTACGCCAAAAGCACTGATGACACTCCGCAGCATGATGGACTGCGTGCTTCGAACGCGCAGCTGTGGAAGACGGTATTCGAAGAGGATGTCTTTGTCGTCGAAGGCATGCAGAAAGGCCGACATGGTATGTTATTCGACGGCGGTCGGTTTTCGCCCGCCATGGACGGGCCGACGCATAACTTCCACCATTGGGTCGCGACGCAAGTCGAAAACGGCCGCGCAGGCTAACCTTATCGGATCGGCCAGCCAGTCAGAGGTTGGCCGGTCGACGACAAATAGGGACACCTATGGACAAACAGGAACTGGATCGACTTCTGCTGGACGCTCATGATCGCAACGATCCTGCCGACCTGATCCGGTACTATACGCTGGCCGCGGATGAGCGCGAAACGGCGCGGGACATCGACGCCGCCTGTTTCTACCTGACCCATGCCTTCATTTTCGCACTGGAATCCGGCGCGCCTGAAGCCGATGCGCTGAACCAGCGGCTGGTCGCGCATGGCCGCACGCATAAGCTGGAGTTCTGAGTTTAGCTTCAGATTAAATTCACTCAACCCAACTTGAAATTAATGTCCGTTGCCGGTGCCATTGCGATGATGACACATGGCGGCGGGACCAACTTTGATACGGCAGGCTCATGAAAACGAATGCACAGGCGGTGGTGATTGGCGGCGGGGTGATCGGGTGTTCGATCCTCTATCATTTGACCAAACTGGGATGGTCGGATGTGGTTCTGCTGGAACGGGATGAACTGACATCCGGGTCCACTTGGCACGCCGCGGCGAACATCCACGGGCTGCACGACAGCACCAATATCAGCCGCATTCAGCACTACACGATGAACCTGTACAAAGAACTTGAAGCCGAAACCGGCCAGAGCTGCGGCGTGTTCCAGCCTGGTTCGCTGTATCTGGCGCAGACCAAAGAACGCGAACATCAGCTGAAGTTGCAGGCCGCTAAGGCCAAGCTTTACGGCATGAACTTTTATAAGATCAGCATCGAAGAGGCCCAAAGACTGAACCCGCTGGTCAACTACGATGGCATCCGCTGCGTGATGTACGAACCTGACGGCGGCAATGTGGACCCTTCGGGTGTCACAAATGCCTATGCGGTGGGCGCCCGGCAGCGCGGGGCCGAGATTCATCGCTTCACCCCAGTCACCGCGACCGACCAGCAAGAAGATGGTACTTGGATTGTTCGGACTCCCAAAGGCGATATCCACACCCCTTGGGTCGTCAATGCCGCCGGTCTGTGGGGGCGCGAAGTCGCCAGATTGGCTGGCATCGAGCTGCCCCTGCAACCGACCGAGCATCAGTACTTCGTGACCGAAACCATGGCGGACGTAGCCGCGCACGGCACGCGCCTGCCTTCGGTCAGTGATCGCGACGGCGAATACTACCTGCGGCAGGAAGGTCAGGGCCTGCTGGTTGGCGCCTATGAAAAAGACATGAAATTCTGGGCCGAGGATGGCACGCCACTCGACTTCGCGCATGATCTCTTCCCCGACGATCTGGAACGGATCGAAGAGAATATGATGAACGCCATCGAACGTCTGCCCGCCGTGGGTGAAGCCGGAATCAAGCGGGTTATCAACGGGCCGATGATCTGGTCGCCCGACAGCAACGTGCTGATGGGACCAGTGCCCGAGGTCGACGGCTATTTCTGCTGCAATGGCATCATCCCCGGCTTTTCACAATCCGGCGGCATGGGCCTGATGGCGGCGCAATGGATCATCGAGGGTGAAACGCAGTACGATATGTTCGCCTGGGATATGGCTCGGTTCGATGACTGGGCGACGAAAGAGTTCACAATGGCCCGCGTTCAGGACCAGTACGCCCACCGGTTCGCCATTCACTTCCCCAACGAAGAGCGCAGCGCAGGTCGTCCGGCGCGTACGCGCCCTGTCTACGACACGCAGGCTCAAATGGGTGCGGTCTTCGGCCTGAATGCTGGTTGGGAACATCCGCTATGGTTCGCAGACACTCCGGGTGCCAAAGACACCAATGGTTTTACGCGTCAGAACTGGTGGGGACCGGTTGGCGAGGAATGCCGTATGCTGCGTGACCGCGCAGGGATCATCGACATCTCGAACTTTGCCAAATATGTCTGCAAAGGCCCCGGGGCCAAGGGTTGGCTCAACGCAGTTTTCGCCAACACGATGCCTAAAGCGGTAGGTCGGTCCTGCCTGACGCCGCTGATCTCGAAACGCGGAGGAATCGCTGGGGACTTCACCGTTACCCGCGTGGCCGAGGACGAATTCTGGATCATCGGTTCAGGCATGGCGGAGCGCTATCACAAGCGGTTCTTCAAGCAGGTTCCTCTGCCCAAGGGCACCACTTTCGAAAGCAAGACCCAAGCTGTGTGCGGGTTCAACGTCGCGGGCCCAAAATCGCGCGAGATTTTGCAACGACTCACTAATACCTCACTCGCCACCGAGGATTTTCCATTCATGCGGTCAGCGAAAATCGAACTGGCCGGGATTGAGGTGCTGGCCCTGCGGGTCTCGTTCACGGGTGACCTGGGGTGGGAGGTGCACTGCGCCACCGAAGATCAGGCCGGTCTGTATGACGCGCTGCTTCAAGCCGGTCAGGAATTCGGCGCGGGTCCAGTTGGCAGCCGGGCGTTGATGTCTTTGCGCGTCGAAAAGGGGTATGGATCGTGGAGCCGCGAATACAGCCCCGAATACTGGCCGCATGAGGTAGGTCTGGATCGGTTGTGCAAGTTCAGCAAAGACTTTCTGAACAAGAACGCAGCCGAGACCGTTATAGCCAACCCTGCCCGCGAACAGCTTGTCCTTTTGCAACTGGATGAGGCTGACACCAGCGCGTCGAACGCCGACGCGACTGGCGGTGAGCCAATCTTCAAAAATGGTCAGGGTATCGGCCGCGTGACCTCTGGCGCTTATGGTTATTCCGTCAGCATGTCTCTGGCGCTTGGCTTTGTAACCGATGCCAAAGCAGGGGATGAGGTCGAGGTGATGGTATTGGGACATCCGCACAAGGCGACCATTCTGTCCGAGCCGCCTTTTGATCCAAATGGTGAAATCCTACGCGGCTGAATAAACCGTGAACGGCTCCTGACCCTACGGGAAGCTGTTCTCACGCATTCCAACGCCTATAGTCTGACCCAAACAGATCGGTCGTTTTGGGAGGGACGGGCGCATGGAATATCAAACCGATATGCTAATCGTCGGCGCCGGGTTTTCCGGCCTTACGATGGCGATTGAGGCCCGCAAACGCGGCATCAAGGATATTGCGATCCTTGAAAAAGCGAATGAGATTGGCGGGACGTGGCGTGAGAACACCTATCCCGGTGTCGCATGTGATATCCCATCGCACCTCTATTCCATGGCAACGCATCTGAACCCGGACTGGAGCCGGGCTTATGCGGGCGGTGCTGAAATTCAGGCCTACTTGAAAAAGGTCTGCCTTGATGAGGGGATTTACGAGCTGTGCCATTTCGATCAACAGCTGAAATCTGCCCGCTGGGACGGCATGCGCTGGCAAGTGGAAACCGAAAGTGGGCAGCGCTGGTCGGCGCGGTTTCTGGTCTCGGCCATAGGGGCGCTGCATCTGCCCAGCATCCCCGATTTACCCGGTGCGGACAGTTTTCCCGGGCCTTGTTTTCACTCAGCCGAGTGGGATCACGACACGCCGCTTGAGGAAAAACGCGTCGCAGTTGTCGGAACCGGCGCTTCCGCTGTCCAGTTTGTTCCAGAGATTGCGAAAACTGCTGCACACGTTACAATCTTTCAACGCAGCGCGCCCTATGTCCTGCCCCGCCCGGATGGCCCAATCGCGCCCTGGTTACGCCGCCTTTATCGCAGCATCCCGGTGTTACCTTGGGCACGCCGGAAACTGGTTTACATGGTCTTCGAGTATCGCCATCGCGTGTTCCGCGGCGAAAAACGGATGGTAAATTTTGCCATGAAGATGTGGCGCAAATCGTTGGCAAGCGCGATCGCAGACCCGGGTCTGCGCAAACAGCTGACGCCGGACTATCGTATCGGCTGCAAACGCATCCTCAGCTCAAACGATTGGTACCCGACACTGGCGCGTGAAAACGTGACGTTGCTCCCGTACGGTGTGGCATCAATTGAGGGCGATCAGATCAATTCATCTGACGGAAGCCGTACAAAGGCCGACGTTCTGATCTGGGGCACCGGGTTTCATGTCACAGATGTGGTCGAGCGCCTCGACATAACTGGATCCGATGGACTGACATTGCGCCAGGCATGGTCGGACGGAATGAAAGCGCATCTGGGTACTGCCATCGCAGGTTTCCCCAATTTCTTCATCTTACTCGGCCCACATACCGGCCTCGGTCACAACTCGGTTGTGCTGATGATCGAAGCACAGGTTCGCCACATCGGCCGAGTGCTGGACCAGATGAACCGCGACGGACTACTAATCATAACACCCCGCCCGGACTACCAGGAAGCCTTCGAACAGGAAATGCGCGAACGGCACGAAGGCAGCGTATGGCAGGTGGGTGGCTGCGCCTCATGGTATCAGGATGCACAGGGCCGGAACACGACGCTTTGGCCCGGGACCGTTTCAGAGTATGAAAAGCGCATGGCGCAATCGGGGCTGGAACAATACCAACCTGCCCCTTCCTCAGGCGGAAAGTGATGAGATGACCACAATTCTAGTTATCGCCCTTCTGGTCGGCGGCTTCTTTGTCGGCATGAACCTGTGGACCCGGCGACTGACCCGGCAGGGGTTGCAGCGCGTCCCGCAACTTGGACAGATTGTCCCGGTGCGCGGCGGCAGCATTCATTACGTGGAAAAGGGCGACCCCACTAAACAGACAGTCATCATGATCCACGGGCTTGCGGGGCAGTTGCAGCATTTCACCTATTCTCTGATGGACCTGTTGGCGGATGACTATCACGTCATCGCAGTCGACCGCCCTGGCTGCGGATACTCAACCCGCGATAGCGCCGATCTTGGGCGCCTGCCCGAACAGGCCCGCATGATTCAAGAGTTTCTGGACACCAAAGGCATTTCCAACGCCGTTCTGGTCGGACACTCATTGGGCGGGGCCGTATCGCTGGCCATGGCGTTGGAACACCCGGAGAAAACCAAAGCGCTCGCTTTGCTCGCCCCGTTGACGCAAAAGCTGTCGAACACGCCGCAAGTTTTCAAACCGCTGGAAATACGTACCGAGTGGTTGCGCAACTTTATCGGCAACACGATCGCCGTCCCCATTTCGGCTAAGACCGCCCCGCATACATTGGGAGCCGTTTTCTATCCGGAACCCGCGCCAGATGACTTTCTGGACCGCGCCGGCGGTGCGCTGGGGTTGCGCCCTTCGGCCTTCATTACCGCGTCGCAGGATGTTGTAGGGGTGGATGAAAGTATCGGAGCCCAGGTAGACCGCTATACCGACTTGTCCGTACCCGGCGGCATTCTGTACGGCGCACAAGACACCATACTTTCACCCACCGCCAACGGTGCCCCCATGACCCGGTTCGGGCTGAGCGACGAAAAGATCGAAGGGTTGGGCCATATGATCCCGATCACCGCACCCGACGCCTGCGCGGCCTTCATTCGTAGAATTGCTGATACTGCTGGGGTCGCCGCACCACAGGCAACCAAAGCAGATTGATCGGGGCAAAAATAATCTCCGTAAGTCGGTGTTTCCCCCTTGACCCTTTCCGGCCCCTCGCTTAAATCGCCTCTCACTCATGGCGGAGTAGCTCAGTTGGTTAGAGCAGCGGAATCATAATCCGCGTGTCGGGGGTTCAAGTCCCTCCTCCGCTACCACTAAATCCTTGAAAATATGGTTATTGATGATGTCGTTGGTTCGCGCACATTCTCTAGACAGCCGTCCGTACCATATCTGTACCATTTAATCTCACATTCACAATTGTATCGTCAGAGCCGAAACCGATTACGTTCAGAATCTATTGCAATGTCGACGGCCGAGAATCATATCGGAGAACTGGCATGGTTCAAGCTGGCATCTAGGCTCCAGACTCATTGATTTACAGCCAGAATAGAACGGTAGCCGCGAGCGCGATGGCTGATAGGAAGACCTTCGGGCATCTGTCGTATCGGGTTGCAACGCGCCGCCAGTCTTTCAGGCGTCCGAACATGATCTCGATGCGGTTTCTGCGGCTGTAGCGGCGTTTATCGTAACGGACAGGCTTGTCGCGTGATTTTCGACCTGGGATGCAGGGCTTAATTCCCCTGTCACTAAGGGCTTCGCGAAACCAGTCTGCGTCATAGCCTCGATCTCCCAGTAGCCAGTCAGCTGATGGCAGATTGTTCACCAGAGCCTTTGCCCCGTGTAGTCGCTGACTTGGCCTGCGGAAATGAAGAAGCGGATGGGGCGTCCGAGGCTGTCGGTAACAGCGTGCAGTTTCGTATTCATGCCACCCTTGGTGCGCCCGATCAGCCTGCCGCGCCCCCTTTTTTCAACCGCAGGCTGGAGGCCGTGCGGTGCGCTTTGAGATATGTTGCGTCAATCATGATCGTCTTGTGATCCGTGCCTTCAGCAGCCAGTCCGTTCATGATCCGAGCGAACACGCCCATATCGCTCCATCGTTTCCAGCGATTGTACAGCGTCTTTGGTGGCCCATATTCACGAGGCGCATCAGACCACCGCAACCCACTGCGATTGATGAAAATAATCCCACTTAGAACACGCCGGTCGTCAACCCTCGGCTTGCCATGGCTCTTCGGAAAATAGGGCTGAAGGCGCTCCATCTGTTCGTCAGTCAGCCAGAATAGATTGCTCATGATACACCTCTGAAACTCAGGGGCTTGAATCATGCAACCGAGACAGCAGCAACAAATTTAATGGGTCCAGAACCTAGCCACCTATTCCATCAGTGTGAAATCGATTGGAATAGACTTGGCCTGTTCCTCTTCATCGCGATAAAAGATTGACATTTCGAGGTCGTATTCGCGGAGTTTTTCGAGTTCGACACCAGTAATCTTTAGTTGCAGTTTGTCAGCTGTTCGGGTCACCTCGACGATTGCTGCATCTATCTTGGGGTCATGGTTTTCGGGCGGTACCAACCGAGCACCAAACTCACGATCTCCAAAGGGGTCAGAGGGGTTAACCATGACCACACCAGTAAATCCACCATCTTGTAAAGGTTTGAGATTGAGAACTTGTGATTTGACCGACCATTCAAGACTGTCGGTTTCATCAACGGCTACGTCGCCCATTGAATCGCTTTGTTTTTCCTCTTGGCCCTCGGGTTCTTCCTTGTTGTCGGAAGTTTCGTCAGCCGCCTCTCGCGTGCGGGAACCAAAGTAGAAACCGATGATGGTGCTGGAAATTCCCAGCAATGCGACCAAAATGCGGTCAAAATACTCCATCGCCGTGCTTTTACCTTCGACCAGGAAGGTAACCTGCGTCTGTTGTTGGCCTGGCTCGCCTATCACCTCATAGCCGGTAACTTGCCCCACTATTCCAAGGGCCGAAATTGTCTTTTGCAATTCATCTGCCTGAACAAATGGAATTATTGCGATTCCCTCAGAGCTTTGGCTTGAAACGACCTGTGTCGAGTAAAAAATAAAAGCCATAAGGATTAGAAATACGAGGAATGTAAGGAGGCTGCGAATAGAATTGCGAGGCAATCCTAAAGATTGCTGTTTGTCGTGCATGTTGAATACGCGAAACAACACCGCTGCTGAAAACAATGACACGACCAGAAATGCAAAGCCACCAAAGATCACGAGAACCCAGCTAAGGTTGATTAGTGCGTTCAGGACGTGTTCCGGGGCGCCGAGAGTAGTAGCGATCCCTGGCGTCATGATGGCGACAAACGGCACTGCGAGTCCAATAAGGCTTAGCTTCGAAAGATTTCTCAATATCTCAAGTTTGTTTGGCGGCAGCAGCTCAGTTCCAGCTTCGTCCTTGACGCCTGTCATCTCAATCTCCAACAACTTCTTCGAAATACCGCATAGCGCGGCGTACGATTTCGCGGCCAATCAAAAATTGTTTGTCCTTTAAAAGACCAGCGTCGTTTGAATTGCTTCCAAATGCTGGTTCAGTGATGATGGCGGGCGGTGTACCCGACACAAGGCTAAGCCAGCCCCGCTCCTTGTTCGTTCTATTGCGAATCTTGATTCCGCGTGACAGGCCCGGCCGCTCAAGAAGGAGGCAGAGCCCACCCTGCACCCGTTCCGAAAGAGCCATGCTGCCAGCGGAACCGGAACTCAGTGTTTCCGTACCAGAAGCCGAAGGGGACGCGGCGTTGTAGTGCAATTCAACGGTTGCTGCACGCGACGCATTTGCTCCTACCCAGTCGTTTACTTGGCCATAAGCCCCCGACACTCCAATACCGTCTCGAAAAAATGCTCTCGCCTCAAGCGCGCTATGATCGAATTCGGATTGTGCAAACGCGAGCATGTCCGTCGCCATTGCTTTATGAAAATCATATTCCCTTGGAAGATTGATGCCTACTGCACCACCGGCTGCGTCGGTATGGCCTACCACAATTCCGAGTTTAAAAGTCATTCTAAGAACACTCAAGATTCAAAAAAATTGGCAATAGCGTAGCATATTCTGTCACAATCTCCAAACGTTGATGATGTGACCGATGAAGACCACTTCTAGCTAAAACATTTCTCGTTACAATTCATCTCAAAATGGAAATATTGATTTTTTTACAAAACATGGCAAGGTTGATCTTTAGATTCTAAGGCTTCTTTTGATTCACCACTTTGCATTAAAAAAGTGATGTGTGGTGTTTGGAATATTTTTTGCGGGGGCGTTGATTTGATTACATTCGGTGTTTTGCGTGCCTATGGAGCAAGTTTAACTTTCGTATTACTAGTTGGATGTGTCTCATACATTACGGGATACAATGAGAAATCCGTTGAGAGAATTACGGCGATTTCCAAAGAAGTCATTTCTTACTATCAAGCGCTCAGTTCCACACCTGCCTCCCAGCGCAAGCAAAAAATCTCATCCCTATCGTCCGACTACGACGAAATCACCGCAAACATGAGAGTCCATCTACTCTCGGAGCAGGCGCGGCCCAAAAACAGTGATAGCATTGAAGCAGCGCAAAACCTGCTAACATCATGGGAAAATTTCCATAGCCGAAACCGTACCGGCTCTGCTTCTGATCTCTCAGACGCATCTCTGACCGCACAGCGTCAAATTTTGGAGAGACATTTGAAATCAGCTTTAACTGCGGAAAATGCGAAGGCGATTGGGTTGTAGTTGTTTTTCTATCTTTCCAAATGGAGGGCTGAAATGAGTTTTGACTTTGACGAAAGTTTCCAAGATGCATTGGATGGCGCAGTGAAAATCGCCAAGAAAGGCGGAAAGTCTGCAAAGTCTTGGGTAAAAGAGAGTTTCAAAGCAAATGAGGAAACGCTTCGCACTATAGCAATAGGTGTGGCGAGTGGGGAAATTTCTCGGGAAACTGCTGAGTTTCTACTAACGGAAAACGAGAGGGCTCTTCGGTCAGAGGCCGCAGCGCTTTCTGCAATTGTTCAAGCCACCGTTCAAGCGGCTATAAATTCTTTCTTTGAATCTCTGTATTCAGCGTTTCGATCATCGCTAAATCTTTCATTGTAGTTTGAGGGAGAATTTTGATGAATAGTGGACAAGATCTTGTGAGTCTCGCGGAGTCACATCGTGGAGAAAGCTATATGCTGGGTGTGAAGGTTCCTAAAGACAATCAAAATTGGAGCGGCCCCTGGGATTGTGCTGAATTCGCTTCTTGGCTGGCTTTCCAGATGGCGGGTTTAGTTGTTGGGTGCACCGACAATTCGGATAATCCATCCTATGCAGACGCGTATTCCGGGGCCTGGGCAAGAGATGCTAAGTCAAGCCCGCGAAGAGTTAGCATCGGAAAAGCGAAATCCGTTCCGGGTGCTGTGTTGATTAGACGCCCAGCGAAGTCAGGAATTGGTCATGTGGCATTGTCGCGTGGTGACGGCTCTACTATTGAAGCGCACTCCAAAGCAAGAGGGGTGACTGTGGACAAGATCGACGGTCGTCGGTGGGATCTGGCTATGCTAGTTCCGCTTTTGGAGTATGAAATTGAAGATTCAGGATCAGTTTATTCTCCTCCTGCGTCATTGATCTTCAGACTGACCTATCCACCTATGCGTGGCGAAAAGGTGCGGCAGATTCAATCAGCTTTGAAAATGCAAGGTTACGACCCAGGCGATGTCGATGGTATTTTTGGACCGCACACAGAAGCCGCTGTAAGGGCGTTTCAAATTGCAAGCGGCTTAGTGGCAGATGGCGAGGTTGGCCAATTAACTATGGGCGCACTAGGACTATGACATTGATACCAGTGAACTGGGGCTCTGTTGCGTAAATCACCTGGCGGGATTCATATCATGAACCCAGTATGGTAGCTGGTGTCCATGAGCAGACCAATACCACAAACCTATAAGACCAAGAACTGGCCGGACTACAACGCAGCACTCAAGCAGCGTGGCTCCCTGACAATCTGGTTCGATCCCGAGATGAATTGGGCGGCGGAACCGTCCGGCAAACGAGGTCGACAGCAAACCTACAGCGATGCTGCGATCCAAGCCTGCCTGACGATGAATGTGTTGTTCGGGATGGCGCTGCGGCAGACGACCGGGTTCGTTGAAAGTTTGCTTCGGCTGATCGGTCTGGATTGGACGGTATTGGATTTCAGCACCTTGTGCCGGCGACAAAAGACGTTGGTTGTGAACATCCCATATCGCGGATCACAAGGCCCGCTGCATCTCCTGATCGACAGCACAGGTATCAAGGCCGAAGGTGAAGGCGAGTAGCATCGCGCAAGCACGGTGGCCCCAAACGCCGCCTGTGGCGCAAGATACACCTCGGGATCGATGAGCAAACGTTGGAAGTTCGGGCTATCGAGATCACCGGCAGCAGCATTGGTGACGCACCCATGCTGCCCGAACTGCTCAGGCAGATACCGCCTGACCAAGAGATCGGCTCAGTGACCGCGGACGGAGCCTATGATACCCGCAAGTGCCACGAAGCCATCGCGGATCGAGGGGCTACCGCTGTCATCCCACCGCGCAGAAACGCTAAGCTCTGGAAGCCCAGCAGCGCTGGTGCTGTGGCGCGCAACGAGGCACTCCGGGCTTCAAAATACTTGGGCCGCGCACTCTGGCGACGATGGGCCGGATACCACCGCCGGAGCCGCGTCGAAACAAAGATGCACTGTGTGAAACTGCTGGGCCAAAGCCTCATGGCACGGGACTTCGACCGCCAGGTCGCGGGACTCCATGTCCGCGTCGCCGTCCTCAACCGCTATACCGCACTTGGCATTCCAGTTACCGAGGTTGTAGGATAAGTCCGCCCAGGGAAAGGGGAACTGCGACCCTCAACCGATTTGCGCAACAGAGTCACGCCATGTACTCAAGTACGAATTCGTTCGAGGTACTATTCTTCCCAAGGAGCATTTGTCCTTGGTAGCGCCAAGGTTCCGCGCTAAGCTTTTATTCGTACTCTAAGTTATTTTCAGACATTAGTTGAGAGGCTGGGATATGAGCGAACTCTCTTTGAGCCCCAATGTATTCAGAGTGTCTCGTCGCGGAAACGCTTCTCTCGATAATGCGTTTTTTGCTGCCCTGGAAAACGAAATATCCGATGCTCTAGTTGGTGATGACCGCCCATTGATTGACCAAAGCGGATCGCACTACGTGTGTAACCGCGTAACGTCGGCGGACCAATCGGTAATCAGCGCGCTGACTGCCAATCTGCCGAAAGACGTGGTGGACGTTTTGCGAGACTTTGTGGTCGGTGACGATCTACGACCAGCCTTCTATGAGATTGATCTGATTAACTTTCTAATCAATTCCAGATCAAACCGGGTACTCTCCATAATCGGTCCAGTTGGGATTGGAAAATCCACGTTCATGCAGTTTGTCTTTGGCGAGTTAAGAGACAAATGCCCATCGCTTCAGAAGTTTATGCCGATCATCATTAATGGCTTGCACATCGGGGACGATGATCCGGTCTACTCAGAACTGTTTCAGAGATTGCATACGGACTGCTATGAGGCACTCAACAACAATCTGGACGAGAAGCCACCATCCGGAATCCTCGCCCAGATCGAGGCCTACTATGAGAGAGAGCAATACTCGGAACGTGGTATCCAACCAAGTTCAACCACCATTGTCGAGTACTTCGCGCTTCTAAGAGATATTCTGCCCGAATACGTGGAGCCGGTCGTCATTTTCGACAATCTCGATCAAATGGCGTCCTCAGCGGTTGCAAAGATTTCGCATCTCTCGCGAGGGATTTACCTAAAAACCCGCACAACCATGATCCTGTGCATGCGCCCGCCGACCTTTGCCACGCATATAGAAGTGGATGCAAACAAGGGTGCGTTCTACACTTTCCAGATTGCGCTGCCCTCGCCCAACATCCGTGAGGTCATTAACAACCGTTTGCGGCGGGTCATGCGGGGGCGCGGCCGTTCGTTCACGATACATGACCCGAATTCGGGTTTTCGGTTGCAAATTCCCAACACGATGCGCGCGTTGGAAAATCTGAATCGAAACGTTCTGACAGAGTGGAACCAAGACCTACTTATCCGAGGGATTGCCTGCAATAACGTGCGCAAGGCGCTCGCCGCCTTTTATCGCTTTCTGAGGTTCTCCGAACTGGACTACCGGTCGCTCTTTGATGTCGTAGTAACAGACAATAGAGAACAGGCGGTGGAAAGGCGGCAGCACGATTGGAACGAGCACTTTTTGAAAGGGTTGCTCACCGGTGGGAAACGGTACTTTGAGTCGCGAGTGAATTCGCCGATTTTCAACCTGTATTTCTTCGATTCCGTAGAGCATACGATAGACTACTGCGTGATTTACAGAGTCCTATCGGCATTTTATTTTTCTCGCGGGTTGACAGAACGCCGGCAAGTCCAGACTTGGCTTGCCAGTGTCGGATATGATCGTGCGCTGGTCGATCATGCCATCGGCACCATGTTGAAAGCCCGACTTCTGACCTCGCCAGAACATGAAACCGATGTGCGTTTCGTATCCCATCTATCAATAACTGAATCGGGCAAGTACTACTGCGAACAGCTTGTGAACGACCGGACGTATCTATACGAGCTAATTTTTGACATTCCACTCAGTCACATTGGATGGGAGCCGGAAACGACCCGCGAGTTTGAGTCGCGCGTGCGATCTATTGTGGAATATCTGGGCCGGGTGCTGCGGCAGGAAAAAGCTGAAATCGACCGGATCGAGCAATCACGGAACGTCGCACAAATCAGTGGGATTGTGCTGCACGCTGGTCTGCTGAGCAGGCACGTTGTCGAAGCAGCGAAGGAGACGGCAAGAATTGGCCTTTATGCAAAAAGTGAGCATGTCGAAGCGGTGGCCAGGAGTCTGAATGCTGAGTTGGACAAAATCGTAGGTCAAGTATTCGCGCTGGAGCAAAAGCTGCGCGATGTGTTGATTGACAAGTCATATATTTCCGGCGGCACCGTCGAGGAACAGGAGAAGTCTTGGCAGCTTGGCCAATTTGGTGAGTTCTCCGTTAGGTTCCCAGAAACGTTGGAGCCTGCGGGAGAGAATTATTTTCAGGCTAAGCTTGATCTTCAGTTTGATGAAGAGCCTGACGTTTTGATGGCGTGGATCAAACCTGAGGGCGGCATTGACGAAGTTGAACGAGTATGGCCGTTAGAGAAAGCCCCGGACCGGGACTTCTACTTGGGTGAAGTGGTGTTCGAGGACGTGACCTTCAAAAGGCCCTTCCCTGAAGCGTCCCTGACCGTTTTTGCCGACAGCCGTCCGTTGTTTACGAGGAAGATTTAGTCATGAAGCGAAAGATCGTTGCCTATTGTCGCGCGCAGTATGAAGAAGACACGCAAAAGCTTCGCATAGAGGTAAGCGGGGGCGTAAACCCCGCAGCTCAGTATCCGATCATGGACAGATCTGTGTCGTTCGAGGAAATGGAGGGAATAAGGAAGGAAATTGTCTCCTATTGGGAGTATGTCGATCAGAACATCCAGAAGGGTACCGTTGATGACGGAACCGACCGGGACCGGAAGATTTTTTTTGATGATCTGAAAACGAGAGGCGGAGTAATTTCGCGTAAGTTATTCTCGGATGAAGAGCGCAATGATCTTTGGATGCATGCTGCGCAATCGGACATGTTTCTAATCTGGACGAATCTGCACTGGATACCATGGGAAGCGCTTTACAATCCTGACTCAGGGGAGGGAGAGTTTCTGTCCGACAATTGTGTCATTTCGCGCATTCCGACCAAGACAAATGTCGACAATCTTGAAAAAGCGCCCGAACCTGAAGGACGCATTGTCTGCGTTGATCCTGTCTTGGACAGTGACTTTGAGCGTATTGAAAAAAAGAAAGTGTCGGAAATCTTCAAAGGCATGGGAGAAGAGGTTTATTTCACTGATTTGGTGAGCGATTTGACCAGCGCCGTCTCAAACAAAAGAATTATTAGCTGGATTTGTGAGCACGAAACGACAAAGGGTTTGCGTCTTTGTTCCGATGTGCATTTTTCGCTTGATGATTGCTTCAACCACCGGTTCCCGGCGGGTTCCTTGCTGTTTATCATTTCCTGTGCTGGCGGTCGCTCGGTAAATGGAGATGTGGGCATGAGCGCATCAATTGTTGAATCGAGCGACTGTACGGTCGTGTCGCCATCCTCTATCATCGCCGCCCGTGCTGGTGTGGATTTTGCTAAACGGCTGGTCAATCTGGTCCAGCGTGAAGAATGCGAATACTTGCACGAGCTTTGGGCAGTTCTAAAAAGGCCTTTTGCCGGTGAGATGCACAAACCGGATCAGATTACTGCGGAGCGCTGTTACGCTTTGTGGTTCAGCATCTTCGGAAACTGCGAAGTGAAGCTGGGGGCAGTCAAATGAGCAAGTTTGAAATCACGTTGGTCGAATCAGATTTCGAAGAAGTTGCGGAGGAAAGTGCGCCCGGCATTCTGATCCTAGGCGGAAAGAGCGATCCTGCCGATAAGCCACCCAGTGCAATCATTCAGGAAATAACGCCCAAGGTAATTTCGCGGAAACTTGAAAAACTGATTCCACCAGACTACCAGCTCACTCAAGTCCGTATGGATGTGCAATTAAAAGGCTCTGTCTTCGGCCAAGAGATATCAGGTACGGTTCAGGTCACTTTCTCTCCAAAAGGAGACTGATCAAGGAACTCGCGGTATCACTGTGTCTTTTGGGGGATTGATGGAAAAACTTGAATTTTATGGGCCTTGGCGGTGAACAACGGCTTTGTTGCACAAATGGCATGAGGGATTCACTGTTTGAATCCAGCATGATAGCTGGGGTGCATGAGTAGTTGGGCACGAACGAAGTATGAGACCAGGAACTGGTCATCCTACAACACCGCATTGAAGCAGCGCGGGTCGCTGTCCGTCTGGTTTGACCCGGATATGGACTGGAGGCCTCGGCCAAACGGCAAACGGGGTCGGCAGCAGCGTTTCAGCGATGCCGCGATCCAGACCTGTCTGACGATAAAGGTATTGTTTGGTTTGCCACTTCGACAAACGACCGGGTTCGTCGAAAGTTTGTTACGTCTGGCAGGACTGGATTGGGCGGTGCCGGACTTCAGCACTCTTTGCCGCCGCCAGAAGACACTGAACGTGAGCTTGCCATATCGTGGCGGCGGCGGACCATTGAACCTCCTTATCGACAGCACGGGCATCAAGGCGGAGGGCGAAGGCGAGTGGAATGCTCGCAAACATGGCGGCCCGAAACGCCGGATATGGCGTAAGATACATATTGGGGTCGACGAGGAAACGCTGGAAGTACGGGCGGTGGAAGTCACGACAAGTAATGTCGGCGATGCTCCCATGCTGCCCGAGTTACTGAACCAAATCCCACCAGATCAGGACATCAGCAACGTCACAGCTGATGGCGCCTATGACACCCGGAAGTGCCATGACGCAATTGCCGCCCGCGATGCCCATGCCGTCATACCACCTCGTAAGAACGCCAAACCTTGGAAGCCTACGAGCGCGGGAGCCACCGCTCAAAACGAAGCAGTGCGAACGTCACAATACCTGGGCAAGGCGTTGTGGCGGCGGCTGACAGGATACCACCGCCGGAGCCGCGTTGAAAGTAAGATGCATTGTGTGAAACTGATGGGCTAGAGCCTCATGGCACGCGACTTTGACCGGCAGGTCGCAGAGATCCAAATCCGCATCGCCGTTCTCAACCGTTACACCGCTCTTGGCATACCTGTAACAGGGGCCGTAGCATAGGTCCGTATGGGGTAAGACGCCTTTCTCACTCCATTGTTTCCACCGGCTGTACAGCGTTTTACGCGGTCCGTATTCCTTGGGAGCGTCGCGCCAGCGCAACCCGTTGCGATTGATGAAGATAATCCCGCTCAGCACTCTCTTGTCATCGACCCGTGGCTTGCCGTGCGACTTCGGGAAGAAAGGGGAAAGATTGGCCATCTGCTCGTCGGTCAGCCAGTAAAGGTCGCTCATGTCACCACTCCATTTTAGAAGCCGTGAACCACGCAGCGCGTTGAAAATCAATGCGTCCTGACCCTAAGGCGATCTCTCCGGCACCGACCGCGATCCGGGACAGATCAGCAACGCACTATGCTGAAACCATGCGCAACCTGGTCGAAAGCCGCTTCAAAAAGCTGAAGAATGCTCTCAGTGCCACCATCCGGTACGATAAGACGGAGGAGAGCTCTCTCGGCGTTATCAACATCACGCAGATACGCCTCTGGTTGCACCATTTGTCAACGCGACCTAAATCGCCTAAGCGTTGCGTTGCGACCGCCTTGCGTCGAGTAATAGTTGAATTAGGCATGACCAATTGCATGGAGCTCAAATGGATCTCAAGGAAGCACGAAAGCTCATTAAACGCGAGCATATCGATGAAGCTATCCATTTAGTGCAGAAGAATAGCAGCGATGGCTTTGAATGGTTGTTCGAGCGCACCGGAAGGGAAGAGCCAGATCATAGATATATTGTGTTTGATGGAATTCGCTATCCGACGAAAGCCTTTGGATTTCTAGTTGCTCAAATAGCAGGAAACACGTCTAGAAAATCAAACGATATGAATGTAAATCAGGCGGCCGCTCCGCTTCGAAGACTAGGTGGTTTGGAAGTCCGACTGGAAAAAGCTTCAGAGGACACCGACGACGAGAAAAGACGTTTGGAAAGCTATCATAGCGCGCTGACCCGACCTGAACAAACTCAGTTCCGCGCCGCACTTCTCTGTGCATACAAAGCATGCGCGGTTAGCGGTACATCTGTGCAGCCCGCTTTGGAGGCGGCCCACGTAGTTGAGTTTGCCCGAAAGGGACGCAATACTCTCGCGAATGGCATCCTACTCCGCTCCGATCTACACAATCTATTCGACGCGGGGGAAATGGCTATCGAACCAAGCACAATGACAGCCCGTTTTTCCGAGCGAGCGCGTGCCGACTATGCGGATTTGCACAAAGAAAAAGTGGCGATTCCCGCCGGCGGGCCACCATCTTTGTTATTTTCAGAGAGGTGGAAAATGTTCCTGAAGACACATTAGGCTGAACACTGAATTACTTGGACGTCCTTCAGTCATGTTTACAAATGGCCGAGCCAGAGGCGGATCGATGTTATGTCGATGGAGCCCAGAAAACTTTCGGCGGTCTTGTCGTCGCGGGTGGCGACACGGCGAGCATTTCCTCTTACCGCCGTATGATAGTGGATGGTATTGAACTCGTGGTTCCCCATCACCGCATCAGCCTTGCTGCTGCCGACAAGGGATCTGACGGTGTCCAATACGCGGGCACTCTCGGGACCACGATCAACGAAGTCTCCGAGAAACATGATCCGCTGCTCCGGTGTTGGCCCCCGGCCACCCCGAAGGCATATGCTGCAACCCAAGATATGCGAGCAAACCATCCAGCTTGTCGGCATCACCATGAATGTCGGGAATAATATGATACATTTTTCTTCTTTGGGCGCTCCTGCTTTTCCTGGCAAGTGGCTGATGTGATCGCTCGATGCCGCCACCCCGCTACCAACGCTGGCACCATTTTCGAGCTGTATTAGGCCGATGGTTGAGGTTCGTGCTCGCGCTGCGCCCTATTGTGAGGACCCATCCTAATCCACCCAGTTGACACAACGATACCTTGGGAGGCCGCAGAATAGTCGTGCTGTACTGGGCTAGTGGCCAACAATCGAAGCGCCGTAGCTAACAGATTGACTGTTGACTATTACGTGCCCACGCCGTTGCAACTCCGTTACCAAAGTGTCCTGTTCAGCCTCATCCAGAGTCTTCATGAACAGGGCGTTGATCGTGCTTGCCAAGGTTTTGATTTTTCTTGGGCGCGAAGAACCGCGAGATCTCAGGCTGGCAACAATTGCATCGATTTTTTCGTCGGGTGATTTGGCGTTCGATATCCTGACAAAGGGGATTTCTGACAGGTCCTTGTGGCGGAGCGCGTAAATCCTGCGTTCACGCAAGTGAGCGATGAGCGGATCGAAGCCCTTGCCACGTGAGATGATATGGAATTAGGCGTTCTCGTCCCTGGCCGAGAGTTCACCAATGTAGAAGGCGATGTGGAAATCCAGCGCGTTAACGCCATTGCCCGAGATCTTCTGATAGGTGGCCTTTTCGCCCAGGTTTTGCAGCGCTCGCGCGAAGTCATAGGGAACATTTTTCTGGTTGGCGCCGACAAAGACGATCAATCTGAAGTCGTGACCATTGAGGGCTCCAAGGTTCACTGGCTGAAGATTCTCGAAATCGATCAAAATGTAGTTGTTTTTCAATTGGCGTTCTCCACTTGGCTTCTGGTAGAGCAGGATCTTTTCTCTACTTGCTGCATTCAGGTCCGAGTTTCGTTTTGACATGACGAAGGAATGGCAGGGCTGGTCAACTACTAGAAAAGCACAGTTTCATGGCAACAAGCGATGCACCAACCCCTGTCTGCCCATCGGCGTTGAACAATCTTCAACCAACTAGATACCCAGATTTCGAAATGCCGCCTCAACTTCAGGTTTGAGCTCCCAAGTAGCGTTTTGGTTGTCAAAGTTTGCGAGAATGCCGCTGTAGAAGCTTGCATCACGAATATTCGAAGCGTCCGCCGGCCACAAATCTGCTTCCCGCCGTTTACACATAGTACCAAAGTGCAAATGCCAGGTTTGTGCGTCCCAACCAAGAGCGCGGCTGAGCTCAGTTGATGTGGATCCGGGGCGGTCCATCAAAACACGGATTAGTCCAATTTCGGTTTCGCTAGGCGGTACGCAGGTGAACGCATGGATTACCCTTTCGGCCGGCTTCATTCCTGATAGTTTTTGATTCAAGGTTTCGCGCTCCTGCTCCTCCAGCTCATCCAACGCAGAGATCAGTTGCGTTGCCGCATTGCGTTGTTCATCGGCACCGTCAATCATGAGCTTCTCGGCATTTCGGCGCATGATTTGCCGCTGGGCAATACTTTTCTGGGGCAAACTATGGATGATCTTTTCTATGTCCATTTCGACCTCGTCTACTTTCTGTTCGAATTCCCGTGCCGCTGCCCAAGCCTTTTGTGAATAACAATGGCTGCGTAACTTCTCACGAGTTTCGAGAAGCGTAGCGCTAGCGCCGCTCCATTCCCCCCGTGAAATCGGCCCACGATTGAGTAGCGCCGTTCGAACGGCATCCCAAGGCACTGTACGCCGTATCAATGCGCTATGGCTCGCCATCGCGGCATTCGGATCTGCCAGTATGGATTTGACAAGAGCTTGCGCAGCAGTTCGCTCGATAGACGCAGACTGAACGACCAACCAAAACAGTGCCGGTGTACAAACTATCCGACGATATACGTTTTCAACGGCAACATTTACCTTGGGTGCTTTTACATAAGCTCCGGGCCCTTCGTAGTCTGCCAGCCAACCGATCCAATGTTCTTTCTGGTTGGCATACCACGCACGCCCGAATCCAGGTCCGACTTGCATTGCTTGCTCGACACGGCAAACCGCCACGTGCTCGGTAGGCAATAAACAAACCAAAATCGAAATCTCACGCATGGAAAGATCTTGGGACATGCCATCACCTAGCTAACTCAGCCCGTGTCTCACTTCGGAACTTGTTCATTTTGCGGCAGATTTTAGCCCAGCCCACGGCGGGGGGTGCTTTGACTTAAGGTAAGTTTACATGCAACTGTTTCGAGCGGACGCAGATTTCCATCGCGACCCGAGCAACCAACTTTCGAGAGCAAGGGAAATCAGAACACTCGCCCCGAATTGCCCGGATCAGAGATTTTGGCCACACACATTTGCTAACTCAAAAGAGATGGAGCTTACTTGGTGTGGCCATTCAAAATCCTAGTCCGAATTGACTTCAAACAAATACTCAGGGAAAGGATCTGGGCCATCTAAAGGATCAGATTCTGCCAAACGCTGATCGTAATACTCCTCTGCAACAGATTGCAGGCTTTGATCCTGTAGCAAATATCGAATTGTAGCGTTTGAACTGTTTTTTATGTCAGCCGCGCGCTCTGCATGCTGCGCGGTTCTTCTAAGAACCAGAGCCCCATGCCCATCGCCACGCTTGTAGATGCCTTCACTTTCCCCTTGAACAGCCACATCGAATGCGCCCAAGGGGTCGTTGGCCTCAAATTTCATTCGAAGTTGGTCATCGTAGATAGCTAACAATGCATCGTCGCGGTCTTTCTCAATATCAGCAATCCATGCCGTATGGAGTTCCCGCACGAGTTCCCGTTGTTCATGCCGGCTCATCACGGCGTCAAGATGTTCATGCAGAGTGTTTCTCCAACCGGTTATCCAATCGGGGTCAGAAAAATACCCGAAATATCGGCATGAATTCGCCGGTATTCCACGCTTTATATCCTCGACAAATTGCTCAACTTCATCGTGATAGACCGGCTTTGGTGCCAAGAGGCGGAAGAAGTTCAGCGAGTTCAGCCGAAGGGCGGTCCTATCAAAATGCCCCCAATGCGACTTGTTCATGAGTTCGTCGTAGGCAGAAAGTACAAGTGCATCCGTGTCCGCAGAAAACAGCGCCAATGCAGACAATTCTGCAATTTTGTCCAAGTCGGGTGTGAATTCTCCAGTTTTGGGATCGTATTTTTTAAGACGCCCTAACCGAGCCCGGACGCGTTCAAAAACCGGACTGCTATACGCATTGGGATCACATCTTTTTGCTGCCATGGATACGATAAAGAGCAACATCCTGTGGCGGAGTTCACGAAGCGTTCCATAGTCTCGCGACCATTTGATGGCCGATTGTTCATAAGTCTTGTTGTCTGGCAACAGCTTGTAAGCCCTGATACAGGTTTCAAATGCCTGATCCTCCAGACTCCTTGAAGCATCGGCTTCATCATAGGCCAATTCTTCGTAATGCCGTTCTGCTGCGCTAAGGACATCCGCATCTTCGCTCATAACCTTGTAGCGCGTCGCTTTTCGTGCGGCCTGCTTGGATTTCTCAAGTAGGAGCCGGCTCTTCTGAAACCAGCCACCTGGATGTTCGGAATGCACGTCCAAGACTTCCTGGATTAAAGGTTCAGCAATTTCCATCGCACCAGCCGCCAGGTAGTGCTCGGCCGCAAGACAAATGGCATCGGGGTTCCCTTCTTGGTACTCCTCGCTCCATCGAACCTTTTCGAGTGCCCGAACGATATGAAGTGGGGCCGCAGGTGCGCTTGTATTTGACGCCTGCCGGGTATGCGGCGATGACATCATTTGTTTCAGGCTCATCTCATGAAAAGCCTTACCGGATTGCAGCGCTTGCCTTAGTTTGGGGAACTGAGACTTGGCGTGTTGATACGCGTTGGCCAGAAATGTGATTTCTGCCTCCCGCGCTTTCAATTTCCCTTCAACTACCGACGTGTTTCCGGAGGCAACGTCTTTAACGCCCGTATTATTGAAGCCAAAGGCAATTTTAAGGATCGCGATGTTTTCAAAAACATTCATCGGTACACGGTTCGGAAAAAGGTCCTTGTTCTTGTCTACTGGACTTCTGACCGATTCAATGAATGACTTTCTTGTCGCGTCGTCCTCAGGCCAAAGACCGACATTTGTCAGCGATTGAATGACGCGGGCACGAATCGAGCTGGCAGTTGGATTGTCATTTTTCATGTTCATTTCTCATCACTGCTGCACTTACCGGCGTTCTGCACAGAAGGGGATGCATATTGAACCCTTTCCGAACAGGCCAGGCGAATATCTCGCCGAAAGTTCTGGTAAGATCGAAAGTCACTTGGAGTTGTCGACACGGTTACCCTCCGCCCATTGGGGGCAGTCAGTACACCATGCTTCTTTCCTCTTCTGTAACGCCATCCCAATCGCCGAAGATCTCTGGCGAGGGCGTTGATCATCTTGTCTTTGCTGTAGAGTGTCATCAGTTTGGGCTTCTTTTCGGGTGAACAAGCGGGCCTATTAAAGGCCCGCCCAGTACTGTCACGGTTTCATAGTCTTGATGGGTTTGCTGGATGCGCGCTGAGCGCGAGCAGCAAAACTCTTGGCTGGCACTGTCCCGTCGCGCGACTTGGCTGTTGCCGACTGAATTCTCGCGGCGGCTGCGCTCGTCATTTTGGCTTTTGCTGGGACTTGTTTCGAGGTTCTATTCATTGTGAGATCCAGAAGTTTGTTGTTGCGTTCCGGCGGGCCGACTTGGATGTCGGATTAGACCACCGGAATCCTTTCTGGTTGTGTGACTCTCACATCAAAGCATTTTTTGTCTTTTTTCTTGAACGCTTCCGTACTGGGTTTTAGCGCGCCTGGATGGAGCACCGAATTTTCGCACATCTTGCGGCCGATGACCGTTAGCAGTCACTCCCACGGCCGAACTCGGTTCAAGACAAACACTCCTCCGCGCTCAAGAGCCACCTCGGCAGGCGACCGATCCCCAAGCATCCTGTTCGCGGTGAACATCAACAGATCAGCGAAATCAGCTGCGGTACAAGAATGTGAGATCCGACTCGCGCCTTCAAATAGACGGGCATCCGAATAGTCATTCCTGCTCAGATGCCCGAGGATTTTGCTGTAGATGACCTTCTGCTCTGGTGTCATTCTGATTGCTTTACCGTGAAGTGAGTTTGTTCGTCGGCTTGGCAGAGAAAATTGGCCTCCAAGAGAAATCAAGACAAGGCTGTTTCCTCCGGCGCGGGAATGCGCCAGAGGATCATTTCACAGTTCGAACTCTTTTCCATACGCTTTCAAGAACGCAATCAAGGACAGTTCCAGAGCCCGGACGACCGTAAGCTCCTTGGCCTCGCGCAGGTCATCCCAAGCCGCATAGAGCTCCGGGTTCACATCTGCTGTGAACGTTTTTGTCCTGAGCGCAGCCCTCCGCCGGCTGGGACTCATCTGTGCCAGCTTTAGCTGCGACGGCGACACCGGTGTTTTACGCTCAAACTGCATGTCCGGAGTTGCATCTTCCAGAATGCTACCTACAGCCGGAATTTTTGCTTCATTTGTCATTTGCGTCCCCTCATGCCGCTTCGTGATTTTTGGTGAACGCTGTCAGAAGCAATTCATTCGTCAAAGCCGATGCGTTGGCTTGTGCGGTCTTCGGAGATGACCCTTGAAACTCGCGGGGCAGATTGAGGTAGTCCCCTCCCAAGCTCATCATTGCCTGGAAAATTGGTCGTGCCGCCAGCTGTGTTTTCAGGATCGGCGCGCCAGCTTCCTCAAGAATTGTTTTGACGGCCCCAGTAATTCTGAACTCAACCGCGCCTGGCTCCGTTTGATTGAGCAGAACGCTTGCGGGAATATTGCGCCGGAGGACTTGGCTTTTCTGACGCACTTGCTTGAGAACCTGCACCGCACCCAGCGCGTCCATCCGGCTTGCGCGGCAAGGAACAACCACGAAATCTGATACCAACACGGCGTCGATCAGGCTCGCATCGTTTGAACCCTCGACGTCAACCAGCACAAAGCTTGCCTTCAGCTCGGTTGCTCCCGCATTGGTCAAGGAGCCATTCTATCCGGCACCGGTGCTTTCTAGGGAAGATGCCATTTCGAGGCACGCCAGGGTCTTGGAAAACTGGGGAATACAAGCTTTGGCTTTCCATGGAAAAGCTTGGAAAGGCTGGGATCACCCACGTAACGAGACGGCGCCCCGTGCTTTGGTCGCCGGTGCCCAAGCTTTGTTCGGAACAGGTAGTACAAAGCGCTTCTTACCTTTGACCTGGTTGTCATCCCAAGATGCCAGTAGCCAATCGCGCCCGCTCCCATCTGGTTCAGGTTCCCTTAGCAAGTCATCTTTTGACAAAGACAGTGCCGCGCCCGACCTTTGACAAGTTAGAACCACCCACCAAAGACCACCTAGTGTGAGCGAGTCGACACCTTTGGCACGGATACTTCGACCAGGAAGAGGTTAGTCCAAATACTCCTCCGCCAAAACCAAGGTTCTCACAATATCCCTGATGTATGGGCTTCTCACCTTTGGCTTTACAATTGCTGGCGTCGACAGCAGGCGCCACCAAAGGTTTTGCCCTGAGAGGCCACTGGCTCCTGAATGATGTTTGGCGCACCAATTCAGCACTGATCTTGTATACGCAATAACCTTGTTGGACGTAGAAAGGCCATTGTTTTTTCTCACGACATCACGGACGGATTCGACATCACCTTGCTCCAATTCTGTTACCGGCATCCTGATAAACTTGCCCCACGCATCCAACGAAAAGATGTACTCCATGTCTTTCCTGGTCGTCGCAGCAATAGGCCTTTTGGCATGCGATGAGCTTTTTTCGTCAATAGCGACTTCGTAGCACTCAGCCAAAGTCCAGCTTTTCTTCGGTTCGACTAAACGCTCAAGAGCGTCCGAATGACTAAAGTTCTGGTGTCTAAACTTTACGTATTTGTCTACCTGCTCCGGCTGAGCTTTCATTACGGATCGAACGTCCGCTGCCAGTTGCCTTGCGTCCCGAATGCTTCTCAAAGACATATCCGAAGGATCTGGATAAAGCTGTCCGATTGTCTTTGTTTTTTGTTGGAACTTAACCAACCAGACGGCGCGCTTCCCTCGAACCCGCAGGTGCAATCCTCGTCCGCCAGCGTCTTTGAACGTATGGAGTTGGGTGGCGCCCTCCTCAGCCATTCTCACAGCATCCGCCAAAATTCGCCTATCAATTTCGCATACTTCTGTCGGCATGTTGTTCGCCTCAAATTCTGTACCATTTCTGTACCATCCTCAAAAATGTTGACGTGGTCCCAGACGGTCGTTGGTTTCTGTGGTGAACATCACAGAAAAACGGAGTGCCGTTGTTAAAAACTCTTTAAAGAGCAGCATGATAGCTGCGCACACCCCATATTTCCAAGCACTTAACAGGCATACCTGAAAGCAGCAGAAAACAGGCATGAAGCGGAATCATAATCCGCGTGTCGGGGGTTCAAGTCCCTCCTCCGCTATCAAATCCCCCAAATAACCATCTGAATAAAAAAATATTTTTTTGATAGCCGATGCTAGCTAGCATCATTGTTCCATACTTTGTGCGGAAATTCCCTTCCAAACTCCGGAAAAAATTTGGCACTATGTGTAGCGCGGCGGCAGCTTTCAGACAATTTGGTGGGATTTTCCAGGCAAACTATAACTGACGTGTCCATAACGAAATAGCCGAGCGGTCGGTAGGCTTCCGAGGCGTCTCGCCAGCGCAACCCATTGCGTCTGACGAAGATAATCCCGCTCAACACCCGCTTGTCATATAACCGAGGCTTGCCGTGCGGCTTTGGGAAAAAGGCGGGAGCTTGGCCATCTGCTCGTCGGTCAGTCAATAAAGGTAGCTCATGTTACCGCTCAGTTTTCCGAACCGTGAATCATCCAGCGCAGCAAAAATCAATGCATCCTGCCCCTAGGTGTAAATCATCGGATCCACCCCATCGGCATTCATAATCTCAGTCTCATACAATCAGACCCTGGCTTTTTCGAAAGCCGCCCAAGCGGTCTCAAAAGCATCAAAATCAAACTCCGGTTGGCGGGCTGCATCCAAGACGATGCGTTCTGTCACCAATAGTTTTTGGATTGCGGCTTCTAGCTGATCAACGACATCACCGGGTACGACCAACGCGCCATGACGGTCGGCGTGCACCAATTCGCCAGGATTAACCGTCAGGCCAAAAACGGAAACCGGTGTATCGATCTCGCGGACGTGGACGAAACCGTGGCTTGGCCCGACGGAACCTGCCACGACCGGGAACCCCTTGGGTAAGTCGCCCAGATCCCTCATGACGCCATTGGTTACGACTCCGGACATACCAAAACCCTTGTGGACGGATGTATTGATTTCACCCCAATAGGCTCCGATGCAATCCGGAAAATCCATATCCTCGATCACAGCGACGCACGGGTTGGGGGCTTCGGCCATGTATTTGTAATAAGCCATGCGCCGGGCCTTGATGACTTCAGGCGGCTCAGTCGGCGGATTGACCGCCGCGATCTTGGCCGTACGGGCATAGCCGACGATCGCGGGCTCTTCGGGCGCTGAACACAGCATGGTACCGCGCGTAAAATCGTCGAACCCGCGCTTGCCCTGTGCCACTTCGATGGCATTGCAGACCGTGGGGGTGTCGACCTTGCGAAGCAGGGACAAAAGGGATGGCGTCATGTGTCCTCCAACCAGCGGATCAAGGCCGCTGTGGTTTTTTGGGGTTGTTCCAATGTCGGCAGATGCCCGGCGCCTTCGATGATCTCCAGCGCGCTGTCTGGCAATAGATCGTGCATCAACTGGTGGCGTTCAATGGGGCACAGCCGATCTTCTTGCCCACACAGGACCAAAGCCTTTCCCGTGTAAGCTGTCAGCGTCGCGCTTTGGTCCGGGCGATCCATCAGCGCCTGCGATTGGCGCAAGAACACGTCAGGGCCCAAGTCGGTGGCCATTGCCATGCACAGATCCAGGATAGCCCCCCGGTTAGGCCCGTCGGACAGGTAACTGGGCTTCATCTCGTCCCGCATTACCGACCTCAGATTGCCGTCGCGAACGGCTGCAATCTGGGGCGCGCGGCGGGCTTTGACCTCTGGCTTTTCGGCCAGTGGATTTGTGTCGAGCAATGCCAGGCGCGAAACACGTTCCGGGGCCTGACGCAATACTTCCATTGCCACGATACCGCCCATCGACAAGCCAGCCAGCGCGAATTCAGCCGGCGCATTTTTCAGAATATCATCTGCCATGGCTTGCACGCTGTCGTGTCGCGACAAAGGGAATGTCATCACCGGCATCTTGCCTGACAGTGCGTCGATTTGCGGGCCGAAAAGGCGGGCGTCACACATCATGCCCGGCAAGAAAATCACGGGTATCATGCCGAGGCCAGCTTGGCCCCCTCAGATAGCGCGGCCAACTTGGCGTAGGCGATCTGAGGGTCAACCGCGCCGAAGCCCGCAAAGGTGCCAAAGCCGCAATCGCTGCCTGCTATCACCCGGTCCGCGCCGACGATTCCCGTAAAACGTTCGATCCGTTGGGCCACAAGCTCGGGATGCTCGACGAAATTGGTGGTGGTGTCGACCACCCCGGGGACCAGAACCTTGTCATCTGGTATCTCAGATTTTCGGTCACGGAACACGGTCCACTCGTGGGCGTGACGCGGGTTCGAGGTCTCAAAGAGGACATAGCGCGATTTGGTCGCCATCAGGGTGTTGAACACCTTGTCCATCGCAATGTCGCAGCAATGCGGACCCTCATAGTTGCCCCAGCAGATATGCACCCGCACGCGATCCTGCGGGACGTTCTGAAGCGCGTGGTTCAGCGCCTCGACATGCATATCGGCAATTTTGACGAACGCGTCGTCCGAAAGGTCAGTGAACAGCATATGGCGCGATAAGGCCAGATCGGGACAATCCAGTTGCAGATCCAGACCAGCGGCCACGATGGTCTCGTATTCCTCTTTCATGGCATCGGCCAGCGCCGCCAGATATGCCTCACGCGTGGTGTAGAAATCGTTCTGCAAAAACAGCGAGATCACGCCCGGGGACGCGGCATTCATGAAACCGCGCTCGACCCCATGCTGCGCCATAGCCGCCTTGAGGTTGGCGATGTCCTTCTCTAACTCACCCTGCCCTTTTGATCGCACCTCGCCGGTGCACATTGGTCGGGCGTATTGCGGCGTGCCGCCGTCATTGGCCAGCCGCTGCAGAAAGCCGGGGAACATCTTCAAATCAGCAGGCGCATTTCGAGGGCTGTCACCGGAAAACCCGGTGTAGCGGTCCTTGACATAGGTCGCGTAAGAAATCTTCGAAGTCTCACCGTCGCTGACTATATCAACGCCGGCTTCGACCTGTTTGCGCACCGTTTCAGAGACTGCGGCGGTCATGCACGCGTCAAACGCGGCTGCTTCATAAGGTTCGCCGTTTTCCCTGACAAAGATAAGATCCACGACGTCCTGTGTTCGGGGCAAAGACCCAACATGTGTGGTTTTTACGGCCATAAAGACCTCCTTACAGTTTTCGTGCCATCAGCACAGTATGGCTTTGGGTTTCGGGGTCTTCGGCCAAAAAACCGGTCAATTGCAGCCCGTTCTCTTCAAGGCACGCTGCATAGCCGGCCGGGGACAACGAGGCGTGGTAGACAAGCTCTGATCCCACCGTACCGCTGACTTCCCCGGCGCGTGGACCTACGGTCAGCATCAGCATTCCACCGTTATGTAAATGGCGTGCCATGCGGGTGATGCAGCCCGTCTGCTCATCTGCCGTCAGGTGAAAAAAGCTGTTCCAGGCGATGATCCCATCGAATTGCTGATCCAGCTCAAAATCCCGCATGTCAGCTTTCCGCCAATCCCCGTCCGGCCAGCGTTCTTTGGCGATGTTCAGCATGGCTGCGGAAAAATCGACACCCGTGACGTCGAACCCTTCGGCCATAAACCAGCGCGCAATGGGATCGCCTGTGCCACAGCCCAGATCCAGTACGTGGTCACCCGGTTTGAGGCTGGCCGTGAAGCGCGCCAACCAGCGCGCCTCGAAAAGGGCTTTTGAGCGGCGCTTGTCATACTCTGTGGCTTGCCGTTCATATATGGCTTGGGTGTCGTTCGGGTCTGCGCTCATCCTGTCCAGGTCGCTCCTGCCGGTTCATCGGTTGCAGTGATCCGGTACAGGCCCGCCTGCCCGGTCATTGATGGCTGAACGCTATAGGATTCACCGGGCAAAACCAGAGCCGTGTCACCTGTCGAAATTGTGGTTTCGTGCTCGTCGATCGAGATATGCCAGTGACCGCTGGCTGGCATCAGAACCACAGGTTTATCCGCCGCAATCGGTTCGGTCACAGAGGACCCCCGGCCAAGGAAGTCTACCGCAAACCCCGGCTTATCCTTGATCAACCCGCTCTCACCAATCACCTGCGCAGGCTTATTGGCCGACAACGCCATCAGATCCCAATACCGTGCAACATATTTGCCGACGACATCCTCAACCGGAACCTCAGGGTAGCCCTTCAACTGCTCTTCGGTCAGCAAGGGCATTGGGTGCACATTATGAGGCAGCTCCTGACCTTTCTTGGTGTCGTACAGAACGCCATTGTCGCCCAGCATCAGACCATGCGCCTGCGCATCTTCGATGACCTGAGGAGCCCAAGTGACGCCTCCGCCCGCGTCGTCACCGCCCAGGATTGCCATGATCATACCGTAGTCCTGGCCAACGTTTTCGAAACCACGGAAGATGCCGGTCGGGATGTTGAAAATATCGCCCTCCTCGGCGATGAACTCACCAGCGGTGCCATAACGGCCCCAGAAAAAGCGCCAGCGTCCTTTGGCAACAAAGAAAACCTCGGCCGTTGTGTGGCTGTGCAATGAGTTCCGGCATTTCGGCGGCTGACCTGCGGCACCGATGTTGAAGCCGATCTTGTCGGTGATGTGCACATGCTGATCTGGCGATTCCGAGACGCCACCGCCGATGATCGTGAAATTCTCTTTCTGATCGCTGCCCGGCGTATGGGCATCGATAAATGCGGTTTTACAGGGTTGGAGCTCGCCGTAGCGGACAATGCGGGAAGTGATGGCTGATTTGGTCATGACGTATGATCCGATTTTTTGTTTTCTGGAATGCAAGCTCGTGTGCTCTGGCGGCACAGGCGCTCACTCCCCTGGAGGGCGCAGATTCAGTCGCCGCGCCCGCAGGCTTTGACGGAACATATGGAAACGTCGACGGGCTCCGGTTTCACGCAGACCACCTGCAAGGATACGATATACGACCGGACGGGCCACTCAGACCTCTCCGCTCTGCAACAGGATCTGCTTCCAGACCGAGGTTTCATCGAACAGAGTATATTCACGGCGCAACTGCGGTTGCCCCGCAATCAGTGCGCCAAACTCGGCATGGCTGATCCCGAGGACATAAACCTGTGCCCCTGACGGCGCCCCGAACATGCCCCAGCCGTCATGCTTGCCCCAAAGGCTCCAGCGAATTGCTGATCGCGGCGGCATATCCGGGTCGTCGCGCCCGATCTGGTGTTCAATCTTGAATTCAGCATTCGGGAAACTCGCCCGCAGCCCCATCCAGAACCGGTCGACGGCATCCCAGCCATGCCCCGTGACGCCGCCCACATACTCAGACTGCACCGCACGGTCATATTCAGCCGCGATTGTGCCCATATCGGCACTCATGATCCGGGTCAGGATATCAGCATATCGCTGCCCCCACGCATTATCATTTCCGCGACCCTTGTAGGGGCCGGGCTGGTCGATTTCGGGGGTCAGAGGCTTGGTGCAGCTGTCCTTACCGCCCTCGCGCGCAATCAGATCAGCGGCGTATTCCTTTGGGTCCCAGCCCATCTGCCGCACAATCGCGCCCTGATCGCGGATCAACCATTCGTCGTTGATCTGGTTGTCGATGGCGTGGCAGTCGGCCAGAATTCGATAGCATAGTTTTGTACCGGTAGGCTTGCCGTAAACCCCCTCGGCCAGATGCGTGGCAGTAGACAGGATGCGGTGAGAGCTGAGCATGCCCTCTTCCGGCGTGCCCGACCAGATCACATCTTCACCCATCAACTGCCGATTCGGAAACTCGGCCAGGGTCGCCATCGTGGCGCCGATCACATTCTGATTTCCCACAACCACCGAACCGGGTGAACGAACGACGATATCTTCGCTGTAATATTCGTGCAGGGTTGCGATGCCCCGGTCTTCCCAGATCTCTTTGGTAATTCCGATGATATAGTCGGGAAAATCCCGGAACTTGGGATCAAAGCCTTTCATGTTTTCATCCTTTGCGGGGTCCAGCCTTTGGGCAGCCGTGCCGAAGTACGCACGATCAACGGCCCATCAATCGCGACCTTGCGGGCTGCGGCAACTGCCGGGTTTTCAATATGGTCCAACAAGGCATCAACGGTTTCCGCCACCATCAGGTTGGCGCGCTGACGAATGGTGGTGAGATTATAGGCAAGCCATCCGGCCTGCGGAACATCATCGTATCCAACGACAGAAACATCTTCTGGTATACGCATTCCAAGTTCAAACCGAATGACGTCCATCACGGCAAGCGCCATATGGTCATTGGCGACGAACACCGCATCGGGTCGTTTTTGCGGTTCAACATCAAACATGCGGCGCGCGGCCAATCGCGCATTCTCGGTCAGGAACTCTCCTATTTCATAGGCGTACAGATCCTGACCTGCATCACCGAGAGCGGCGCGAAACCCGGCCTCGCGGTCTCGCTGGGTTGAGGCACCCTGCCAACCGGCAATGTAAGCGATGCGACCGTGGCCTGCGGCAATAAAGAATTCAGCGACCTTGCGGCCGCCGGAATAATTGTCAGAGGTCACCGAGGTGATCCCGTCGATATCCTGACTACGGTTGAACAGTACGACCGGCACACCCGCTTGTTGGCACCGTGTTGCGATATCGGACGACATCGCGACCGAGGCCAGGATCACGCCATCAACTTGATAATCAAGAATTTCCTCCATAACGTCGTCAATGTTTCCGGCGGTTCTGGAGGCCATGAAGATCAGGACATGATACCCCTGCTCCTGCAACTCGTTCGACAACTTCTCAAGCGCTTCGGGATAGAAATAGTTGTCCAGATAGGCGACGACCAAACCAATGATGCGGCTTTTGCCCGACACCATCGCGCGCGCCAACACATTGGGGCGATAGCCAAGTTCGGTCGCGGCTTTGCGCACTTTCTCTTCCGTCTTCTTGCTGACCGAGGCACCGGGCGTGAAGACGCGGCTGACGGCGGATTGGCTGACACCGGCAAGCTGGGCGACCTGGAGTGATGTTACTTTCTCGGCCATCAATCTGCTGTCCAACCTCCGTCAATCAACATCGAGGTGCCTGTAACCAGCGCTGAGGCATCCGAGGCGAGGTAGCGTACCGCACCCATGATATCCTCGACCTCGCCCACGCGACCCAACTTGATCTTGTCCATGATCCACGCGGCGCGTTCTGGGTTGTCAAAGGTGGATTGGGTCAGAGGCGTTCGAATGAACGTCGGGCAGACCGTGTTGATCCGGATGCCCTGCTTGCCCCACTCGATGGCCATTGATTTTACCATCCCCTCAAGCCCGTGCTTGGTCGCACAATAGAGCGCCCGTTCGACCCCTCCAACATGCCCCATTTGGCTGGAGATGTGGATGATCGAACCTGGCCTGTCTGCCTCGATCAAGGCACGAGCGGCATAGGCCGACAGGAAGTAAGCCGAACGCAGATTGACGCCCGTGACAACATCGAAATCCTCAGGCGTCGTCTCAATAGCAGCACTGTGCCGTGCAACCCCGGCCGAATTCACCACGACATCAAAGCTGCGCGTTTCAAAAAGCTGCTTTAGCGCATCCAGATCGCCCTGATCCAGAACCAGCGCCTCGGCCGACCATCCCTCTGCCTGCAGAGCAGCGACAGTTGCATTCAACCGATCTTCGCCTCTGGCCGCACAGACGACATGCGCGCCCGCCTCGGCCAGCGCTACGGCACAGCCCTGCCCGATGCCTGAAGAGGCACCTGTCACCAGGGCGGTCTTTCCAGTCAGGGAAAACGAGGGGGTGCGCGGCAGTTCAGTCATCAGCTCATTCCATCCGGTATATCAATGCGCCCCATGTTTCGGGCCTTGTTGAATTCCCGCAGACGGGCAAAGACGTCAACGCCTAGCTGGCGATAAGCATCCAAAAGATCGACCAGCACCCAGTTTTCACGAATGCGCCCGTTTTCCAGCCGCCAAAAATCGAGGCTGCGCATGGTGATCTTCTTGCCCGAGGGCGCGATGCCCAACCATCCATCATGGGTGACAGTCTGGATCATATTGGGCCAGCCGGTCACGGCCGCATATTCGCCATCGCCGAAGAAGTGGTAGGTGATGTCGTCCACGAACTGCCCACGATCCGGCATTCCGCTCAGGAACGGGATCTGGTGCCAATTGCGAAAGCCCGCATAGCCACGCCCGGTGCCAATGCCCGACGGCCCGTACCAGTTCATGCGCGGATGCCAGAACCGTTCCATCTCCATCACCTCGGGGCCACCCTGTTTGGGATGCTTTTTGAGATGTTCCAACATATCGATGATGTGCTGACAGGTCTCTTTGCCCTTTGCCTCATCATACGGACCGGGAACGAACCCGTCCTGCGTGGCCGGGCCCGGCACATGCCATTCGCGTCCAAGGCTGGGTGCCATCGGCCAGGCATTTGCCTGCATCATCACCTCGGGGATATCCCAAAGGGCTTGTATTTCCGTGATTTTGCCATTTTCGAAACGGTAAAATTCGTGGAACCGCATAGTAATCTGATTACCAGTCGGTGGGATGTCCAGCCATGGGCCGGTGAATGTGCCCGTGTAGTAGCCGCCGCACCCTACCCAGTCCGAACCATGTTCATCCGGGCCGGCCATGACAATGTAGTCGCGGCGTTCCAGATCGGGCCAGGCCGTCAACAGGTCTTTATAGGCGCGGTCATAGAAAGCGTCGCTGCCAATGCTGTCGCCAAAGGGATGGCATAGGTGGAAAACGGCGTCCGAGGCCGTTACCTCGGCCAGTGCCGCGCGAACACCGGCCTCGGAAAAATCATACATCGCGGCCCTGAGCGGAGCGATCAGGGCCTTATGCTGTGTATGCTTGTCACTCATTCAGCAGCATCCCGATACGGCGCGGGTTCGCCATAGGGCACATTGATGCCACCATAGCGACGCACGCGGACGTTGCACTGTTCTGCGTGGCCTACAAAACCTTCCAACATGCACAGACGCGAGCCGTATTCGCCGATTAGTGTCGCCGCCTCGTTGGTCAGAACTTTCTGATAACTGTGCGTTTTCAGGTACTTCCCGACCCAAAGCCCACCGGTGTAGCGCCCGGCCTTCTTCGTTGGCAGGGTGTGGTTCGTACCAATCACCTTGTCCCCGTTTGACACGTTGGTGCGCGGACCAAGGAACAACGCGCCGTAGCAGGTCATATTCTCAAGGAACCAGTCGTCACGATCCGTCATCACCTGCACATGTTCCGAGGCGATATCATCGGCAACCTGCAGCATCTCGTCATACGTGTCGCAGACAATCACCTCGCCATATTCCTCCCAGGACACTTTCGCGGTGTCTGCAGTCGGCAGGATGCCCAAAAGGCGGTCCACCTCGGAGAGCGTCTCATTGGCAAGCTTTTCAGAGTTTGTCAGCAACACGCAGGGGCTGTTGTATCCGTGTTCGGCCTGTCCCAGCAGATCGGTTGCGCATAGCTCGGCATCTGCCGCGGTCTCGTCCGCGATCACCATGGTTTCGGTGGGACCTGCAAACAGATCAATGCCGACGCGCCCGAACAACTGGCGCTTGGCTTCGGCAACAAAGGCGTTGCCGGGACCAACCAGCATGTGAACGGGATCAATCGTCTCGGTGCCCAAAGCCATCGCACCAATGGCCTGTATGCCACCCATAACGTAGATCTCATGAGCGCCACCCAAATGCATCGCCGCAATCACTGCTGGGTTCGGCTTGCCTTTGAACGGAGGCGTACAGGCGATGATACGAGGGACACCCGCAACCGAAGCCGTGGCCACGGACATGTGGGCCGAAGCCACCATTGGAAACTTGCCACCGGGGACGTAGCATCCGACCGATTGCACAGGAATATTCTTATGGCCAAGGATCACGCCCGGCAGGGTTTCGACCTCAATGTCCAGCATTGAATCCCGCTGAGCTTGCGCAAAGTTGCGCACCTGTTCCTGTGCGAATTTTATGTCGGCCAGTTCCCTATCGGTCAGTTGACCGATCAAGTCATCGATTTCCTTCTGGCTCAGGCGGAACGAGGCTGGCGAGTAGTTGTCGAACTTCTCACTCAACTCACGCACCGCAGCATCACCGCGGGTTTCAATGTCTTTCAGCGTCGCCTCAACCACGGCGCGGGTCTTGGCATCATCTTCAGCCCGGTCCGCATCGGATTTGCCGCGTTTAAGATACTCGATTGCCATGTTTCCAATCCTCAGTTTTCGGGCCGGGGTGGACATTTCTCACCCCGGTCAAATGCTTCCCAGCCTTCGCCGTTGAACAGGTCGACGCCCAGTTGCGCCGCGACATGTGCGAAATCGACATTCACCCAGTTGTCGACGATCTTGCCGTCAACGACTTTCCAGAAATCCATATAGCGGATCTCGACCCGCTTGCCGGTGGGGGCGATGCCCAGAAACTCACCCGTATGGGTTGCTTCCTGACGACCAAAGGCTGCCGCCCATTCGCCCATGTAAAGACGGGCCTCATCGATGCAGGTCTTGTCCGAAAACGCCGCCTGAAACGGGCGCTGCCAGTTTTCCTGAAACTCTTTCAGGCCGGTTTTGGTGCCGCAGCCTTGATTACCCATCCAGCGGAAGCCTTGGGTGAAGAATTCTCCGATGTCATCAATGCGGTGATCGTTCAGACCATCCACCATGGTTTCGATCACGCGGCGCGTGTCTTCGGTTTTGCTCATGTCCGTGTCGCGGGTCAGGACCGCTTGTTCGGGACGGGAACCTTTCATGTCTATGTCCTTTCAGGTTGCCAGAGTGAGAGTTTGGGGATCGCAGCCCCAATACTCAGAAAGTCCCTCGGCATCCTGTTCAGCGCCGGGTGGCGCGACATGGCGTTATGGCGTGCATGGTTGCTCATCAGCCTTTGACCGCGCCGGCTGTCAGACCGCTGACGATCTGGCGCTGGAAGATCAGCACAAGGAAGATCAGCGGCGCAGTGATCGACACGGCCGCGGCAACCGCGACCACTTGGTCGGTTGTAGTCGTCTCGCGGTTGAACATGCCGACAATGGCGGGAACCATGGTCTGGTTCTGCGCGTCCAGCAGCAACGCGGTGACAAGAAAGTCGTTATAGGCCAGCAGGAAACTGAACAGGCCTGTGGTGATCACCCCCGGCCACATCACCGGCATGATGACACGACGGAAGGCTTGGAAATGGCTGCACCCATCGACACGGGCGGCCTCATCCAGTTCAGCCGGGATATTCTGGAAGAACGAACGCAGCATCCAGATCGTGAATGGCTGATTGATTGCAACCAGAACAGCAATCACCGCAAATGGCTTGCCGTAAAGTGTCGGTGCATTTTCACCCAGGATCGGGGCCAGCCATTCAGCTGAGTTGATGAACACCGGCAGATAACCGGCAACCAGTACCGAATGCGGCAGGGCCCGGAACACCAAGGCGACAATCAGGATCCAGAACGCCAGGGTCGAACCCGAGCGCGCCAGACCATAGCCCGCCAGCGTGCCTACGGTCAGCGAGACAGTCACCACGCCTGTTGTCACAATCAGCGAATTCTTGAAGTTGTTCGAAAAGCCCCGGTCAATCCAAACGGTCTTGTAGTGTTCGGTGGTCAGGCCAAGCACGTCCCGACCCAAGGGTCCGAACCAAGGGTTCAGCACGTTTAGAACGGCGGGCAGGACGACAAAGAACGCAAGCAGAAAGCCAACAAGAACAACAAGGACACCAATCACCCAGCCAAACCATTCTTGCTCGGGTTTCGTGTAAGACTTCACCATCGACGGGAGTGTTTTTGTGGCGATCACAATCGTCGCCCAAATCACCGCGATGCCCAAAATGATGTCCAGCAGCGAAAGACCTTTGCCAACGCCCAGAGTGGCAGGACCGAAGATCACGTTCAACGCGTTGCTGTCGAAGGCATCCACTGGCGACTTAAAGCTCATCACCACGATCCAGAAGATCGGGAAGGCCGCGATCAGGCACCACAGCGCCAGAAAGATGTTCGAGGTTAGCCGCAGGCTGAGCGGTTGGCGAAGCGCGCGCGAGGACATGTCAGTGGCCTCCTTTATGATCGCGCCATGTGCGGCGCAGCGGAAGGATAAGCAGGATGACAACACCAATCATGGTCAGCATTGAGTTGGCTGAGGCCCGGCTGATCGACCGGTTGCCCGCCTGATCCGGCGTCAGGTAGTCAAACGTCAGCCACTGCAGTGAGATAACGTAGCCTTGGCTTGAGAAACCGACGATCTCTTCAAATACACGGTAGCTGTCCATCAGGTGGATCATCGATACAAAGATGATCAGCGGCATCAGATGCGGGATGACGATATATTTCAACCGTTGCCAGCGGGTTGCCCCGTCAATAACCGCGCTTTCCAAACTGTCTTGATTAACCGTTTGGAGACCGGCGTAAAAGATGATGGCCGCAAAGGGCGCCACGTGCCAGACGCGGTAGATCATCATCAGGACTTCAATCGTCCAAGCCTGGGCAAACAGGGCTATGTCACGGTTCAGCCACCATTCCATCATCGCAGTCAGGATACCGTCGCCGCGAAACAGCCAATTGATTGACAGAACTCCGATCACCGGAGTGATGATAAAAGGTAGCAGAGAGACGAATATCACCGGGCCACGGATAGAACGCGCGGCATTGTTTATCAGAATGGCAATCCCAAGCCCGCAACCGACCACCAACGGCAGAGTGATCAAAGTAAACGTCAGAGTGAACCGCAGGGCCTTCCAGAAATTGATCGTCGACAGCACATGCCAGCTGCCATCACTTATGGCGCGCCATGCACGGTCAGGTTCCAGAACATTGCGATAGCTTTGCAACCCCACGTACTGGGTTTGCGTGATTATCTCACCATGCTCATCCAGCTTTGGCTGCGACACCTTTTCAGTCACACAGGTCTGGGTCAGGAAACCGGGGGTACAGGTTTCTTTTTCAACCGTCTCATAGATCGGCTGAGTGACATAGAAACTCTGCTTAAACACGCTGACCAGCGGGAACGCGATGAAGAGAAGCATCATAAAGACAGAGGGACCGACAAAAGCAGCAAATGTCCGGAAGTTCATGGCTCTGCCTTTCTAATGGTTCTCGGGGGAAAGGGATGGGAGGGCCGGAGCCCTCCCAAGGGAGGATCAGTTGCTGATCAGACCCGCTTCTTTCGCGGCAGTGACGTAGTCTGCCTCGATATCGGCCAGAGTCGTCTGCGCGTCTTTGGCACCGGTCAGGTAGTCGGCCAGTCCGTTACCCAACGAGGTGTGCATGATGCCCATAGGACCGGAAGCCGGGTAAGCCTTGGCACCGCCTTCAGCGGACGCTGCAGCACCTGCAGCCAAAGGCCCTGCCGAATAGGCCGTGCTCAGCCATACGGCGACATCGTTGTTCGCACTGACCGTATCGGTGTCCATGCCCTCAAGTGCGACGCGGAAGGCAGCATCCGCTTCTTCGTCGCTCATGTTCGAAGCCAGAACAATACCGTCCCACCAGATTGTGGTCGCCGGAACCGCCGATCCCATTGGAGCCGCGGCCATGGTCACCTTGCCAACGACCTGGCTTTCGGCCTCATCGTTCATCGCAGCGGCACGGCTGGCCCACAGGTTCGCCATTGCAATCTTGCCCTGCTGGAACTGCTGTTGCACATAGGTCGAGTCAGAGACCAGGTATTCCGGGTCCATATACTCGGTCATGGCCTTCAATGTCTCAAGCGCTGCTACGCCTTGCTCGTTATTGATGGCAGGCATGTTGCCGTCACCAAAGAACGAACCGCCCTCGCCCAAATACATGTTGACGAACTCCTGACCAAGGTTCCAACCGGTCTTGAACGTCCCACCAATGGGATAGTCCATGACGCCGGCTTCCTTGATCTTGGCAGCTGCGGAAAGAACATCGCCATAAGTCTTGGGCTCTTCGATGCCCAGTTCAGCCAGAACATCGTCGCGATACATCAGGTGCTGAGCGTTCACCATCATCGCGATCGCCATGGTTTGTCCGTCCACCTTGATCAACTGGTTGGGCAGCAAATCCTGTCCGTACTTCTCGACCAGATCGTCCAGCGGACGGATCGTACCGGCGTTGAGCAAAGGCACCAGAGTTGCATTCGAAACACCGCCGATCTGATAAAGCGCTGGATCGGCCGCAAATGCCTCAGGTTGCTTTTCGCGGAATTCCTGGTCCAGCGAAGCGCTGAAGTTGCCGCATTCCGCCATTGCATCGGTGACCGCTTTCCAGGCTTCAAACCCGGCGGACAGCGACTTCAGTGGCACGTCGTTTTCGAAGGCGCATTCCGCCCATGCGCCGGTGGCGGCGATGGACATGGCACCTGCCATAAGGATCGTCTTGAGTTTCATGCGTTTCTCCCTGTCAGGATCGGTCCGTCGTCGACGTCCGGACCGGTGTTAAGCCCGTTTGGGCTGTTTGTGGGGGTGGTCCCCAATCCGAGCACCGCTTTCAGCTTCAAAGAGGTGACAGATTTCTTTCGGCACCGAGAACGAGACAGCCTCGCCAATCTCGGCGCGGTAGGCTTTATCGGCTTTGACCGATACCAGAGCACCGCCGACCCGGACCGAGATCATGGTCGCGTCGCCCAGCAATTCCAGCGTGTAGATCGGCGCTGTGATCTGGCCCTGCCCTTCGGCAAGGCTGGCATCCTCGGCGCGGAAGCCCAGCGTCATAGGACCGTCTGGGGCATCCACTGGGATTTCGACGTGTTCGGCACGGAACATTCCACCTGATACGTTGCCATCCATTAAATTCATCGCGGGTGAACCAATGAAGCTGGCCACAAACGTGTTCGCCGGCATGTCGTAGATTTCCGTGGGGCTACCCACTTGCTGAACCACGCCTTGTTTCATCACCACAACGCGGTCGGCCAAGGTCATGGCCTCAATCTGGTCATGGGTTACATAGATGGTGGTGACGGCCAGCTCATGACTTAGATTTTTGATCTGCGCCCGGGTGGAAACCCGCAGTTTAGCATCCAAATTTGAAAGAGGCTCGTCCATCAGGAACACGTTGGGTTCGCGCACAATGGCACGGGCGAGTGCCACACGCTGCCTTTGACCACCTGACAATTCGGCAGGCTTACGATGCAGAAAATCGTCCAGCTCAACCATCGCGCTGGCGCGGCGCACTTTCTCGTCATGGGTCGACGGGTCGATGCCGCGCACTTTCAGCGGAAAGCGGATGTTTTCATATACGTTCATGTTCGGGTAAAGCGCATAGCTCTGGAACACCATCGCAACGTCGCGGTCCTTCGGCTCCAGATCGTTGATTACATTGCCGTCGACCAGGATTTCGCCCTCGGTCACGTCCTCAAGACCTGCGATCATCCGCATCGTCGTTGTCTTGCCGCAGCCCGAGGGGCCGAGCAATACCAGAAACTCGCGATCAGCAATGGTCAGGTCGAAATTGTGAACCCCAACGAATGAGCCCCATCGCTTGCCGACGTTCCGCAATTGAATTTCCGCCATGGTGCCCCCTGCAAGGAATCATTTTGCATACGTTTGCAAAACTGTAATTCGCATACGTCAATTCAGGCAAGACTTTTTTGCATACGTATGCAAAACTGACGCAAATACCCGACTCAACCCGGCTTCGTGCCTCTCGTAAAACTTTGATCACAATGGCAAATACCGTGACCTTTCAGACAGAAAAAAAACTCGTCTCTGCGTTTCACACCGCGTTGGATTCCGCGACAGAACAAGAAATCCCGAAGGTAATGAGCCAATACTGCGCCCCGGATCTGAAGTGGCGCGGCTTTCACCCATTCAACGAAATCAATGGCGCCGAACAGGTTGCCGGGCAGTTCTGGCAACCACTAAAGAGCAGCCTGACCCGCCAGCAGAACCGTGTAGATATCCTGTTTGCGGGGCAAAACTCGCTGCGGGACGAGGCCGACGCCTGGGTCGTGTCCATGGGGCATTTGATGGGGCTGTTCGATCGCCCGTGGCTGGGCATTCGCCCAACTGGCAAGCTGGCATTCCTGCGCTATTGCGCGTTCTACAAGGTCGCCGGTGACAGGATTGTCGAAACAGCGATGTATTTCGACATACCGCACCTGATGGTGCAAGCCGGGCAAAACCCGTTCCCTCCGCAAACCGCGACGCATTTGGTGCAACCCGGACCAAGACCCCATAACGGCCTGCTGCAGAACACACAACCTGCTGAAGAAGGCGAAAAGACCCTGGCGGTCATCAACGCGATGATCTCGGATCTCGGCCAATGGGACAGTGGGTTGTCGCTTGAGGATGAATTGGCCCAAACTTGGCACCAAGACATGATCTGGTGGGGACCCGAAGGGATCGGCGCGACCTACACGATAGAACGCTATGCCAAGCAGCACTCAGGCCCGTTCCGCGCCGCCTTCTCGGACCGATCAAAAACCAATCATGTCTGCCGCATGGCCGAGGGGCATTATGGCGGGTTCTTTGGCTGGCCCAACTTCACGGCCACTCCGTCCGGCGGGTTCATGGGTATGCCCGCAACTGGTAAACCCGGCGAATTCAGGGTGATCGATATCTATCGCCGCGCGGGTGACAAACTGGCGGAAAACTGGGTCTTCATCGACTTGCTGCACTTCTGGAATGGGCAAGGCGTCGACATTCTGGCCCGAACCACAGAGGTCGAAACGCCATGAGGATAGATGCGCATCACCACCTGTGGGACCTGTCTGCAGTGACCTACCCCTGGCTCATGGAAAAGGGCGTCGCTCGTTTCTTTGGCGACCCCTCCCCCATTCAACGAAACTACTTGCTGCCGGAATTTCGCGCAGAGGCCGAAGCCGAGGGTTTCGGCGCTTCGGTACATATTCAGGTGGGCGCGGCTGACCCCTGGGCCGAAGCGCAATGGGTGCAATCAGTTGCCGACCAGTTCCCGGACTGGCCCTTGGTGCAAGTGGCCTTCTGCGATCTGACTGCTGATGATCTGGACAAACAACTCGACCGGCTTCAAACCCTGCCGTCAGTACGTGGCGTTCGTCAGATTATCGGCCGTGCTCCGGGCGAAGATGCCTCAACTGGAACGAACTCGCTGCTAAAAAACCCAGAGTTTTTGGCTGGGCTGAAGCAACTGGGCCGCCGCGGTCTTTCCTTTGACCTTCAACTACTGCCTGAACTTATGGGTCAAGCTGCAGATGTCCTTGCGCAAGCTCCGGAAACCCAGACGGCGTTGTGCCACGCAGGTTCACCGTATGACCGGACTCCGCCAGGTTTGCGAAAGTGGGCTGACGAATTGACCGCATTGTCAAGCCTTCCGCAGGTCTATTGCAAACTCTCCGGCCTTGGAATGTTCGATCACAACTGGAGCGCAGAAAGTGTCGCGCCTATCGTTTCAAATTGCTTGTCTCAATTTGGCAGCGATCGCTGCATGTTCGGATCGAATTTCCCAGTTGATAGCCTAACATCAACTTTCAAAGATCTTGTTTCCTGTCACCAACAGAACATCTCAAAATCGGACCATGACGACGTGTTTCATATCACCGCAAAACGCTTTTATCGTTTTGAAGAATGAAAAAACGCATAAACCGAAGTTTTTGGCACCACTTTCTGATGGCTTCTTTGCAAATGCGGCGGATGTCTACTGTCCGCCGTAAGTTCTGAATGCAACGAACAACTTTCGGCTGCCCTTCCAAATGGGTTTTAGCATGTTGCAAAGTACACAATATATGACGCGAGTTGAGTGTACGTAGAATTCGAGAACGAGTGCTGTTGGCCCGCCGCAATGCAACAGTTTTGCCTATCACGTACAAATCTCTTGACGGTAGGCTACTGGCGCGGCTTGCCGCGCTCAGTGCCATTAGGTTGCGACGAGAGATACTTCGTTGTCCGGCGAGTAAGTGTCCCAGATGTTCCAGTGTCCGGTCGTTGGTGTCGGGTTGTTGATTATTGGAACATCGAGCACGGTGGGCTTGCACCGTCCACAAACCAATATACCGCAGGTAAATCTGACCGTTCCGTTTAACCCTCGAGGGTATTGGGGCTTATATATTATAAGGTCTATTGTGTGAGGTTCTCATCCAAATCGGGCGTCCGAACCAGTCCTCGCAAAATTCTGTTACTCTTCGCGGGCAATGATCATTGGTTCCCTTGCCACTAATCTTCCCGCAACAGCTCAACTATTTCATCAAGTTCCGCGCGTCGCCTCGATGAATGCGGAAGGGTTATCATCAGCGACCGGCCTGTTTCGCAGGCCTGCGCCGATACACGCACCAAATGCCCGGCCTTCAGCGCAGGCTCGATCAAGCATCCATGCGCCATCAAGGCACCGGCCCCGGACTTGGCCTCTTCGACTGCAAGACCGTAAAGCGAATATTTCGGCCCTTTGGTAGGATCGCTGATAATTGTCCCCGTCTCCTCGGACCACCGCCGCCAATCGTCCTGCCATGTCTGATCGTGCAGCAGCGGGGTGGTTTCAAAGTCGAAACGCTCGACCAGTTCTGGCGCGCAAACCGGGAAAATGACATCCTTCGCGACTACAATTTGATCAGCCGCCCCATCAGGATCGGCAATGAAGACCGAAAGATCAAACAGATCACGCGATAGGCGAGGCGGTGTTTCCATGGCCGTTACCGAGAACTTCATGTCCGGCCAAGTGTTTCGGATGCGCCCCAAACGCGCCGGCAGCCAAAGTTGCGCGACCGAAGGCAGGGCGGCGATGTGGATCTCAACGCTCGGGCTCAGGTTCCGCAGGTTCTGCGTTGCGGCGGCAAGCTGATCGAAGGCCAGGGTGAAATCACTGGCCAAGTGGCGCCCAGGCGCGGTCAGCTCAACCCCTTGCGCGTTTCGCCGGAACAGCGTCACGTCCGCCCAAGCCTCAATCGTTTTGATGTGTTGCGAAATCGCACCGGGAGTGACGCTCAGCTCTTCGGCAGCAGCTACGAAACTGCCCAGCCTTGCTGCAGCTTCAAAAGCGCGGAGTGCGTTGAGAGGTGGCCCTTTCGGGCGTCTTGGTAGAACAGCCATTGTCTTAGACTCAGTTTTTCTACGCCAAGAAATAGCAATTCTGATTTGCGATGTCGCCCCATTTGTTCAATCTGGTGACAAGCAGGAGGTCACAGACATGACAATCACACACCGAAACTGGGTCCCGGATCAGTGCGAAACCCGTGTTCAGCAAATCGCCGCCAAGGCGTCTCAGGCCGCGTCTGATGAGCTGATCAAACGGATCGGCGATCTTGCGACGCGGAACCGCGATATCCACGAGCAAGAGTGTTTCAACCTTAACCCGGCAACAAATGTGATGAATCCAAGGGCCGAGGCCCTGTTGTCATCCGGCATCGGGTCCCGACCATCGCTGGGCTATCCCGGCGACAAGTACGAGATGGGGCTGGAAGCTATTGAAGAGATTGAAGTGATTGCCGCCGAGCTTTGCGCCGAGATCTTTGAAGCCAAATTCGCCGAAATCAGGGTGCCGTCAGGCGCGATTGCCAACCTCTATGGGTTTATGGCGACCTGCAAGCCGGGCGATACAATCATTGCACCGCCAGCCTCGATTGGTGGGCACGTGACTCATCACCTTGGGGGGTGTGCTGGGTTGTTTGGTCTGCGCACGATTGAGGCGCCAACGGATGGTGACGGCTATACGGTCGATCTGGATCAGCTACGCGCGTTGGCGCTGAAAGAACGGCCCAAGCTGATCACTATCGGGGGCAGCCTCAATCTGTTCGAACATCCCGTAAAAGAGGTCCGGCAGATCGCTGACGAGATCGGGGCCAAGGTCATGTTCGACGCCGCCCATCAATGCGGGATCATCGCAGGCAAAGCGTGGTGCAATCCTTTGGCCGAGGGCGCGCATTTCATGACGATGAGCACTTACAAAAGCCTGGGCGGCCCCGCCGGAGGTTTGATCGTCTCAAATGACGCGGAGATTGCGCAAAGGCTCGACGCGATTGCCTTTCCGGGCATGACGGCAAACTTCGACGCGGCCAAGTCTGCAGCATTGGCCGTAACAATGCTGGACTGGCGCGACTTCGGCAAACAATACGCGGCCGAAATGATCTCGATGGCGCAAGCGCTCGCAGAACGATTGGACACTCGTGGCGTTCCCGTCTTTGCGGGTCGGGAAGGATTTACCAACTCGCACCAGTTTGCTGTGTTGGCAGACTCTTTTGGCGGCGGGCAAGCGGCGTCCAAAACGCTGCGCCGCGCTGGGTTTCTTGCTTGCGGAATTGGGCTGCCTGCACCCGAAGTGAAAGGGGACATGAACGGCCTTCGGTTCGGGACGCCTGAACTGGTCAGATGGGGGATGACGTCTCAGGACGCTGATCGGTTGGCGGCATTGATCACCTCTGGATTGGCAGGAGCGGATATCGCTGCCGAGGTTGCAGAGTGGCGGCAGAGTTTTTCGGAACTGCATTTCGTACACTGACGGCACGATGGGTGCTGTCCATGGCGCTTTCGTCGCGCCCGTGTGATTACGCCCTTCGCATCGTATATGGACGCGGGCCGACCGTATGGCCCGCGTTTTGGTATTTCACATTGCCAGATCCGGTTGGTTCCGAGTTATCTCATACGTTCTGGTTTGACCGGATCGGGTCACCTGCAAGATCAACTTCTGGGCATTTTCGAACCGTTCGAAATACGCAAACCGGATATTAGCCAGCGCTGTAATATCCTGGCACTGAATAAGGTAGTCGGCCAGAAAGTCGCTATGTTGATCTTGATCAGCAGACTCGTTGGTATTGTCCTGCCCCAATCCTTCACCCGTAAGTGTGACATTGGCCGACGCGGTAACGCATCCGGCCTCTTCCGGCAGCACAAACAAGCCCAAAGGTTTGGACAGGTCTGATACCGCAACCGCCACCTGCGCGCGATCGTCATCGGTTTCGGCCGGGCCTTCAAAACCGATAATGTCTGCAGAAGGCACATTGAGGGATAAAGAAAATGCCTGATCAGAAAAGGCGATATTCACATATCCCGTACCATGTTTATGGGCAGGGCCTTGCACTTGCGATAGAACAATCGCCGGTGTCAGCATCAAAGCAATGGCTGCACATTTCATAAACAAAGTACCACCCAACAAGGAATCACACAGTCCATTCTAATGTGATTAAAACCCCGTGCAATCGCGGCTTCGGCTCACCTACCCCGCTAATTATGGGGAAAGGGTGCGACATATATTTCCGACAATAAGACTCAGGTTGACTTACCTTACTAATTCACTCAGTTTTTGGCGCGTGCGCGTCGCTGAAGCGGCGCTAGTGAGTTTTTTCTGACAGGAAAGTGTCACCTCCATGACCAAATTTTTTGCCGCCACCAGCGTATTGACCCTTGGGATCGCGACAGCAGCATTTGCCGAAACCCCCGCGAAGATCGACGTTCTGACCACCTACGCGAACATCGCCGAAGCCAAATATGACGACAGCCTGATCACGGCAAAGTCGCTGCAGGCCGCAGTAAACGCGCTGATCGCTGATCCGTCAGACGCCACACTAAACGCAGCACGCGCTGCATGGATTGCTGCACGTGTTCCGTACCAGCAGACCGAGGTTTACCGTTTTGGCAACGCGATCGTCGACGACTGGGAAGGCAAGGTAAACGCATGGCCGCTGGACGAAGGGCTAATCGACTATGTGGACGCAGCCTATGGTGGTCCAACTGACGAGAACGAATTCGCCGCACTGAACGTCATCGCCAACCCGACGTTCGAGCTGTCAGGCAAAACCATCGACGCCAGCGAAATCACCCCGGAACTGCTGGGCGAGCCCCTGCACGAAGCCGACGGAATCGAAGCGAATGTTGCCACAGGCTACCACGCGATCGAGTTCCTGTTGTGGGGCCAGGATCTGAACGGCCATGGCGCGGGCGCAGGCGACCGTCCGTACACCGATTACGTTCAGGGTGACGACTGCACAAACAGCAATTGCGACCGCCGTGCACAATACCTGAGCGCTGCGACTGACCTGCTGGTCAGCGATCTGGAATGGATGGCGGCGCAATGGGCCGAAGGTGGCGAAGCACGCGCAGTCCTGACTGCCGACGAAATCGCAGGCGTCAGCGCCATTCTGACCGGCATGGGTTCACTGTCTTATGGTGAGCAGGCCGGTGAACGCATGCGCCTTGGCCTGATGCTGAACGACCCCGAGGAAGAACATGATTGCTTCTCGGACAACACACATAACAGCCATTACTACGATGGTCTCGGCGTTCAGAACGTCTATCTGGGCAGCTACACCCGCATCGACGGCACTCCGGTTTCAGGCGCATCGCTGTCGGATCTGGTGATCGCCAGCGACCCATCTCTGGACGCGGAGATGAAGGTGAAACTGGCCAACACCATGCAGGCTCTGGGACGTCTGAAATCAACCGCGGAAGCCGGATTTGCCTATGACCAGATGCTGGAACGCGGCAACGAAGGCGGCGAAGTGCTGATCATGGGCGGCGTTAACGGCCTGGTCGATCAGACAAAGACGATCGAGCGCATTGTGACCACGTTGGAACTTGACCAGATCGTGTTCGAAGGTTCGGACAGCCTGGACAACCCAGACGCGGTCTTCCAGTAAAATACAAGGTTCGCGCCAAACGGAGGCGGCAGTTTCACACCGCCTCCAAATCTTGTGAGGTACCTTTGATCTGTTGCCTCTGGACGTTTCTAAATTAACTTACTAATACAGTAAGAAATACAACTCAGAGCCCTGATTGCTATGATCGTATGCCACTGCACAAACATCTCGGATCACGATATCCGCGCAGCTATCGACTGGATGCGCACGTCTGATCCTTACGCGGTCATTACAACTGGTAAAATCTACCATGCCCTTGGAAAATCAGCAGATTGTGGCGGGTGCATGCCGCTTTTTCTAGACTCGATGCGCTCCAGCGATAAGTTGGAGGTCCCGATGCAGCTTCGCGCACTTCGCAGCGAGGTAACACAGGACAATGCAGATGAAGGGCGACCCCAAGGTCATAGAATATCTCAACAAATCTCTGCGGCATGAACTGACGGCGGTCAGCCAGTATTGGCTGCATTACCGCCTGCAAGAGGATTGGGGCCTCGGTCACATGGCCAAGAAAAGCCGCGAAGAATCCATCGAAGAAATGGAGCACGCGGACAAACTGATCGAGCGAATTATTTTCCTGGGCGGTCACCCGAATTTGCAACAACTTGACCCGTTGCGCATCGGCCAGACCCCAAAAGAGACGTTGGAATGTGATCTGGCCGCAGAGGTCGACGCCCGGGCCTTGTACAAGGAAGCGCGCGAATACTGTCAGAGCGCTGGCGACTACGTCACTATGTCTCTGTTTGAAGGATTGCTGGCGGATGAGGAAGGCCATATCGATTTCCTCGAAACGCAGCTGGACCTGTACGAAAGGATTGGCGAAGCCAATTATGTGCGACTCAACGCATCGAAAATGGACGAAGGCGAGTAAGCTTGCCCTTTTGCCGGTGGCCGCGCTTGCGGCTACCCAATCCCTGTCGGCAGAGCTGCGGGATCTTCACCTCAACTACCTTCCCAGAACTGAAGACGAACAAGCAAGGATTGCGCGGGTTACCGCCGCGCCTGTCGAATTCAGCGCGCCTCAGCGCTTTGAAGAGCTGCCAGGTGGGGCCGCAACTGTCCGCGCGCGCATCGACGCAGATGCGTTCTCGCAGCCCTCAGGCAACCTGAGTTTCGAGCAGGAGCTGGACTTCAAAGTCGGCAACGGCCTGTTCAAGAAGATCTGGGTGTCTTCCCCGTCTTCCACGTTGGCCTCAGATGGGTTGGGGCCGCTATATAACGCACGATCCTGTCAACGCTGTCACATCAAAGACGGGCGTGGGCATACTCCCAACGGCCCCGATGACAACGCAATTTCGATGTTCCTGCGCGTGTCTATCCCTGGAACTCCCGAGGACGGATACGCAGAGATCGAAGACTACTTCGCCACCCGTCCCGAACCGAATTACGGCAGGCAAATGCAGGATCTGGCCCTTCCCGGCCACCCGGCAGAGTACCGGCTTGATATCACTTACGAAGACGTTCCCGTCACTTTGTCGGATGGGGAAACCGTCACTTTGCGGCGTCCTACCTACAAAGCTGCCGATCTGGGTTATGGCCCTTTGCACCCTGACGCGATGATCAGCCCCCGCGTGGCTCCGCAAATGATCGGCCTAGGCTTGCTCGAGGCGATCCCGGTAGAAGACCTGCTGGCGAATGCGGACCCGGAAGATGAGGATGGCGACGGAATATCCGGCCGGCCTAACATCGTATGGGCAATTGAATATGGCGCGCCGATGATGGGCCGGTTTGGTCATAAGGCGGGCATGCCCACGATCATGGAGCAATCCGCTGCAGCCTTTGCCGGTGATATCGGTATTTCCAGCCCCCTCTATCCGGCAGCGCACGGCGATTGCACCACTTCGCAGGTCGATTGCGTGAACGCGCCGCATGGTGATGGCGACGACCGGACCTTTGAAATTGATCAGGTTGGCATGGATCTGGTCGCCTTCTATAGCCGCAATCTGGGTGTACCGGCCCGTCGGAATATGGACGATCCTCAGGTGTTGCGCGGAAAGCAGGTGTTCCACGACACCGGGTGTGCATCGTGCCACACGCCCTCATTCGTGACGCATCGTATGGAAGACCGTCCAGAGCATAGCTTTCAGCTGATCTGGCCCTATTCGGACCTGCTGCTGCACGATATGGGCGAAGCGCTTGCCGATAACCGGCCCGAGGCCCGCGCCACGGGTCGTGAATGGCGCACACCGCCACTTTGGGGGATCGGACTGACCCAACAGGTATCGGGCCATACGCAGTTTCTGCATGATGGGCGGGCGCAATCGTTGCTCGAGGCGATCCTGTGGCACGGCGGTGAGGCGCAGACAGCGCGTGACACGGTCGTCGGGATGCCTAAGCCTGACCGCGATGCCCTTATCCGTTTTTTGGAAAGCCTTTGACCCATGCGCGCCTTAGCACTTGCTCTTTCCCTGACATTGCCTCTGGGCGCCAACGCACAAGATCGCGGGCCGATCCTGTCCGACGCCATCGAGGCTCATATCCTACCCGGCTATTCCGCCCTGTCAGAATCCACCAACGCTTTGGCCGATGCTGCGCAGGCGGATTGTGACCCGAACTCGACCCAGCTTCGCAATGCATACAACGACGCGTTTGACGATTGGATTTCGGTTAGTCATCTGCGCTTTGGCCCATCCGAAGTCGAGGACCGCGCCTTTGCATTAGCGTTTTGGCCCGATACCAAGGGATTCACCCCTAAAGCACTGTCCAGCCTGATTTCTGCTGAGGATACAGCCATTCAATCCCCGGATGCCTTTGCGGAAACCTCCGTGGCCGGCCGCGGTTTTTTCGCGCTGGAACTGATGCTCTACGATCCGCGCTTCACCGATCTGGGCAGAGCCGAGTATCGCTGCGTGCTGATGCAGGCCATAACCGCAGACATCAACTGCAATGCCGGGGCAATTGATGCAGATTGGGCGGACTACGCACGCGCATTGGCAAACCCGGGTGAGAACAGTCCGTACCGGTCTGAAGACGAAGCCATGCAAGAGCTTTACAAGGCCCTGACGACCGGTCTGGAATTCACCGCCGAAACCCGCCTTGGTCGCCCATTGGGAAGTTTCGACCGTCCCCGCCCCAAACGCGCCGAGGCGCGGCGTTCCGAACGTTCGTTGCGCCATGTGGAGTTGTCATTGATCGCTTTGCGTGACCTGGCCGCGCGTCTGTCGGCAGATCACCCGGAAATCGCCGCCGATCTGGATGACGCATTCGCCGCCGCCATCGATCGGGCGCAGTCGCTGGACGATCCGGCATTTGCCGGGGTGGCAACCCCACAGGGAAGATTCCGCGTTGAGGCGCTACAACAATCCATCAACGATATCCGCGCCATTGCCTCGACCGAGCTTAGCCCCACGCTGGGCATCAATGCCGGGTTCAACTCATTGGACGGGGATTGAACCGTGACGAGCCGACGAAGTTTTCTTGCTGGGTTGGCTGCTGCCAGCCTTGCGCCCTTGCGTGGATGGTCAGCTGTCGGCGCACCGGATTATCTGGCCGCCGCACTGTTCCCGGATGGGACTTTTCGGCTGGCCGGGTTGGATACGGGCGGCGACATCCTGTTTTCTCTGCCGTTGCCCGCGCGCGGGCACGCGGCGGCGGCGCATCCCCACCACGCGCAGGCGGTGGCCTTTGCACGCCGTCCGGGAACATTTGCAATCATCATCGACTGCGCGACCGGCACACAGACCGCTGTGTTAGAAGCCCCGAAAGGCCGCCATTTCTATGGGCATGGCGTGTTCTCAACCGATGGAACGCGGCTGTTCACCACCGAAAACGATTTTGAGACCGGTCAGGGTGTGATTGGTGTCTGGAACATGGATGACTACACACGAATTGGGGAGTTCGCTTCGGGCGGTGTCGGTCCCCATGATATGCGTCTGATGCCAGATGGTCGCACATTGGTTGTGGCAAATGGCGGGATCGAAACCCATCCAGAAACAGGAAGAACCAAACTCAACCTGCCTGTGATGCAACCGCGCCTGACCTATCTGGATCAAAATGGCGGGGTTCTTGAGCAGGTGGAACTGCCACAAAAGCTGCACAAAAACTCGATCCGCCATCTGGCGGTGCGACCTGACGGTTTGATCGGTTTCGCGATGCAATGGCAGGGCGACTCATCGCAACACCCTCCCCTCTTGGGTTTGCATCGCCGTGGCGAAAAACCCCTACTACTCAGCGCGCCCGACGCTGACCAAAGTACGTTGCAGGGATATGCGGGCAGCATCGCCTTTTCCGGTGCAGGCGAAACAGTCGCTATCACCTGTCCCCGCGGCAATGCCCTGCACCGTTTTCGGGTCACGGATGGACAGCTTGATGGCGTCTTCCTGCACGAGGATGTTTGCGGCCTTGGCACCGCATCAAACGGGTTTGTGTTCACAACCGGGACTGGTGTGATCGGGCAATTGTCCACAAACAAAGCCCAAATATCCAACCGGTCTGAATGCCAATGGGACAATCATCTGATCCCAATTCGTGCTACCGCATAAATTCGGAAAACTCCGCCCCATAGATTACACTTGGAAGAATCATATAGCTGCCGTATTGGCGGGCGCGAAACTGGCACCCCGGCTTACAAGGACTGACTTGATTGAAACACACGCCCGACGCACCGCATTCCATCTACGGAGTTGAGAAATGGGGCAAAGATCTCATTGAGGTGACGGAGCAGGGCGAAATCGGTCTGCGCAATCCCATGGCACCCGAGGCTAAAGCAATCAGCCTACCGGGTATTCTCAGTGATCTGGATGAACGCGGCATCAAAGCGCCGATGATCCTGCGCGTCAGTTCCTATCTGGAACACGAGATTGTCCACATTAACGAGAGCTTTTGCGATGCGATTGCGCGCACCGGTTACAAGGGCAGCTATCGCGGCGTGTTCCCGATCAAGGTGAACCAGCAGGCGCAAGTGGTCGACCGGATCGTCGAGTTCGGCAAGAAATACAACTACGGGCTCGAGGCCGGATCCAAACCCGAACTGGTGGTGGCGCTGGCGCACCGCCTAGCCCCCGAGGCGTTGATTGTCTGCAATGGCGTCAAGGATGCCGAATTCATTCAGTTGGCCATCCTCAGCCGCAAGATTGGATTCAACACGGTCATTGTGTTGGAAAGCCCGAAAGAGGCTGACACGGTGATCGAAGTCTACAACGAGCTGGGCATCGAACCCCTGATCGGCGTGCGGGTCAAACTGACCAACCAGATCAGCGGCAAGTGGGAAGAAAGCTCGGGTGATCGATCAGCCTTTGGCATGAATACCGATCAGTTGGTCGCCACGGTGGACAAGCTGAAGGCGGCGGGCCTGCTGCATTGCCTGAAGCTACAGCACTCACACCTTGGCTCGCAGGTGCAGGACGTCAATGATGTGCGCCGCGCAGTGGGCGAGGCCTGCCGGTATTACACTGAACTGACACGCGAAGGCGTGCCGCTAACCCATCTGGACCTCGGCGGCGGTATGGGCGTGGACTATACGGGTGAGAAGAAGGCTGCCGAGAACTCGATCAACTACACGGTCGAGGAATACTGTGCCAACGTGGTCGAAACTGTGGCCTATGCCATGGACGAGGCCGAGGTGGATCACCCTACACTGGTCACCGAAAGCGGCCGCGCCGTGGTGGCAACATCGTCGATGCTGGTGTTCAACGTGCTGGAAAGCACGCTTTACGATGCGCCCAACGGCCCAGAGGTCGAAGCGGACGATCACCATCTGGTCTCAGATCTTGCGGCGATCAACGGCTATCTCAGCAGCGACCGACTGCAGGAATGCTGGAACGACGCGAATTTCTACCGCAACGAACTGCGCGCGCTGTTCCGCCGCGGCTATGTGGACCTGCGCCAGATGGCCCGCGCCGAACGGATCTACCTGTCGCTGATGGCCCGTCTCAAGGCGCTGGCCGCAAGCGACGATCTGGACACGGATGTGGATGATCAGCTTGAGAAAGTGGCCGATATCTACCACTGCAACTTCTCACTGTTCCAGTCGCTGCCTGATGTCTGGGCGATCGACCAGCTACACCCAATTGTGCCCCTGCAGGGCCTGAACCAAACGCCTGATCGTCGCGCGGTACTGTCCGACATCACTTGCGACAGCGATGGCAAGATTGATCGGTTCATACTGGCCGACGGTGTCTCGCCCAGCCTGCCTGTGCACTCCCTGCCCGAAGATCGGGAATACCTTATGGGTGTTTTCTTTGTCGGTGCCTATCAGGAAACGCTGGGCGATTTGCACAACCTGTTCGGCGACACGAACGTCGTTACCATCGACCTGCGCGCGGACGGCGGCTTTGACCTACTGCACGAGCAAGAGGGCGACACGATCAGCCAGGTTCTGTCGTATGTCGAGTTCGACCCCAACGATTGTGTCGCCGCGTTCCGCAAAATGGTGGACGAGGCGATCTCGACCGGTACTCTGATGGCCAAGGACCGCAAAACCCTGATGAGCGCCTATCGCGACTCCATCAACGGCTACACCTATTACGAATAACTCCAGAGAGGAGATGACCCCCATGGGAACTTTGAGTGGCAAAACACTGGTTGTCGGCGCAGGCGGCGTATCGCACGCGGCTGTGCACAAGATGGCAATGAATTCGGATATCTTCACCGAAATCACTCTGGCCAGCCGCACGAGATCAAAATGCGATGCCATCGCGAAGGCAGTGAAAGATCGCGTGGGCGTTGACATCGCCACCGCCGAACTTGATGCCTACAAGGTCGAAGACACGGTCAAGCTGATCAAGGAAACCGGGGCCGAACTGCTGGTGAACCTCGCCCTGCCCTATCAGGATCTGGTGCTGATGGATGCGTGTCTTGAGGCGGGCATTCATTATCTCGACACTGCGAACTATGAACCCGAAGATGTGGCCAAGTTCGAATACCACTGGCAATGGGCTTATCAGGACCGGTTCAAAGAGGCAGGCCTGACCGCCATCCTCGGCTCGGGCTTCGATCCGGGTGTAACCAGCGTGTTCGCCAAATGGCTGAAGAAACACAAGCTGGACACCATTCGCCAGATCGACGTTCTGGATGCCAATGGCGGTTCGAACGATCAGGAATTCGCCACCAACTTCAACCCGGAAATCAACCTGCGCGAAGTGCTGGCCGAAGTGCGCCACTGGGAAAACGGCGCATGGCATACCAGCCCGGCGATGACCACAAAGGTCGAATACGATTTCCCCGCCATCGGCCAAAAAAACATGTACCAGATGTATCACGAGGAATTGGAGTCGCTTACAACCCACTTCCCCGAGATTGAGCGTGCCCGCTTCTGGATGACATTCGGCGACGCCTACATCACCCATGCCAAGGTGCTGGAAAATGTCGGCATGACTCGCATCGACCCGGTGATGCATGACGGCAAGGAAATCATCCCGATCCAGTTCCTGAAAACCCTGCTGCCCGACCCCGGCGATCTGGGTGCCGAAACCAAGGGCAAAGCCTGCATCGGCGATATCGCCACGGGTCAGGCCAAGGACGGCTCAGGCGAGAAGACCTACTACATCTACAACATCTGCGATCACGAGGAATGCTATGCAGAAGTTGGCAGCCAGGCCGTCAGCTACACCACCGGCGTCCCCGCCATGATCGGTGCGGCGCAGGTGCTGAAAGGCAACTGGTCCGAGCCCGGCGTGTGGAACATGGAACAGCTCGACCCGGATGACTTCATGGACATGCTGAACGAGCACGGCCTGCCGTGGCAGGTCCACGAACTCGACGGTCCGGTCGAGTTCTAATTTTATCGTTTCCAAAATACTCCGGGGGTCCGGGGGCAGAGCCCCCGACCTCTCCACAATTGGGAGTTGCCGGACATGTCCGACATGATGACCACACAGGCCGGAGACGCCGGAGCCTTTCGCAGCTTTGACCTGAGCCGCGTGCCAAGCCCATGCTTCGTGGTTGATGAAAAAGCCGTCGAGCGGAACCTGACCATTCTCGCCGATATTGGAACCCGATCCGGCGCACATGTGCTGAGCGCGCTCAAGGCATTCTCGATGTTCTCGCTCGCCCCACTTGTCCGCCAACATCTAGGCGGCACATGCGCGTCCGGCATTTTCGAAGCACGGTTGGGTCGCGAAGAATATGGTGGCGAGGTCGCGACCTTCTGCGCCGGGTACAAGGACGCGGACGTCGATGAAATTCTGTCGTTATCCGATCACATCATATTCAACTCACCAGCGCAAAAAGAACGGTTTCTTGCCAAAGCTCGGAACGCTGGCGTTCAGGTCGGTCTGCGCATCAACCCGGAGCATTCCGAAGGCGAGATCCCAAAATATGACCCCTGTGCGCCCTGCTCTCGCCTTGGCACCCCAATCAGTCAGTTGACGACCGACGAACTGACCGGGGTTGATGGCCTGCACATGCACACGCTCTGCGAACAAGGGTTCGCGCCATTGCAACGCACTTGGGAAGCCGTCCTGCCAAGACTCAAGCCCTTCCTCGGCCAACTCAAATGGCTGAACTTTGGAGGCGGCCATCATATCACGCGCGACGACTATGACCGCGACGGGCTGGTGGCGTTCATCAGGGACATCCGCGAGACATACGGCATCGAAGTCTATCTCGAACCCGGTGAGGCGGTCGCGCTGGACGCAGGTATCTTGGTCGGCGAAATCCTCGACCTGCCAACCAATAACATGAACCTTGCAATCACCGATATCTCGGCCACCTGCCACATGCCTGACGTGATCGAAGCCCCCTATCGTCCCGCCCTGATGGATGAGGCCGAAGCAGGCCATACTTACCGTCTGGGCGGCCCCTCCTGTCTGGCCGGTGACGTGATCGGGGATTATACGTGGGATCAGCCACTGGAATTCGGCCAACGCTTTGCCTTCCTGGATCAGGCCCACTATTCGATGGTCAAGACCAACACATTCAATGGCGTACCGCTGCCCACCATTGCCCTGTGGAATAGCGAAACGGACGAGCTGAAGATCATCAAGCAGTTCGGCTATGACGACTTTAAGGACAGACTCTCATGAGCATTTTCCTCGACAGTGAACTGACCGCGTTTGAGCGCACCGAAGATGCCCGTTTTCGCGTGATCCCGGTGCCGCTGGAGCGCACGGTCTCTTACGGCTCGGGCACGGCCAAAGGCCCTGATGCCATCATCGAGGCCAGCAATGAGCTGGAACGCATTACCGGACATGCCGAGCCATGCGTCGAGGGGATTTTCACAGAAGAACCAGTGGATTGCGACGCCGCCCTGTCCGAGATCATGGAGCGCCTTGCCCAGCGCACCGAAGCCGCTGTTCGTGCTGGCAGGGTTCCAGTGACTTTGGGCGGAGAGCATTCCCTCAGTTACGGCGCCGTCATGGGCGTGACCCGCGCGCTAGGTCAACCCATCGGCATAGTTCAGATCGACGCCCATGCCGACCTGCGCAACGCCTATCAGGGGGAAAAACACTCCCATGCTTCGGTCATGCACCTGCTGGCCGAAGAAGGCGTTCGATTGGCTCAGTTCGGTGTCCGTGCCTTTTCGACTGAAGAGGCACAGAGCCGCCTGAAAAACCACATCTTCCACGTGGATGCAGAAGATCTGGTCACAGGCAATATCCACGCTGTCGACCTGCCAGAGGATTTTCCCGAGCTGGTCTATGTCAGTTTCGATGTCGACGGGCTGGACCCTGCGATCATGCCCGCCACAGGAACTCCGGTGCCCGGTGGCCTTGGATATTATCAGGCGCTACGGCTGGTAGAACACACCCTGAAAGGCCGCAAATGCGTAGGCTTCGACGTGGTGGAACTGGCCCCGAACGGCAATGCCGCCTGGGACTTCACCGCTGCGCAGATCGTTTATCGCCTGATGGCTGCCTGTTAACCCTCGGACGTTTCGTTCAGTTCCATATGGCCTTCGCCCTTGTTCAGGACGCGGCGCAGCATGGGTTCAAAGAACTCAAGCGGTTTGGTCGGATACTCGGGATCAAACGCCTTCTGATCGTATTCATGGCAGAAGTAACGGCAGTCCTCCCAATAGGGGCTGTCGCGGTACTTGTCGCGGGCGTTACGATCGCCTCCCAGGTGGTGATTGTAGTAATAGCCTTGGAATACGCAGTGGTGTTTTAATATCCAGTGGGTTTTCTCGCTGACATAAGGTTTCATCATCGCTGCCGACAGCTCACCGTGGTTATACGGTGACAGAATATCTCCGGTGTCATGGATCAGTGCCGCGACCACCAGTTCTTCATCTGCACCATCCTCATAGGCACGCGTCGCGGCCTGAAGGCTGTGCTGGTAACGATTGACCGGGTATGGCGTCCACGCCTCGTCCAGGGAACGGATCGCGTCCAGGATTCGGTCTGGAAGGGCGGCGTTGAACGCCTCTTCATACTCCATGACGGCGTCCCAATCGGCTTTGGTCGCCTCCTCAAAACTGGTCCAGGTGGGTTTGTGGCTTTTGTCCAGCATGATATTTCCTCTGGCTGATCTGCTATGGCCAGCATATCCGAAGACAGCAGCTGAAAAAAATGAATTGATTTTATCACTTCGATCAAAAAATACTTTCAGCATGCAAATCAAAGCCCTTGAGACATTTCTGTGCGTTGCAGACACCGGTGGCTTCCATGCCGCTGCACGACACCTCAACATCACACAGACAGCGGTCAGCGCCCGTATCAAACTGATCGAAGAGGAAACCGGAAAGCCCTTGTTCACTCGGGGCGCAGGCGGCACCAACCTGACAGAATTCGGACGGCAGTTTCGACCCTATGCCGAGCAGATGTTGTCATTGTGGTCCTTTGCCTCTCGTGACCTACCGGGGCAGACACCGCACCGGATTGCCCTGCGCCTTGGTGCACAGCTCAGCGTTTGGGATCCATTGCTGGTCGATCTGGCCGTTCGTTACGAACAGCGCCATGGCCAGCTGTTGCTAACCCTGAACTACGATCATGACCTCAACATGGTCGAGGCCGTGGCGACGCATGTATTGGATGCGGCACTGACCCACGAAAAACCATCTGATCGGCGCGTTCTATATCACGAACTGGCGCCTGAACGTTTGTTGTTGGTCGAAACCCCCGACGCCGGCAAAGACCCGGTTTTCGTCAATCTCGAATTGGGCGAAGTCTATCAGGACCACGTGCGGTCAGCAGCGCGCAAAGCGGCAGGTCAGACACTTTTTTTGGGCAATTGCATGATGGGTCTGCGCTATGTTTTACGGCGCGGCGGTACGGGTTACTTTCCCGAATATGTAATTCGAGATCAGTTGAGCGACGGCACTTTGGTATCGGTTACCGAAGCGATGGATCTGATGTTGCCGCTTTACTTGGTGACCAGACGGGATAGCGAGGCGTTTGACTACGTGGTGGCCTGCCTGACTGAACTGCGCGCGGCGAATTAAGCCTGCGACAAGGTTCCATTCGCCCCCCGCGATCGGGTGCGCAGCAATGGTCGCCCGGCGATCAACAGGAACACGCACGAAATAAGGACGCCGATAATCGCTGGCAGGTATAGCAATATCCACAGGTTCGGATCATCGATCACAACCGGCGCCACAAAGCCCCGGACACCCTCCAACAGGACCAAAATCGTGAAAGCTCCGAATATCTGTGGCCACAGCCCAAAGCGCGAAAAACTGCCCAGCATCAGCGTTGAAAAACCAGCCATCGCCACCGCGATACAAATGGCGATCCATGAAAAACGCTGATGCAGCTCTTCGATCAGTTCCCCTTCCGAGAACTGCTCGGTCGCAAGAATACTTTCCCGGCCCTGCAACAACTCGAGCGTTGGGATCGCCTCAAGACTGCGCATGGCGTTGGTGTCTGAATTTGTGAGTTCCGAGATGTCATAAGAGGCATCCGCAAAAAGTGTCGAAGACAGCGTCCTGCCTTCTGGATTCAGGCGCAATGCGATCCCGTCCACCATCACCAGATGAATGCCAGTGCCATTGTTGACCAGATAAGCCGTCTTGCTGGAATAGCTTACCGGGTCCTCTTCATTCCGACGATCCGACACGAAAACCTCGGACAGCGTGCCATCCAAATCAATTTTCCCAATGTAGACCGTAACGCCTTGCGCGGGGTGCAGAAATTCACCCTCATTTAAAAGCTGGGCAGTGACGTCTCCGGCAACCTCGGCCTGGCGCTGCTCTAGCTGCTCCACCGATGCAGGGCGCAGAAAGACACTGATCGCGGCCATCATCAGACCGGTCAGGATGCCGAATACGAACACTGGGCGCGCCAATCTCCAAGGGCTGGTCCCTGTGGCCAGCATCACCGTCATCTCGCTTTCGCGGCTCAGGCGGTTGGTGGCATAGACAGCGGCGGCAAAAACCGCCATTGGCATCACGGTGCGGATAAGGGTCGGCAACGTCAGTGCGGTGAATTCCAGAAACACCATCGCGGGTTGGCCGCCGCTGATCACCCGGTCAAATAGGCTGACGGAACGGGTAATCCAGAACACACCCACCAGAACCAGGGTAAAAAAGCCGAACAGAATCAGCAGCTGCCGCAGGAAGTAACCATCAAAACGCGACATGAACCCTCTTCCGCCTGTCTGTTGTGGGCAGGACCATAGGCCATTCCAAAGGCGCAGGAAACCGGATTGATCGAATTGCGCGGCACCTGGCTAAACCAATGTTAACCCCATCTAAACCCCAGGTTCAACACAGCCGCCAATCTGAGTGGAATGAACAACCGAGCACGCGATGGAGAAGAATATGATGGCCCACGCAGACTTCATCACCGAAATGGGCGTCTTTTGAAGACTCGTACATTCGCATGCGGCGTAAAGCCGGTTGGTTGTAGAAAATGGATCGGTCAGATTCAGCCGCCTTTAGAACCCCCCCGGGTCTCAAAATTCCCGTATGCAACACCGGCAAAGTTTTCTACGCCACATATTTGCCATATTTCCTTTCAGTTGATACGGTCGCAAAAAAGGCGAATGCCGGTGGCCAAGATAGAGCAGCAGTCAAAATATTCTAAGAGCGTCGCAGCGCTCACCGTGCCAGAGTCCCTAAAGGGCAAACGCGGAGGGCTGTTCTATTTGCTTTGCGAAATGGAGCGAGCTCGGCTTATGAGACTGTACGGGCCGAACTTCGAAGACATCATCACAAAGTCGCCCTCGGACCAGGGCTCAAACAACGGTCGATTGGTCAGTATGCTCTCGGTCGACGAGTTCATATTTTTCTAGCAATCAATGCCTGGCAGTTGCGTTGTTCGAAAAGTTAAGAATCGCGTCTTGTGACCGGGTCCCTGCAGCCTCAGATTACACCCCAAATAATTGCAGGATACCTAGCTTGGGTTTCGTTCTTTACGATGAAACGGCCGCAGATCAATGAGGAAATGGCAGGGGCAGCAGGGTTCGAACCCGCGACCTACGGTTTTGGAGACCGTCGCTCTACCAACTGAGCTATACCCCTAAGGTGCGCTTCAAATATGCCAGCCGCGCAGCGGACTCAAGAGGCTTTTTTAGATTCCGCGCGACTAATGCATCCGACAAACAAGTTGCGTGCAGCGTTTAGTTCTATAAGACACGGTTTGGTCAGTACGAGGGACCCAATCCGTGAGTATCCGCAAAAAGATCGCCGACAGCGAAGCCGTTTTGAACTGGGCCGCGCGCCGCATCGCAAGTTATATCCGGATGGTCAATCGCAACACCAAATGGAAGCGCATCGGATACGAAGAACTGGACCAACTGGCCGAACAAGGTGAGCCGGTGATCGTGGTGCTGTGGCACCAAAGGCTGGCGCAGTCGCCGTATTTCTTCCCGCTGGACAAAGGGCGCATCTGTTCAATCACTTCGTCTGCGCGGGCCGGCAGCATGGTAGGTCGGGTGCAGAAACTATTCGGCATGGACACCATCGCCATGGCCAGCAAACACAAGAGCAACGTCGCCGTTTCGCGAGAAGTGATCGGCAAGATAAAACAAGGGGTTTCCATCGGCATCGCAGCTGACGGGCCACGTGGACCCGAGCGTGTGCTTTCCACGGTGCCATTGGTTTGGGCGCGCACGTCTGGCAAACGAATCTTCGGGATCACCTTTTCTGCACAATATGGCAGCGAAGCGGGTACATGGGATCGTCTGCTGATGCCCCGCCCCTGGCGGAACACGGGAGTCTTTCTATGCCGCGAGTGGACTGAGACCGTGCCGCGCAAAGCATCAGAAGAGCAAATCGAAGAGCTGCGCCAAAGCCTTGAGCAGCATATGAACGATATCACTGCCGAGGCCGACCGCATGGTCGGGCGCGAACCGTGGTCGCCAGAGGCCTAACCGCCCCTTAACCGCTGCATCAGGTAAACTTCGCTGCCTTCAGGGATTGGCTCGGTCAACCCTGTGGCGATAACGCGGCCATCAATTGCGATAGACACCCCGGCATCAATAGGACCTTGAAGCTGTGGATGGGCCAGCACCAATGCGCGTAACAGTTCTCCGGTCGTCTTGGCTTCAACCTCGACGACCTGCTGGCCCCCGGTCAATGACCGGAGGCCGGACCAGAGATGAACCTCAACCATCGTCCTTGAGCGCGGCCAGAATGCGCGGCGGTGACATCGGTAACTGACGCATGCGCACGCCAGCCGCATGGGACACGGCGTTGGCAATGGCGGCCAGAGGCGGCACGATGCCGGTCTCGCCGACGCCTCGTACACCGAAGGGATGACCGGGGTTGGGTACTTCGACAATCACGGTGTCGATCATTGGCAGGTCACTGGCGACAGGAATCCGGTAGTCGAGGAAGATCGAGTTCTGCAGGCGACCGTCATCGCCGTAGATATACTCTTCGTTCAGCGCCCAGCCGATGCCTTGCGCGGCACCGCCCTGATACTGCCCTTCCACATAGGTCGGGTGGATCGCCTTCCCGGCATCCTGGATGACCGTGTAGCGGGTGATCGAGGTCTTGCCGGTTTCCGGATCAACCTCGGCATCAACGATATGAGTGCCAAACGACACGCCTGCGCCTTCCGGGGTCGCCTCAAAGTGGCCTGAGATCGGACCGCCGGTCGAACCCATATGCGCCGTGATATCGGCCAACGGCCGCGGATCGAAATCACCGGCATTGGGGCCCGAGGGCACCGCACAGCCGTTTTCCCATTTGACTGCGTCCGTCGGAATTCCCCAGCTGGCCGCCGCACGTTCGCACAGTTTTTCGACTGCGTGTTTGGCTGCTTTGATGGTCGCCAGACCGGAGGCGTACGTCACGCGAGAGCCGTGGCTGACGTCGTTGTACCCAAGCGTCGCTGTATCGGCGATGGTCACCCGGATGTTTTCGTAGGGAATGCCCAGCACCTCAGCCGCCATCAGCGCCATTGAAGCGCGCGAGCCGCCGATGTCCGGCGTACCGACCATCAACTGGGCCGAACCGTCCTCGGACAGAGATAGCGAGACCGAAGTTTCACCACCGTGGTTAAACCAGAACCCGCAAGAGATGCCGCGCCCCTGCCCTGGCTTCAGCGGGGCTGAGTAATGCGGATGCGCCTTTGCGGCTTCCAGCGTCTCAACCAGACCGATGCGCTCATAGCGCGGGCCATAGCTGGCTTTGGTGCCCTCGTGTGCCGCGTTTTTCAGGCGCACATCAACCGGGTCGAGGCCCAGCTTCTTACACAGCTCGTCAATCACCGACTCAACCGCAAAAGCCCCCATCGGCGCACCGGGTGCACGATAGGCAGCCTGTTTCGGCCGGTTGGCCATCACGTCATAGCCAATCTGCTTGACATTGGTCAGGTTGTAGGGCGCAAAGGCGCACATGGCGGTCATATCGCCGGGCGCGCCCGGAAATGCACCGCCTTGTAGGCGGAATACGCCTTGGGCTGCGGAAATCGTGCCGTCCTTCTTCATCCCAATCTTGATGTCCATCGACGCCGAGGAAGTCGGTCCAGTGGCCCGGAACACCTCGGACCGGGTCATCACGAGCTTGACCGGACGGTTGGCCTTGCGGCTCAGCGCCAGGGCAACGGGTTCGATAAAGACGGTCGTCTTACCGCCGAAGCCACCACCAATCTCGGATGCCGTGACGCGCAGTTGCGAGGTTTCGATACCCAGCAGCGCTGCACAGGTTTTCTGCGCGATCCAGTGGCCTTGGGTCGTGCACCACAGCTCACCCTTGCCATCGTTACCCAACATACCCAAACAGGCATGCGGTTCGATGTAACCCTGATGGGTCGCCTCAGTGACAAAGCTGTCTTCGATGACCAGATCGGCCTCAGCAAAACCGGCTTCGACATCACCGTGCCCACTTTCATGGTAGCGAACGACGTTCGGGTGCATGCCTTCCGGAACCGAATAGTCTGCGGCACCTTCGCGAATGACAGGCGCATCAGAGGCCATCGCCTTGTCCACATCGGTGACGTGGGGCAACACCTCGTATTCGACCTCGATCAGCTTGAGCGCATCGCGCGCTGCCAGTGCCGAAGTGGCCGCAATGGCTGCTACAGCGTGGCCGTCATACAGAGCCTTTTCGCCTGCCATGACGTTTTCCAGAACATTCCAGAATTCGCCCTCCAGTCCCGGTTTGAACGGGACGTCTGCAAAATCCGCGCGGGTCACGACGGCTTTAACGTCCTTATGCGCCTCGGCCTTCGAGGTGTCGATTTTCACGATCCGCGCATGGGCATGGGGCGAGCGTAGGATTGCGCCGTGCATCATACCAGGTGCCGACATATCGGCCCCGAACTTGGCGCGGCCCGTGACCTTGTCCAACCCATCAGGGCGGTTCGGGCGGGTGCCAACAAAAGTGAATTCAGATTTGCGATCGTCGAGTGCCATTACGAAGCCTCCCGCAGTTCTTCTGCCGTTTCCATGACGGCGCGAATGATTTTGTCATAACCGGTGCAGCGGCAAAGGTTGCCCGCCAGCCAGTACCGGGTTTCTTCTTCGGTCGGGTTGGGGTTCTTTTCCAACAGAGACTTGGCCGCGACCAGAATACCCGGAGTGCAGATACCGCACTGCAGCGCTGCATGTTCGATGAACTTCTGCTGCAGCGGGTGCAGATCGTCACCATCCGCGATGCCTTCGACGGTCTCGATAGTCTTACCATCTGCTTCAACCCCCAGCATCAGGCATGAGCAGACCAGCCGGCCATCAACTGAGACCGAGCACGCACCGCAGTCACCGGTCCCGCAGCCCTCTTTCGCGCCGGTCAGGTTCAGTTTGTCGCGCAAACAGTCCAGCAGGGTCTCCCGCGGATCGCACAGGTATTCGACAGTGTCGCCATTTACAGTGGTAGATACGTGGAACTTGCTCATGCTTGTTCTCCCTTCGCACGGGCATAGGCGATTTTCGCGGCGCGCTTGGCAAGAACGCCAGCGACCTCGGTGCGGAACGCGATGGTGCCGCGCTTGTCGTCAATCGGGTTGCATGCAGCGGATGCCGCAGCAGCCAGCGCATCAAGCGCGGCATCGTTCAACGTACTGCCGATGATGGCCTTCGCGCAGTCTTCAACCAGTAGAACGGTCGGGGCGACAGCACCCAGCGACACGCGGGCTTCGGTAACAGTGTCGCCGTCCAAACGCAGGTTCACCCCTACGCCGACAACAGCAATATCCATCTCGGTGCGTGGTATGAACCGCAGATAGGCGTCGCCGCCATCCTCACCCCGTGCGGGAATGTGCACGGCCGAGACCAGCTCACCCTTGGCCAGCGATGTCTTGCCAGGGCCGGTCGGGATATCTTCGACAGCAACTTCGCGATCGCCACCCGGGCCTGTCACGGTAACGGTAACTCCGGCGGCGACCATGGCAGGCACGGAATCCGCCGCAGGAGAGCCATTACACAGGTTCCCGGTCAGCGTTGCGCGCCCCTGCACTTGGGTTGATCCGATCAGGTCCATCGCCTCGACCACACCGGGCCAATCCCGGCCCAGTTCGGGGTGCTCGCTCATTTCTGCACCGGTGGCAGCGACTCCCAGCGTCCAGCTGCCATCGGCATTGCTGTTGATGTCGCTCACGCCATCAATCTTTTTGATGTCGATCAGCGTGTCGGGTGTCACCAGTTCCGAGCGCAGCTGCACCAGTACATCGGTGCCTCCTGCAAGAAATCGGGTAATGCCCGTCGCATTCGCGGCCAGAGCCGACGCCTCGGCAAAGCTGGCGGGGCTGTGATAATCCATGAAAATACCTCGCACCTGTTGATCAGGATTCACTGGGGTTCGCAGGGGACGTTAGTGCAGCTACCCCACGGCGTCCATGGCTGGAACGACCAATTTTTGTGTTTATCGAAGTCGTTTTCAGACCTCAGATCAGAGGTCGAGTTCGATCACACCGTCAGGTTCAGCCGCACGGCTTTGACACAAGATGATCGCGCCCTCGCGCTGTTTGTTGGACAGAACGAAATCACGGTGCTCAATATCGCCGGAAACCACGCCGCATTTGCAGACGCCACATATACCGTCGGCGCATTTAACATCCACGTGAATGCCCGCCTCGTTCAATACCTGAGCGGCATCTTTGCCTTCCGGGACGGTCAGTTCCCTGCCCGACTTTGCCAGCTTCAACGTGAAGGGATGGTTTTCATATTCCGGCTGTTCCGGAACTGAGAAATACTCCAGGTGCCGCGCCTCTTCGGGAAATCCCTGCCTGTCGGCCGCTTGTATGACACCGTCCATGTAGCGATCCGGTCCGCAGGTATAGACGTGCCACCCTTCCTGATACCCCGACAAGACGGCATCCAGATCGGCGCGTGTTCCTTCATCTGAGAAATGAAAATGCACATGGTCGGCCCAGGGCATCGCCGCCAGATCGTCCAGGTACCCAGCCCCAGCGCGGGTGCTGGCGGAATAGTGTAACGCGAACGGCTTGCCCAAGCTGTGCAACCGATGAGCAAATGCAATCATCGGGGTGATGCCGATCCCGCCGCCCATCAAAAAAGTCTTTGTTGCGCTCTCATCCAGTTCGAAATGGTTGATCGGTTTCGAGATGAAGACCTTGCGCCCCTCACTGAAGATTCGATGCAACAGGGCCGAACCACCACGACCTTCATCCTCGCGCAGAACGCCGATCTGATAGACTGACCCGTCCGATGGGTCCCCCGACATAGAATACTGACGCAGAAACTCAGGCGCGACCAGCACATCCAGATGCGCCCCGGCAGTCCAATCCGGTAAAGGCGCACCATTCAGGGCCGAGAATTCATACTTAGTCACATCCGCCGTCATCTTGTCGACCTTGGTCAGCGCAACCCGCATCACCGGCGCATCGCCCGCGATCGAGTAACGATGCACGATCGATGTATCCCCTGCTGCCTTGCGGTTTTTGTATTCTTCGGCTGACACCATCGCCTGATAGGCCGCAATCCCGGCCTCGCGGTCCATCGCAAAGGGATATGGCCACGGATGGGGGGCCAGATAGGCAGGGTAGACGGCTAATGTCTGATCGTCGTACTTCAGGTCCAGATCCGTTTGCAGGTCACGCCGGTTCAGCGGATGTTTCGTCGGACGATAGGCTCCGTCCGTTTGCAATTCGATATCCCACCACCATTTCTTGGTGTCGTTCAATCCGCCATTACCCACGGCATCGTCCAGTTTCGCCAATGCCGGCGCGGCTTTCGGGATGTTTATCGCGGCCCAGCGGAACGGGCGTTCCTTGAAGATACCCTCAAGGTTCCACGGGCACGTCTTCATGCAACGCCCGCACATCGCTCCGCCGGGGGTGGTCACGCGATAGGTCGCACATTTCTGACTGTCGGATTTCCAGATCTCATAGCCGTTGAACATGAGTTTTGGCCCTGCGGTGATTGCCCCTGAAGGGCATTCGCGCGCGCATTTGTTGCAGCTTTCGCAGAAAGTCTGCAGGCCAAAATCAATCGGTTTGTCGTGCTCTATCGGCATGTCGGTCGTCACCGCGCCAGACTTGAGCCGGGGCCCGAGATAGGGGTTCAGGATGACCTCACCAATCCGGCTGACCTCGCCCAATCCGGACAGAAGCAAAAGCGGCGGCTGAAGCACCTCGCCATCCATGACCGTATGCGCCTTGGCTTTGTAACCCAGGTTGCGGATCTGCTGCGCGATTACACCGCCCAACAGCGAAAACCGCAGATAGGCGCGCATCGACTGGGCAACTGCGATCCAGTCGTCGCCACTGGACCCCTCCATGGTTTCATAGCCTTGATCGATGATCACGCTGATGGCTTGATCATGGGGCGGGTTGATCTCTTCTCCGGTCGCGTCGTGAGAGTACCACGCCCATTCCGGGCAACGGCTGAGGCCCACGGCATCGCCTCCAATGAAATAGGTCGCGGCCTTGATATTCGCGGCATTTCGGGCGGCATCGGTCGGGCGCGAGCCATCTGCGCTGTCGCCATCCTGCAATAGCACAAATGCGCCCAATGAGCGGCGCTGGGCGAAACTGGGGGCGGCCTTGCGCACATAGTGCCCCCCCCTGGCTGCATCCTGCAGCGGTTTGCCCATATCCCCGAATTGTGCGCGGGCAAACATGTCGGCGCGTTTGGGAACGCGGGCCACGTTTTCTTCGTCGATGTAGGTCGTTGGGTCTTCGACGCGCTTAAGTTTCTCGAACGGATGCGCCCCGTCCACGTAGCGTCGTTTGGCGTAAGCATCCCTGTTCAGCGCGTTCTTGGCGAACCCCGTTCCCAGCCACCACGCCGGACCTTGTGTACGAAACCAAGGTTGCTGCGCCATGGGTTGCAGCGGTTGATCATGCGCAATCTCCATCTCTGTCGTAACAGCTGCCAGACCAAACCGCTTGCCCAGCCACGGCACGACAACATCGCCATCCTCGACCGAGGCCAACCCAGCCGCCACCGCCAGTTTTCCTAGATCAACTTCAGAGGACATCGCGGTATGTGCCCGCGCATCGAACCCCAACAACCGGATATAGTTGGCAATCACCACCGCATTTTCGGTCGCCAGCAAACAGGAACGGTGGTCCTGCGCGTCCATGATCCAATCTGAACCAGGCTCGTCCGAGTCTGGATCACGGTTGTGTTCATAGACAAAGACGATGGCGTGGCGGTGGGTGTCCATCGACTTGGGCGCGGCCTCCATGCTTTCCTTCAGGTCGGCCATGATGACGTCGATGCCCGACGCCAGCGTTTTAGTCTGCCGGGTCTTCAGCGCATGGGCCAGACGATCAATGTCGGGGTTATGACGCGGCTGGGGCAGCATCGCCTCGGCAGGCAAAGGCCCGCACCCCATCATCGACGCGTCATTGAAATAGCCAAAAGCCTTAAAGTGATGGGCGCGCGTGGTCGGATCGGCCGGGATTTCAGAGGGCACAGCATTCGCGAATCCATCACGAATAGCGTCCATCATCGCCTGAAACTCACCCATGGCGTTGACGATGCTTTCAGGCTGTTCCGGCCGGTGAAAACTGAGTTCAGGCATCGGCGGCACGGCAGACAGGTCCGGCACAACGCTCTGACGTGCCAACCGCTCCAACGGATAAGGCCCCATGTGGACCGGCCGGTTCTTGTCCGAGAAAAAGCGGATCCCCATCGTGCGCCTCCTGATGTCTAGGTCTCACCTAATGCGGCGTGGACAGTAAATCCATTCATGAATAATCATAAGCGGTATGAGCAAAATAGATTTCATGGATCTGGATGGAAAAGTCCTGAGGGTCTTTCTGACCATTCTCGAAGAAAACTCGGTGTCCAAGGCCGCAGATCGGCTTGGCGTGACACAATCGGCCATCAGCCACACCCTGTCCAAACTTCGGGTGGTTCTGGGCGATCCGTTATTCATCAGATCAGGGCAGGGTCTGACCCCTACTGAGCGCGCCTTGTCCCTGAAAGATCCTGTTCAGCAGGTTCTGGACAATATGCGGGCGCTGACCGAGGATCGCCCGTTCGACCCGCTGTCCGAAGAGATGGTCTTTCACATCGCCACAAACGACATGCCGAGGGAATTGATTTTCCCGCAATTGCTGCAAAAGGTTCGGACCGAAGGCGTGCGGCTGGGGTTGGGGTTTATCCCATCAGGTGTTCCAGACCCTGAGCTGCTGCGCAGCGATCGGTGTCAATTGATGCTGACGCCTTTGCCGCCGGATGGACCGGACATCTTTCAAAAACGCATCCTCAGCAGCCCGCTGATGATCTATTACGATGGCGCGCGACGATCTCCTCCGGACAGTTGGGAAACCTATTGTGAAACCGAACATGTCGAAGTTCGTTTTGCGGATGGCCGCAGCTCGCGCGCTGTTATGCGGGGTGTCGATCAAAACCAGATCAGGCCACCGACGGTTACCCTGCCGCATTTCAATGCCATTACCTCATTTGTGAAAGGCGGCGACCTGATTTCAACTGATACGGCGTTGATGAAACACGGGCCGCTACATGCGTTGGATTGTGCACCTCTGCCCTTCGCGTGCGACCCTGTCTCTATCTACATGGTCTGGCACCAAAGATCTTCCAACGACCCGGCACATCGCTGGTTGCGTGACAGGATCGAAGCCATCGCAGCGACGCTTCAGGATTGAGACAGCAACCAGTCTTTCATCACTGCGACCAGCGCGGGTTGGCGTGGCTGTTTGGGTGTTACGATGTAAAAGCCCAAGTCCTCGACCAGCTCGTCCGGGATCGGGCGCACCAACTGACCGGCGGCCAACTGGGCAGAAACAAGCGGTTCGTTAGCAAGCGCAACACCCTGGCCCGACACGGCTGCGTCGATGGCAAGGCTGGTCTGGCTGAAACTCATCATCTTCGGCTTGCCCGTGATCCCTGCACGCTGCAGAAACAATGGCCACAGCCCATGGGTGTCGTTCAGCAGAGTGTGCTTTGTCAGGTGAGCAGGATGCGCAATTCTGGCCGCCATCTCAGGACCGCAAACCGGAATGAAAGTTGTGGAAAACAGAGGCACTGCGACCACCCCGGATCCAAACGGCGCACGCCCTTGCCGAACAGCAATGTCGACACCGTCCCCCTGGAAATCCGCCAGCCGTTCCCGCGCGTCGACCTGCACGGCAATATCAGGGTGGTGCCGCGTAAAGTCCGGGAGTCGTGGAACCAGCCATTTCGAGGCAAAGCTGGGCGTGACAGATATAGTAATTTGTCTGTCCCCAGAAAGATCCTCGACGGCCTCTTCGATCAGACGGAAGGCCCGGCGCAAGGGCGCATGGAGTCTGCGCCCAGCCTCGGTCAGCGCAAGGCCACGCGGCAGGCGGTCAAAGAGCGTCACAGCCAATCGTGCCTCAAGCCCGCGTACCTGCTGGGCGACGGCACCTTGAGTGACGCCCAGGTCCTCGGCAGCCAAGCGAAAGTTCAGATGCCGCGCCGAAGCTTCGAAAGCCCGCAAGGCGTTCAGAGGGGGAAGAGCCACCATCGTAGCACCCTGTAGTTTTTCTACATCATAAGGCCAGCAGAACTGATTGGTCAATCAGATCGCCAAAGCGCATCTTCATGCCATCAATGAATGGAGAAATCACATGACCAAAGTGGCGCTGATAACAGCGGGCGGCAGCGGAATGGGCGCAGATTCAGCCCGACGTCTGGCCGCAGATGGATTTAAGGTCGGCATCCTGTCGTCTTCGGGCAAGGGTGAGGCACTGGCGCACGAATTGGGTGGTGTTGGCGTGACCGGGTCAAACCAGTCGACGGATGATTTGCAAAAACTGGTCGATACCGCGATGTCCCATTGGGGGCGCATCGACGTGCTGGTCAACTCGGCCGGTCACGGACCGCGCGCGCCAGTGCTGGAGCTGACGGACGAGGATTGGCACACCGGTATGGACGTCTATTTCCTAAACGCCGTCAAACCAACCCGGCTGGTGACGCCGATCATGCAGAAACAAGGTGGCGGGTCGATCATCAACATCTCTACTTTTGCGGCGTTCGAGCCCGACCCTGTCTTCCCAACCTCGGGCGTGTTCCGCGCAGGTTTGGCCGCTTTCACCAAGCTGTTCTCGGATCATTACGCGGCCGACAACATCCGGATGAACAACGTCCTGCCAGGGTTCATCGACAGCCTGCCAGAGAAAGAGGAGTTCCGCGCACGCATCCCGATGGGCCGCTATGGACGCAGCTATGACGAGATCGCCTCGGTCGTGGCAATGCTTGCGTCAGAAGGCGGCGGCTATATCACCGGTCAGAACATCCGGGTGGATGGCGGCATCACCCGTGCGGTCTGAGGTCAGAACCGCGCTTTGACAAAATGGGTCAGCGCCGCGCCGGTTTCAAAATAGGCGCGGCGTAGCCCTTTCCACTTTTCCTGATACTCGGGGACTGCGGGCACCGGCAAAATACTTGGGTCGTCCTGCAACAGACTTTGGGCAATAAGGCGGCCAAAGACGGTGCCTGGTCCGATCCCACGCCCCGAAAATCCATGAACGGACAGAGCGTTGGGACCGATCTGCGTAATCTTCGGGATGTGGTCCGACGTCATAGCGATGCGGCCATGCCACCCTTCGACCAATGGCTGATCGGCCAGTTGCGGATACAGCTGTGCCAGTTTGCGCTTGATCCAGCTCTTGTGAATCCCGCCGCCTGCCTGATCCAGATCACCCATGGCACCGATGATAAACCGCCCCTCTTGATCCATTCGGAACGAGGTCATGATCAGGTCTGTGTCCCAGCACCCCTCATCCCCCGGCAAAACGCTAGCGCGCAGATTGTCGGACAATGGGGCCGTGGCATATTGGAAATAATAGACCGGCACATAGGCGGGGGCCGATGCGGTCAGATCACAGTGATAGGCATTGGTCGCCTGAATGACCCATTTGGCGCGCACTGTGCGCCGAGCAGTCTTCACCTCCCAGATTCCATCCATCTGCTGCATGGACAGAACCGGATCTTGCGTGGAAACTGACGCGCCAGCCTCGACCCCGGCACGGGCCAATCCACGCACATATGCCAATGGCTGGATGGTTCCGGCGCGCGGATCGAATAGGGCGCCACCAAAGGCCGCGCTGCCGGTGCGCTGCGCTGTCAGTTCTGCAGACAGCAACTCAACCGGTGCGCCAGCAGCGCTGAGTTGCGCATGGCGCGCCTGCAGATCCCGAAGACCCGCAGCCGAATGCGCACAGTGCAAAGTTCCGTTGCGCACAGGTTCGCAGTCTATCCCAAGTTGGTCGATCAGGCTGAACACCTCTGATGGAGCAGCAGCCAGAAGGTCAACCAGCCGATCCCCAACCATGTCACCCAGATGCGCGCGAATCTCAACGGGCGGCAACCAAAGTCCCGCATTCGCCAGCCCGACATTGCGGCCCGATCCGCCGTGACCGATGTCATGCGCCTCAAGCAGACAGACCGAGGCACCAGCCTTGGCTGCAGTCAGGGCCGCAGAACAGCCGGTGTACCCACCACCGATCACCGCCAGATCAACAGTGATATCACCGGTCGAAACACCGGGTTCGACATGTTCACGGCATGTGTTCAGCCAAAGGGACTGGTTGTGGTCGCTCACTTCGCGCTCCTTGAAATTGCGCGGATCATCAGGGCAGCGTCAGCCGGTTGCAAGCGCTCTTTGATCCTCGCGCCCCATGGCGATCAGGAAGGGTTGCGCATCCTGTTTCGCTTGAAAATCAGCCTTGTTACCCATGCCACGCCAGTTCGCCAGAACAAGGGATTGCGCCACTGCGCCACCTAAGGTTGCGCCGGGGCCGGTAACAATGAACATATCGGGCGCGAACTCTTGCGCGGCGGTCTGGATCGCACGGGTAAAGTCATAGGGTTCGGTCACTTGGTGACCCAGGGTATAATCCCAAAGCGCCAGCGTATCCGTGGCACCCGGCCACCAGATCTTTCCACGGCCGTCGATTAGGGGGCGTTCAGGCTGTCCGAACAAATTCGCGCCCAAGCGCGCACGCCCTTCGGCAGCGACCGGTGCCTGCAAGGATGTGTGAAACGCGGCATGGTTTGGCAGGCGCATCGGGAAACGGTCCTGCACCGTGGGTTGCGACGCCTCGAACGCCTTCAGCCCCATTTCATTGCCTGCCAGAACCAGCATTCCGCCCAGATCAATGGACAAAGCAAGGTCGTGACCGTCCATCGCATTGATGCGTTTCACATCCGCCAGCAGCTCTGCCTTGCGAACAGCGTCGTTCGCCCAACCGTCGTCGGCAAAGGGATAAACCAGTTGGCCACCGATCAGGTGATCCTGCATCAGTGTTCCCATCGTGTTCACTAAGCGAAACCCGCGGTCAGGCGACAACGCCCCGGCAGCGGCCAGCGCAATATACCACCCCATCGAGTTCCCGGTGACCGCGACCACCTCGATATCATCGGCCAGCGATTGCGCGTCCGCCAGCGAAGCTGCGTAGATGAGCGGTGAGGCAATATCGCCTTTTGAATACTTGGAAACTGTGAACCGCGCCGCGCCATCCAATGCGGTAACGGCCTCTTGCCCTGCTTCCGCACGTATCGCGTCGAAGCCCCGAAACATCGCATTCTGCTGCGCGTGATGGCGATGCAGATAGCCAAGCTCGGGCTTGTTGTATGTACCCCGACCAGGGCAGATGACGACTGCTGTGCGGGTCATGAGCGGCCCCCCGTCAGTTTTAGCGCAGCGGCGACAATCCCCTCTTTCGACGGCAGCGGAGCAGCATAAGCGGGGCCAGTGGCGATAAAACAATCTTCGGCCACGACGCGCGCGCTAGGGGTAGAGGGACTGTTTTCGGTGAAAAAGGTCATCAGCGCCTCGGACTGGCTGCCGGTCCGGCGACACTCGTCGACGATAAGGACGTGTTTGCAACCCTTTGTGGCCTGACGCAGAGCCTCAATCGGGAGAGGTGCCAGCCAGCGCATGTCGATGATACGGGTTTTCACGCCTGCGGCCTCCAACTCGGGCCGAGCCTGTTTCGACAGATAATGCCCGTTGCCATAAGTGACGATGGCCAGATCTTTACCCTCGCCATGCACGCCAACCTTACCCAGCGCGATACTCTGGCCAGGCGACGGATACGTCGTCATCCAGCCTGCGTCCTGTGCATCGTGCAGATCGCGCATCGGATAGAGGGCAATCGGTTCCAGAAAGACCACCACCCGCTGTTCTTCGCGCGCCAAACGAACGCATTCGCGCAGCATCTTAGCCGCATCTGCGCCTGTCGACGGGCAGGCAATGATCACGCCCGGAATGTCGCGCAGGACAGCCAGCGAGTTGTCATTGTGGAAATGGCCGCCGAACCCTTTCTGATACCCAAGCCCCGCGATGCGTAGAACCATCGGGTTGGTGTACTGCCCGTTCGAGAAAAAGGGCAGGGTCGCGGCCTCGCCCCTGATCTGGTCCTCGGCATTGTGCAGATAGGCCAGAAACTGGATTTCGGGGATCGGAATGAACCCGTTATGCCCCATGCCGATGGCCAGTCCCAGAATGGACTGCTCATCCAACAGCGTGTCGATCACCCGGTCCGGGCCAAAGCGTTGCTGCAGTTTCTGGGTCACGCCATAGACGCCGCCCTTGCGGCCGACATCTTCGCCCATGCAGACGATCTCGCCGTGCTCCAGCATCAGATCGGTCAGCGCCCAGTTGATCAGACGGCTCATGGATTGCGGATCATCCATTGCCCGCATGTCGCCGCCAAAGGCCTTGGCACGCGCTTCGGTACTGGGACCGTAAGTGGGCTTACAGATCCGTTTTGGCGGGATCAGGCTGGCCATGACCTCGGACGCCGTAGTCAGGTGCGGACGGGTTGCGGCCTCCGCCGCGATGCGGTCCGTGCGGGCGCAGGTATCTTCGTAGATTTTCAACGCCTGTTCCGGCGCCAACGCCCCGGCCTGTTCCAGCAAGCGCACCGAGTGCAGCAGGGGATCGTTGGCCTCGTCCGCCTCCACTTCGGATTTTGGTAGGTATGTAGTCGGCACATCTGCGCCTGCGTGTCCGTAAAGGCGGACGGTTTTCAGGTGCAGGAAGGCAGGTTTGCGGCGGGAGCGGACATACTCGGCGGCTTCCTTGGACACTGCGTAGGTCTCGTAGATATCCAGACCGTTGGCCTGAAAGTACTTGATCCCGGGGCGATGCTCCATCGACGCCTGTATCCAACCCTTGGGCGTTTTGACCGAGATTCCGATCCCGTTATCCTCACACACAAACAACAGCGGCAAAGGCGTCGACTGCACGCTGGTCCAGCCTGCGGTGTTGATCGCGCCCTGCGCTGTAGAATGATTGGCCGAGGCATCTCCGAAGGAACACATCGCAATCCCGTCCAAGGGCAGGTCACGGTGTTCAGGATCGTGTCTCCGCGCGGCACCTAGCGAATACGCAGCGCCCACCGCCTTGGGCAAGTGGCTAGCGATAGTCGAGGTCTGCGGTGGGATCGTCAACGCTTTGGACCCCAGTACCTTATGCCTCCCGCCCGAGGTCGGATCCTCTTTCGAACAGGCAAAACTCAGCAGCATGTCCCACGCGATCTGCTGGCCCGACACCTGCTCAGCCCGCGCGATCTGGAACGCCGCGTCCCGGTAGTGAAGAAAGGCGATATCGGTCGGGCGCAAGGCATGCGCCACGGCGGCCATCCCTTCGTGGCCGGATGATCCGATGGTGTAAAACCCCTGCCCCGCCTTCTGCATGGCCCGGCTGGTCCTGTCCAACGCTCGGCTAAGGACCTGTGACCGGAAAAGCGACACCGCATCGGTATTGCTCAGACCCTGCCGCGGCTTTGCTCCGTCGGGAAAGTCGCGATTGGCGACCCGGGTCAGGAAATTCTCGTGAACGATCTGGGCGCGGTCCATTGGGTGTCTTCCGGTCTTATTGGTTACAACTTGTCGGTAGCGTCCGCGATACGGCGCATACCTTCTTGCAGGCTTTCAGTGGCATAGGCAAAAGAAAGCCGCAAATGCCCCGGCATCCCAAACGCACGCCCTGGCACCAGCGCCACACCCGCCTCATCCAGCAGAAAGCGACAGAATTCATGGTCTGTGGCCATTTTCGCATGAGTTTTGGGAAAGACGTAAAACGCGCCATCCGGCACGGCACATTCCAGACCAGCGGCGTTTAGCCCTTCGGCGACGAGATCGCGGCGCGCTCGCATTGCCCGACGGCGTTCTGCCAGCAAGCCTTGCGGCCCGGTGATGGCCTCCAATGCTGCAGCCTGGGCAATCGAACACGCCCCCGACGTGATTTGCCCCTGCACAGCCACCATCGCCTTGATCAACTCAGCAGGGCCAATTCCCCACCCGATGCGCCAGCCTGTCATGGAATAGGCCTTGGACACGCCGTTTACGATCAACGTTCGTTCCGCTAATTCGGGAACGGCCTGCACAAAGGGCGTGAAAGGCACAAAAGACAGGTGTTGATAAATCTCGTCAGAAATCACCCAGACTTGAGGATAGTTTTGCAATACCGCGCCCAGCGCCTGCAATTCCGCCTTGGAATAGACCGCGCCAGTTGGATTGGACGGGGAATTCAGCAGCAGCCAACGCGAGCGCGGGGTGATCGCGGCTTCCAACTGATCCGGCGTCAGTTTGAATTTCTGCGTCGCCGGACAGCTGACGACTACGGGGACACCGCCAGCCAAACTGACCATATCCGCATAGCTTGTCCAGAATGGCGCAGCCATAATCACTTCATCGCCGGGGTTCAGAGTTGCCATCATTGCGCAGGACAAAACCTGCTTGGCACCCGTCGAAACGACTACGTTCTCGGGATGCGCGCCAGCCTCAGTCGCGATCGCTGATCGCAAAGTGGGCGTTCCTGCCGTTGCGGGGTATCGCGTCTGCCCGTCAATAGCTGCGCGGTGGGCCGCCTCAACAACATGCGACGGCGTTGGGAAATCAGGCTCGCCAGTGCTGAGCGCAATCACGTCGACACCCTGCGCCCGAAGGCGCGCGGCCTGTTCGGAAATGCGAACGATCTCTGACAGCTCAATACCGTCCAGCCGGTCGGCGGGCTGAAACTCTTGAATACTGGTCGTTAGGGTCATTGATCCACATCCACATTGGATTCCACGCCTCTGTATCGGGCTGGTGCACGGCAATTGCCAGTGATATTCCGTGTGAAAGGTATGAGGATTTGTAATATGATTGCGCCCCGTCGGTTTCTACCCTCGATCCCCTCACTTCTGGCACTGGAGGCGGTTGATCGCCTCGGCAGTGCCTCGGCTGCAGCCGAGGAGCTGTCATTGACCCAAAGCGCGATCAGCCGACAGTTGAAGTCCATGGAGGACCAACTGGGCGTTGCGCTCATTCAGCGAAACCAGATGCGATTGCACCTGACCCCCGCCGCGAAAGATTATGTTCAGGTGGCGCGCACAGCGCTAAACCAAATTGCGCAAGCGTCACTGAAACTGAAGGCCAACCCAACAGGCGGGTCGCTGAACCTGTCCATCCTGCCCGCCTTTGGAATGCACTGGCTGGCGCCGCGCCTGCAGGATTTTGCCCGTCGCCACCCGGAAGTAACCCTAAACCTGAGCACATGCCTCAAGCCGTTTGATTTCGAGACCGAACATTTTGATGCCGCCATCCACTTCGGCCAAAAGAACTGGCCGGGCGTCAACTACCTGCCGATCATGCGTGAAGATGTGGTTCCGGTCTGCGCGCAGGACCTGTTGCCCGATCAGGAGCAGGACTTGGGCTGGCTAATGACGGCTCCCCTGCTACATCTAGAGACTCGACCGGACGCTTGGGAGCGATGGTTTGCGGCACAAGGGCGTGACGTATCAGGGATGCGGGGAATGCTGTTCGATCAGTTCTCGACCATGGTGCAGGCCACGATCCACGGGCTGGGAGCGGCGCTATTGCCCAGCTATCTGATCGAAGACGAACTGAAAACCGAAAGGTTGGTTCCCGCATGGAACGGACCCCGCATCAGCCTTGGGCAATTCTTTTTGGTCTGGCCACAGTCACGACCGGAATCCGAACCGCTACGGTCGTTTCGGATATGGCTGCAAGGTCAGGTTGGCCAATTCTGATCCCAAACTGCGCAGCCTCCGGCTTTGCGTCCTGCGGACGGCAGAGGGGCCGGGCAGGTGCGGGCTGCGCCCGCACCTGCCCGGCCCAACGGGAGGAGACGTTTTCCAAAAACGTTGACGACAGGCGGGAGCCCTTTGGGTGCGTTACTTATCCAGTGAGCGGGCGATCAATTCTTTCATGATCTCGTTGGTGCCGCCATAGATCATCTGCACCCGCGCATCCGCATAAAGCCGGGCGATCGGGTATTCCATCATGAACCCGTAACCACCGAACAACTGAAGGCATTCGTGCATGATCTCGTTCTGCACTTCCGAACCCCAGTATTTCACCATCGAGGCCGTCGCCGCATCCAACGTGCCCGCCTCAAGTTGTGCGATGCAGTCATTGACGAAACTGCGCAGAACCTCGGCCTTGGTTTTGCACTCGGCCAGTTTGAACCGCGTGTTCTGAAAATCCATAACGCGCTGTCCAAAGGCCTTGCGTTCCTGCGTATAACGCACGGTCTCGGCAATCGCGAAGTCGATCGCACCCAGCGCCATGATACCGATGGTCAGGCGTTCCCACGGCAATTGCTTCATCATCTGATAGAAGCCCTGACCTTCCTCGGGTCCGATCAGGTTGGTCATGGGAACCTTGACGTCTTCAAAAAACAGCTCGGCCGTATCGTTGGCCTTCATCCCCAATTTCTTGAGGTTACGGCCGCGACGAAACCCTTCTGCGCCTTCGGTTTCTACGGCGATCAGCGATACGCCCTTGGATCCCTGCGATTTATCCGTCTTTGCGGCCACCAGGATCAAATCGGCGGATTGGCCGTTGGTGATAAAGATCTTGGATCCGTTCAGGCGATAGGAATTTCCATCCATGTCTGCGGTGGTGCGAACGGACTGAACGTCCGAGCCTGTTCCGGGCTCAGTCATGGCCAAAGCGCCGACCATCTCACCGGATGCCAGACGGGGCAGCCATTTGTGTTTTTGATCCTCGCTGCCGTATGCGTTCAGGTAATGGATAACGATAGACTGAATCCCAAATCCCCAGCCTGCATCGCCGCGTGCGGATTGGCCGTACAACGTGACCGCGTCAAATCCGATCCCGCCGCCTACGCCACCATATTCCTCGGCAATAGCGCCGGCCATCAGCCCCATTTCCCCTGCCTTGTTCCAGAACTCGCGATCGACCATGCCGTTTTGGTTCCAGCGTTCGATATTGGGCACAAGTTCGTCGTCCATGAACCGGTTTGCCATTTCGGCAAACATCTGATGTTCGTCAGTGACCCAGTTGGCGGTTGACTTGAATAGCGACATGTAGGCTTCTCCCAATTCGAATTTCGATCAGGGTAGCGTTGGGCACCGCGCAAACCAACCCATCCACCGGATTGCTACGCAACGTCTTTTTCGTACAAGACCTTACGTTCACAGGTTTAAACCCGGTCAAGCCAGGGCATTATCCAGCAGAACCTGTGCCGCTGCCTTTGCATCTCGCGCAGGATCGCAGCTTTTTACCAGAACGGCCGTTACGATTGCGCCCTCTTGCAAGAGCAGCAGCTGGCATCCCAATGCATCGGGATTACGTGCGCCTGCCTTGCGGGCCAAATCGGTGAGAAACTCGAGCATCAGATGCTTGTGTTCGGCTGCCTGCGCATGGATTGGGTGATCTTGTTCCTGATACTCTGCGCCCGCTTTGATGAACATGCATCCGCGAAAGCTGTCCTCCTGGAACCATTCGCCCAGCGCATCGAAACTGGCGATCAACCGTTCGGCAGGCGTATCGGCAAGTGCATCAATCCGTGACATGAACCATTCGCGAAAATTATCGTTTCGCAGCCGCAGCGCCGCCAGGATCAGCTCTTCCTTGGTACGGAAATGTTTGTACATCGACGTTTTCGACACGCCCGTCTCTACCACTAACTTGTCCATGCCGGTGGCGTGAAATCCGTCACGATAAAAGACCTGCAATGCCTTGCGGACCAGCTCGTCACGTTTGTTCGGGCGCATCTGTCAGCTCCTGTATGTACTGATCGGTACATAATACACTGCAGCGATGGCTGCAACAGACACAACCTAACCTGCTGTTTTCACTTACTCTCCTTAGGAGACGAAAAATGTTAGTTCAAATAAATCCAACTCAACACTTGAAAAAGGTTACCGATCTGTACACATTCACGGCACAGTGTACCGATCAGTAAATTTAGGAGCGAACATATGAGACCCCGCACCAGACCTCTCTCGCACCAGTACATCCCCCTTCTTTTGACCATCGCCTTGATGGCGGCTTCTCTGACCTGAAAGACCCGCGCATGAACCGTCCTCCGCTGCCCCCGTTCACCCTGGAAACCGCAACGCAAAAAGTGCGATTGGCAGAAAACGCCTGGAACAGCCGTGATGCGGATGTCGTGACCCCGGCCTATACCGAAGACAGCCAGTGGAGAAATCGGGCAGAATTCCTAAGCGGCCATGCAGACATCCATGCCTTTCTGACACGCAAGTGGCACAAGGAACTGGACTATCGGTTGACCAAAGAGTTGTGGGCCTATTCCGGTGACCGCATTGCGGTTCGTTATGCTTATGAATGGCGTGACGACAGCGGCCAGTGGTTCCGGTCTTATGGCAACGAAAACTGGCAATTTGCCGAAGATGGTCGAATGGCCGAACGGCACGCGTCGCTGAACGACCTGCCGATTGCGGAAACCGAACGTCTGTTTTTCTGGCCGCAAGGCCCCCGTCCCGACGATCACCCCAGCCTGTCCGATCTGGGACTTTGAAAGGAATACTCATGCCCCGCGCCTTTTCCGAACTGACCTTCACACCTGCCGTCCGAGCCCATCAGGAACGGATGGGATCTGCCAAGACCTATGCCAAATTCATCGAAAGTGGCCCGCAGCAAGGTCATGAAATCGGCGAGCCTGAAAAGGCCTTTATCGAAGCGCGGGATGGGTTCTATCAATCCACCGTGTCCGAAACGGGTTGGCCATATGTGCAATACCGTGGCGGACCGACCGGGTTTCTCAAAGTTCTGGGACCGCAGACAATCGGTTATGCCGACTTTTCGGGCAACAAACAGTATATCTCGCGTGGTAACCTGGATGGTAATGACCGGATTGCAATGATCCTGATGGATTACGCCAATCGGCGGCGACTGAAAATTCTTGGCCGGGTCGCGTTCACCGAGGGCGAAGATGCCTCAACCAGCCTTTATCCTGACGGTGCCGATGCCCCGGCTGAACGCGCCGTCATCATCCGGGTCGAAGCGCTGGACTGGAACTGCCCGCGCCACATCACGCCCCGCTTTACCGAGGCGGAGCTTCGTCCACATCTGAACTCGCTAGGGCAGCAATTGGCGCAACTTCAGGCCGAAAACGACAGGTTGAAGCAAGAGCTGGCAAAACGGCCCTGACCCAACAGCGCATGATGAACCTCTCGAACCAGGACTTTACCCATGTCGCGATTTTCATTGAATATGGCCGGTTTCATTCTTGTAGGCATCGCGCTGACCACGGCCGCAGTGTCGCTTGCGTTCTTCGCCTCCCCCGAGGCCGTCAGATCGCCGCCGCCGGATACCTACAACTCTCTCTTGCTAGAAATGTTTGCGAACAGGTGACGCCGACACGCGGGTTGCAAAAAGAAAATCCGCGATACCCCTTGACCTTCCCGTGACTGGAACCCCCATTTGGAGGGCAGATCAGACATCGGGACGAGTCACATGGCTACACCGCAAACAACACAATTCAAAATCTCGGGCATGTCCTGCGCCTCCTGCGTGGGGCGTGTAGAAGCCGCGTTACAATCGGTGCCAGAAGTGACCGATGCCTCGGTCAACTTCGCGACCGAAACGGCGCAGGTCACACATACCGGGCCGATCAACGCACTGACTGACGCCCTGAGCAACGCCGGGTATCCGGCGGCCAGCAAGCAGACGACCCTGAAAATTGGCGGGATGACCTGCGCCTCGTGCGTGGCAAAGATCGAAAAAGCGCTGACTGCTGATCCTGCGGTCGTCGACGCACAAGTTAACCTTGCGACCGAAACCGCCGTGGTCACGTTTATCGATGGTGCCACCGATCCGCAAAAGCTGGCCAGTTTGTCTGAGGCAGTCGGATACCCTGCGCGCGTGGCAGACAGCATGACGGCTGACCAAACAGACCACACGAAATCCGACGAAGCGCATGCGCTGACCCGCGCGACGATCTTCGCAGCGGTATTGACTCTGCCTGTATTCATTCTGGAAATGGGCGGGCATATGATCCCAGCCTTCCATCATTGGGTCCAGGTCACGATCGGCACGCAAACCAGCCACCTCATCCAGTTCGCACTGACCTCAGCCATACTGTTTGGCCCGGGGCGCGCGTTCTATACCAAAGGGATCCCGTCACTGATGCGCGGATCGCCCGATATGAATGCACTGGTCGCTTTGGGAACGGGGGCCGCCTATTTGTTTTCCGTCACCGCAACCTTCGCCCCGCAGATCCTGCCGCAGGGTAGCGCCAATGTGTATTTCGAGGCCGCCTCGGTCATCGTGGTTCTCATACTGCTGGGCCGGGTCATGGAAGCGCGCGCCAAAGGCCGGACCGGGGCCGCAATCCGCAAGCTGGTCGGGTTGCAGCCCAAAACGGCACGGGTCGAACAGGACGGGAACTTCATAGACAGGCCCATCGCTGACATAACAGTAGGCGATACCCTGCAGATCCGCCCGGGCGAACGGGTTCCCGTGGATGCCGAGGTTCTGGACGGCACCTCTTATGTGGATGAAAGCATGATCACCGGCGAACCGGTGCCGGTGGGCAAGTCGCCATCGGATCAGGTCGTTGGCGGTACGGTGAATGGCACCGGAGCGCTGCGGGTGCGCGCGACGCGCGTTGGTGCCGACACGGTGCTGGCGCAGGTCATCCACATGGTCGAACAGGCGCAGGGGGCGAAGCTACCGATCCAAGGGCTGGTCGACCGTATTACTGCGCGATTTGTGCCCATTGTGATGGCCGTGGCGCTGCTGACGATCGCCATTTGGTTGTTCGTCGGCCCGGAACCGGCTTTGCCTTTGGCGCTGGTCGCCGGCGTCTCGGTTCTGATTATCGCCTGCCCCTGCGCCATGGGCCTTGCGACACCAACCTCAATCATGGTCGGCACCGGCCGCGCGGCAGAATTGGGCGTGCTGTTCCGCAAAGGCGATGCGTTGCAGCAGTTGCAGCAAGCCAAGGTGGTCGCGCTGGACAAGACCGGGACACTCACGCTGGGCCGGCCGGAACTGGAGAGCGTTACGACCGCAAACGGCTTTGACCGCGACAGTGTTCTGCGTTTGGCGGCCGCCGTAGAGGCACGGTCAGAGCATCCCGTTGCCACTGCCATCACTCGTGCCGGACCATCTGAATTGCCTGAGGTATCCGAATTTGACTCGCTCACAGGGCTGGGTGTTCGGGCTGTGGTCGAGGGGCATAAGCTGCTGATCGGTTCGGCCAGATTGATGGAGCAGAACGACATAACCGTTAGAGACCTGATGGCCGAGGCCAACCAGCGCGCCGAAGAAGGCGCAACCCCTTTGTTTGTAGCCATCGACGGCCAGGCCGCTGCAATGCTTGCGGTCGCGGACCCGATCAAGCCCGGCACTGTGCAGGCGCTTGGGCGGTTGCACGAAATGGGGCTAACTTTGGCGATGGTGACAGGCGACAACGCCCGGACGGCGCAGGCGCTGGCGGACAAGCTGGGCATTGATCATGTCACAGCCGAAGTGCTGCCCGATGGTAAGCTTGCCGCGATCAATGCGCTGCGCGACACGTTTGGTGCACTGGCCTTTGTCGGGGATGGCATCAACGATGCCCCGGCACTGGCTTCGGCGGATATCGGCATCGCCATCGGAACCGGCACAGACGTAGCGATTGAAACTGCGGATGTCGTGCTGATGTCGGGTGATCTGCGCGGTGTCGCAAACGCGGTCGAGATCAGCCGCAGAACCATGCGCAACATCAAGCAGAACCTAGGCTGGGCGTTTGGTTACAACATCCTGCTTATCCCGGTTGCTGCGGGAGTTCTTTACCCGTTTGGCGGCCACCTTCTGTCCCCGGCCCTTGCCGCAGGGGCCATGGCATTGTCCAGCGTCTTTGTCGTCTCGAATGCGCTGCGCCTGCGACGCGTCCGCGCCAGCCTGCCTGACGCCCCGCAAGACCATTCAACACAAACGGTGACCTCATGAATATCGGCGATGTTTCAAACCAGACAGGTCTGCCCGCAAAAACAATTCGGTACTATGAAGATATCGGCTTGGTGAAACCGCTACGCGATGACAACGGATACCGCAGATTTCGCAGTCAGGACGTGCACAAACTGACTTTTTTGGGCCGCGCCCGCGCCTTGGGTTTCACGATCGAGGATTGCCGCACATTGATGGCGCTTTATGAGGATGAAACCCGTGCCAGTGCCGATGTCAAAAAAGTCGCGCGCGCGCATATGGTCCAGATCGAAGCAAAGATCGCGGATCTGGAAGCCATGCGGGACACTCTCAGCCATCTGATCGACGCTTGCGCAGGCGACGATCGGCCCGATTGCCCGATCCTGCAGGATTTGGGCGGCAAATCGTGACGCGGGGTTGCCCTTTGGACTCAGCTTTGCTTTGTCTCTGCTGAACAATCCGGCCCGCCGAAAAAGACGGACACCGGACAGCAGAGAGGATCTCCAAATGGCAAAAGTCGCGTTTCTGGGTCTAGGTGTCATGGGCTATCCCATGGCCGGTCACTTGCAGGCCGCCGGGCATGAAGTCACCGTGTATAATCGCACCGCCGCCAAGGCAGAGGCCTGGGTCGCCCAACATGGTGGCGCAATGGCGGCCACACCGCGCGAGGCCGCTCAGGGTGCGGAATTTGTCATGGCCTGCGTTGGTAATGACGACGACCTGCGGATGGTCTGTACAGGTGAAGACGGCGCGTTCAGCGGCATGTCCGACGGCGCGATCTTTATCGATCACACCACTGTTTCCGCCATGGTGACGCGCGAGCTGTACCAAGCTGGACAAACGCAAGGTATTGCTTTTGTGGACGCTCCGATCTCGGGCGGTCAGGCAGGGGCAGAAAATGCGGTTCTGTCGATTATGTGCGGTGGGGATCAGGCGGCGTATGACGCGGCTGAACCGATTATGCAGGTCTATTCCAAGATATGCCGTCGTATCGGCGACAGCGGTGCAGGTCAGATGACCAAGATGTGCAACCAGATCGCTATTGCCGGTCTGGTGCAGGGCCTCAGCGAAGCGCTGCACTTTGCCGAGAAGGCGGGCCTTGATGGCCGCGCAGTCGTTGAAGTTATCAGTCAGGGCGCGGCAGGCAGTTGGCAGATGGCAAACCGATATGAGACAATGCTGGATGACCATTTCGAACATGGGTTTGCGGTGGACTGGATGCGTAAGGATCTTGGCATCTGTCTGGATACGGCCAATGAAACGGGGGCTTCACTGCCTGTGACCGCTCTGGTCGATCAGTTTTACAAGGACGTTCAGAAACTGGGCGGCGGACGCTGGGACACATCCTCGCTGATCAAACGCCTGCGCGCGCTGGATTAAAGGACCGTCGCACTGATGACCGAGTTGACCGAATTCTGGGCCCACGCCCTGCGCATCCATTGGGGGCTTGAGGCCAAACTGAACCGGCTGGACGGCGAATATGACCTCAACTTTCTGGTCAGGGCCACCAATGGTCAGGACTACGTACTGAAAGTCATGCGCGCGGGTTGCGAGGCAGAGTTCATTGACCTGCAGATCAAGGCGCTGAAACACATCGCTGCCGAGGCACCGGGACTGCCCTTTCCCAGTGTTTTTCCGGATATCAACGGTACGCTGCTCCCGGAAATCTCTGATCAGGATGGGCAGCCGCGACTGGTTTGGTTGCTCGAATGCCTGCCTGGCCAATGCTATGCCAAGGCAGCGCCGAAATCCGAGGAACTGATCCTGAAACTGGGCCGCGTTCTAGGCGCAACCGACCGGGCACTGGAACAGTTTACTCACGACGGGTTACACCGCGCGGATTTCAAATGGGACCTGACACAGGCGGGCTGGATTTCGGACAAGTTGGATGCCATTGCCGACCCTGCGCGGCAGGCGATGTTGTCAGAGATTTGCGTTGAATTCGATGCGATCTCGGGCTCTCTGGCGGGCCTGCCGAAGCAAGCGATCCACAATGATGCCAACGACTACAACATATTGGTCGACGGTGAACTGGGTCAGCGGCAAACCGTCTCTGGCTTGATCGACCTGGGCGACATGTGCGCCGCACCGCGTATCTGCGATCTGGCGATTGCCGGGGCGTATATCGTCCTGGATCACCCAAAACCCGAGCGGGCATTGACGGCGTTGGTCCGCGGCTATCACGCCGCCAATCGTCTGCGTGCTGACGAGGTCGATCTGATCTGGCCGCTGCTGCGGATGCGGCTGGCCGTGTCCGTGATAAACTCGACCCTGATGGCGGCGGACAATCCGGACGACCCTTATGTGACCATCAGTCAGGCCCCTTCATGGCGCTTCCTAGAGAACGATACGGTGAATGGCGGCTTGATGCCCGCCCGGCTGCGCGCCGCCTGCGGGTTGCCGGTGACCGACGGGGCCGAACGTATCCACGCCTATCTGTCCGAACATCGCGGTCAATTCGCCCAGATGTTCGAACAGGACCTGAGCGATGTTCCGATGGGATCGCTGTCGGTCGAAAATTCAACATGGCCACAGAACCCGTTCCTCATGCCGCTAGACGAAGCCGCGCGCGTGGGTGAAGAGTTCGAAGAAGGTCTTTGGCTGGGCTACTACAACGAACCCCGCCTAATCTATGCCGAGCCAGCGTTTCGCAAAGGGCCGTGGAAGGCGTCTGACAGGCGAACGGTGCATTTGGCCGTGGACGTATTCGCCCCAGCCGGAACCGTGCTGCATGCCCCCATGAGCGGCCGGGTCGAAGCAGTCGAAAACCGCGATACGCATCTGGATTATGGCGGCGTCGTGATCCTGCATCATGAAACACCCGAGGGCGATCCATTCTATACACTCTACGGTCATCTCGACCCCGAAGTCTGCGACCGACTGAAACCGGGCGATCCTGTGGCGCAGGGCGCGGCTTTTGCGCGATTGGGGGATGCTACGCAAAACGGCGGCTGGGCTCCGCATGTGCACTTTCAACTGGCCCTGACAACCAATGGCATGCAAAACGACTGGCCCGGCGTTGGTGATCCTGACGAAATGGAGCTGTGGCACGCCGTCTGTCCAAATCCGGCAGCGTTGTTGAATCTGCCGGACGACAAGGTGTTCTATCGCCCGACCGACAAGCAAGCGATCCTGCAAGGTCGGCATGACCATTTCGGCGGCAACCTATCCTTGACCTATGACGACCCGGTCATGCTGGTCCGCGGTTGGAAACATCACCTGTTCGACGAATGGGGGCGCCCCTATCTGGACGCCTATAACAACGTCCCCCATGTGGGTCACGCTCATCCGCGCATTCAAGTGGTCGCGGCAGATCAGCTTAAGCGGATGAATTCGAACACTCGCTACCTGCACCCGGCGCAGACAGCCTTCGCTGACAAAATCCTGTCCAAGCTACCGGATCATTTCGAGGTGTGCTTTTTCGTCAACTCGGGCACCGAGGCCAACGAGCTGGCCTTGCGTCTGGCGCGCGCGCATACCGGGGCCAAAGGCATCGTAACGCCTGACCACGGGTACCACGGCAATACGAATGCGGCGGTGGCGATCTCTGCCTACAAGTTCAACAAACCGGGAGGAAATGGTCAGGCCGATTGGGTCGAGTTGGTGGAAGTCGCGGACGACTATCGTGGCTCGTTCAAGCGTGATGATCCTGATCGGGCACAGAAGTTTGCCGATCTGATTGACCCGGCAATTGCTGCGTTGTTGGACCGAGGCCAAGGGTTGGCTGGCTTCATCGCCGAGACCTTCCCCTCGGTTGGCGGCCAGATCATCCCACCCAAAGGGTATCTGCCAGCCGTTTACGACAAAATCCGTGCGGCCGGCGGGGTTTGTATTGCTGATGAGGTGCAGACCGGGCTGGGGCGTCTGGGCCAATACTACTTCGGCTTTGAACACCAAGGCGCGCTGCCGGATATCGTTGTCATGGGGAAACCCATCGGCAACGGCCATCCGCTGGGCGTACTGGTCACTACCAAAGCCATCGCCGACAGTTTCAACAACGGCATCGAGTTCTTTTCGACTTTTGGCGGCTCCACCCTGTCCTGCCGGATCGGCAAAGAGGTGCTGGACATCGTCGATGACGAAGGCTTGCAAGATAACGCCCGTGTCATGGGTGGGCAGCTGATGGATGGGCTCCGTCAGATCGAGGCTGATTTCGCCTGTGTCGGTGACGTGCGCGGTATGGGCTTGTTTCTGGGCGTGGAACTGATCAATCCGGACGGATCCGAAGGCACCGAAATCTGCAATTATATCAAAAACCGGATGCGCGATCACCGTATCCTGATCGGCAGCGAAGGACCCAAGGACAACATCCTGAAAATTCGCCCGCCTTTGACGATTGAGGCTGAAGATGTCGACATGATCCTAGGGGCTTTACGCGAGGTCCTATCCGAGGTCGGCGATTACGCCCCCACCTCGGTCTGCGATCATGACCACCACCACGCGGGCTGTGGGTGTTGCTGAAACAAAAAACCCCGGCTCTGACAGGCCGGGGTTTTGAAGTCGCCAGCCGCTTAGTGCAGCATGGCCGAGGGGGTTTTGTGCCCGGTTGTTGGCAAGGGCACTGACGCGGTCATCCGGCGCAGCACCATACCCATCTCTTCGGACAGTGACGCCAGTGCCGGGGCAAAGTCTGGTCGAACGATCAGCGTTGCCATCATCATCGCGTCTTCACGCGCCCCTTCCGAGGCGGCAGCGATCATCTGGGCAAAACAGTTTTCGTCTGCACCAAGGCAGGAACAGCCAAGCCCATGCCGCACCAACGGACGGCGGCTGTGGTGGGCACACAGCCCGCACAGCCGATCCAGCGTCATCATCGCCGCCCGCCCCTGATCCAGACCAAGCGCAATTTCGAAATCGCTTGCAGCATCCGCACGGGCCTCGGGACTTTCGCTCCATAATCGCAGATACATCACAGCACCGGCTTCGATTGGGCTAAGGTCGGACAGACGCCCAACCGCAGCGCCACCGCGAGAGGAATGCGTGCTCATTTCGTCAGGATCAGCTTGCCGGCGCGTGTGATACGCAAGGTATAAAGTTGATCGCCCAGTTCGATATGGGCCAGGTTGCCACCCTTGGTCAGATCTTCGGCCTTATGTGCCGGAAGCATGGACACCGCATAGGACTGGCTGGGATTCGGGGTCTGCACATTCATCAGGACAACTCCAGTAGGTTCTCGGGCAAAGGGCCTTAATTTGTTCGCGCTTTCAACAACTTGGCTGACCCGAACTGGGTTGGCTGAGGGGGTCTTTCCGTTAATCTGATTAATTTAGTCAGGTATGTCAACCCTATTCGATGGAAACCGCGAATGTGGGGTGATTGCGCAAGGATTTCATGCAGGTTAGGTCTGGCTCACACGCATTAACCGACGGGGAAACCGATGACGGCAACAATCATGTTCGACCTGGACGGAACGCTGGTGGACAGTCTTCCGGACATTGCAGCGGCCGCCAACCGGACATTGCTGGATATCGGCATCGCCCCGTTGCCGGAAAGCACGATCAAACAATTTGTGGGCAACGGCCTGCCAAAACTGGTCGAACGCATGATCCGCCATCACGACCTGCCGATCGAACAGCATAGCGAATTGACCGAACTCACACTCGCCCATTACTCTGCCGCCTCCAGCGACAAAACAATCCCTTACCCAGGCGTCCCGCAAGCTCTGACGCAACTGCGCGAATTGGGCTGCGTTCTGGGCGTATGCACAAACAAACCTGAGGCGCCCGCACGTCATATTCTGGACGCACTGGATCTGGCGCATCACTTCGAAACAGTGTTTGGCGGCGACACACTACCCGTTCGCAAACCAGACCCCGCGCACCTTGAGGCAAGCTTCAACGCGGTCGCCAACGCTGGACCCCGGCTCTATGTCGGAGACAGCGAAGTGGATGCCGAAACTGCGCGTCGTGCAAACGTGCCCTTTCTTTTGTTTTCGGAAGGCTACCGAAAAACTCCGGTGGAAGAGATCCCACACAGGTTCAGCTATGATGACGCGCACAAACTACCCGCACTCGTCCTGGAGGCATTGCAGGGATAGCGGAGAAATTTGCTGGCAGGGGGATTTGGGAAGGCGGTTGAGGGGCCGGCCGAGGGGGTAAGTAGCCAGCCCCTCATCGGGGAAAAGTGGTATTGTCCGCAGTAATTCTTTGGATGCATTAACCCTAACGAATCGACCTGCATTCAGAAATTGGGGGTTTCCCGTAGGCAGAGATAACTAATTGAATTTTCATCCATTTTTATGACAAAAAAATGCCAAATAACCGAAAATGCACATTTTGGCACGCGTCTGAACCCAAGAATCATCCATCTGGCCGGCGAAAACTCTACTCCATGCGCTGCCTGCCAAGAAAAATTGGACAGACCTTCCTTGGAAAACAATCCTCGTCCGCAGGCCGATCAGGGTGACGCTGGATTGCGCCAAATTCAGCAATGGGTTTTCGATAAACTGAAAAAACGGTGTGTTCTTCGGGTCCGGTGAGATTGCGAGCCGGCAGAACGCTTCAAGCTTGAATTGCTCGCCATCAACGCTGCTGGCTTCGGCCCAGTTCAGACCAGGCCGTGCAAGGTTTGTCTTGCGATCCATATGGCTGCGGCGATTTTTGATTTTGAACGTCAAAGAGCCTCGTTCGGTCGCCTGCCAGTTGGTTCAGGCGCAAGCCGCGATCTGTACCATGAACTCAACTCGCAACCTTCAGGGTGCTTCGTTGCACGAGATCCTTGTAGAGCTCGCGTGTCCAATCGACCGTGAATGCGAGTTGGTTAATAAACATCATCACTATCAGACTGCTCACACACTACCATTGCCAAAACGCAAAATAACAGACGCGAACACTATGGGCTCATTACGGACCTCGGTGCCTTTTCAGCGCAGGCTCCTGCCTCGCCGACAGCTGATCACGCAGACGGCCCAATCCGGTCCTCCGCTGCTTTTTCTATACTGCGCTGCAACCTCGCCAAAGCGGCCCATCAAAGGCCGCCTCCTTGAGCAGGATCCGCGATTCTTTCTTGATCAGGAAGTTTGACGACGACGAGCTTCCTCTACATCCCAGAAAGCCCAGCATTGGTATTCAATAGAAATTGGCGGAAAATTGGGCTGCTAGCCGCCCCAATGCCGCGAGCGTTTTCCCCAACCGCAGCGACCTCAACGACCGGAGGAATCAAGCCGCGTTTGTCTTGATTGACTAAGTAACGGCGAACCCTAGACACCAGTTCTTCCCGAACCTCAGGCGGGAACGCGCCATCGATGAAAATGGCCTCAAAGTCGATGACAGCACAGATTGAAAGAGCGGCCTTAGCTAATTCTTGCGCCGTGGTGCCAATCCACGGCTCGACATAGCGAGAAATGCTGCTCCAGTCCTGCGGCTTCTCCCATAGAATCCCCGGGTCGACACCCGCTTCGATCAATCGGTCCTCGAGCAAAAACAGCGACCCCGTGTCGATCAGTTGTTGGCTTTCACCCAAAGGACCGGTCGTGCGCATGGCGCCCAATGCACCGGCATTGCCTTGGTTGCCTTCGAACACGGTGCCGTTCAATGCAACACCGCCGCCGATCATTGAGCCAATAAAAAAGTAGAAGTAGTCACGGTATTCTGCCCCACGTCCATAGAGATGCTCTGCGTGACAGGCGGCTGTCGCGTCGTTGACCACAAAAACCGGCAAATCGCTGAACTTGGCGACCTCGGAAAAGAAATTCACGTTTCTCCAAGACCTAAATTTTTTTGCAGCAAGCCCAGACAGATCGTGCCATTTCCAAAGTTCAAATGGAGTCCCGATCCCGATCCCACAAACACGATCACGAAGCCTCTGAGGCTCGTGGGACAGAAGCGTTTCCAAACCAGACTCCAAAAAACCGAAAATGACTTCTGGTAGCGGATAGTCATAAGTCGTGGAAAGTTGGCGGCGCGGCGTGCCAGTAAAGTCGATCAAGAGCAGATCGGCGCTACGCCGCCCGATCTTCATCCCAACCGACAAGATGCCTTCCGGGTTTAATTCCATAGGGGTTGAGGGCTTTCCAACCTTCCCGCGCAGTGGAGTACCACGCTTGAGAATCGCGTCCTTTTCTAGCTTGCGCAGAATGATTGATACAGTCTGAGGAGACAAGCCCGTTAATCGCGCGACGTCGGCGCCTGCGGCGGGCCCATGCCGTTGTAAAACTGTCAAAATCAGACGCTCGTTGTGATCGCGAACCCCGCTTTGACTTACCCCACCGGTCAGTGTGTTGAGCGCTTCTCTCTCCATAAGCCTGAACATAAACACCTTGTTTTCTTATGAAAAGGTACTCCAGTAAATTAATAAATAAACTTTATTTATTTATTGACAGAAAGACTAGAATCACAGTTTCTTGAAATAGACCTTCATTGGAGGATGAGGGCGAGTCTCGTTGGCCTGCCATGCGGGGCATCAACAATTTTCTGGGAGGACTACATGAAAAATCTATTCAAGATTGCCGCATCTGCTACCGCGCTTACGGTAGCTGCTGCATCTGCTCACGCAGCCGAAGAAACCGTTTGTCTGATCACGAAGACAGATACCAATCCATTCTTTGTAAAGATGAAGGAAGGCGCAACGGCCAAGGCCGAAGAGCTTGGCATGACCTTGAAGGCCTTTGCCGGTAAAATCGACGGCGACCATGAAACTCAAGTTCAGGCCATTGAAACTTGTATTCTCGACGGCGCAAAGGGAATTCTCCTGACGGCCTCGGACACAAGCTCGATTGTCCCCGCTGTTCAGCAGGCGCGTGACGCTGGCCTGTTGGTTATCGCTCTGGACACGCCGCTAAGCCCGATTGATTCCGCTGACGCAACCTTTGCGACAGACAACTACAAAGCTGGCCTGTTGATCGGACAATGGGCGAAGGCAAAGATGGGCGACGCAGTGGCTGACGCCAAAATTGCGACGCTTGATCTGAACGTCAGTCAGCCAACCGTGGACGTTCTTCGCAATCAGGGCTTCCTCGACGGCTTCGGTGTGGACCTGGCAGACCCCAATGTCATCGGCGATGAATCTGATGCTCGATTGGTCGGCAGTGACGTGACCGACGGCAACGAAGAAGGTGGGCGCCGTGCCATGGAAAACCTTCTGGCCAAGGACTCGACGATCAACGTGGTTCACACGATCAACGAGCCGGCGGCGGCAGGTGCCTATGAGGCATTGAAATCTATTGGACGTGAAAACGATGTGCTGATCGTTTCGGTCGACGGTGGCTGCCCCGGTGTACAAAATGTGCAGGCCGGAGTTATTGGTGCCACAAGCCAGCAGTATCCGCTTTTGATGGCTTCGCTTGGCGTCGAGGCTATCAAAAAGTGGGCTGAAGAAGGCGTAAAGCCTGAAAACACGCCCGGAAAAGACTTCTACGATACCGGAGTCGCGCTCATCACGGACCAACCTGTTGATGGCGTGGATTCGATCTCGGTCGCCGAAGGCTTAGAACTCTGCTGGGGCTAAAAAGACCTAATGAATGAGGCGCATGAGAGCGCCTCATCACTCCTTTCACCAGCAAACCGAAACTTCCTGTACACTGATCTCGTGGGCGTTACGCCGCCCGCGAAAAGGGGGAGATATGTCCGAAGCAAACCAAAGCGCCCAGGAATTTGAATCCGCTGCTAGCAGAACAGAAACTGTTGCGGCTTTTGAGGACCATCGGCGTGGCGTTCTGGGGAAGTTGCAGCATCTTCTTCACGTCAATCCATCCTTTGTGCCTCTTATTGTCTTAGTCAGTGCAATGTTGATTTTTGGCCTGCTTCTGGGCTCAAAGTTCTTCTCTCCGTTCGCAATGACTTTGATCCTTCAACAGGTCCAGATTGTGGGCATCGTGGCTGCCGCGCAAAGCCTTGTTATTCTGACGGCCGGAATTGATCTGAGCGTCGGTGCGATCATGGTTTTTTCTTCCGTCATCATGGGGCAGTTTACGTTTCGGTACGGTATTCCAGTGCCAATTGCCGTTATGTGCGGGCTTGCAGTCGGAACTTTGATCGGAGCCCTTAACGGGTGGCTTGTCAGCCGAGTTAAGCTCCCGCCATTTATCGTCACGCTTGGAATGTGGCAAATCGTTCTGGCTACAAACTTCCTGTATTCTGCGAACGAAACCATTCGCAGTCAGGATATTGAGGCAAACGCGCCGTTCCTTCAGTTTTTTGGAACCAAGTTCAGCATTGGTGGAGCGACCTTTACAGTTGGCGTCGTTTTCATGCTCGTCCTGATTTTTGTGTTGGCATATGCACTCAAACACACGGCCTGGGGGCGGCATGTCTATGCGGTCGGAGACGATCCAGAGGCTGCCGAGCTCTCCGGTGTCAACGTCCACAGAACTCTGATGTCCGTCTACATGCTGTCCGGATTGATCTGCGCCTTTGCGGGCTGGGCTTTGATTGGGCGCATCGGGTCGGTCTCGCCGACCTCCGGCCAATTGGCCAACATTGAAAGTATCACCGCGGTTGTGATCGGGGGCATCTCATTGTTCGGCGGGCGAGGATCCATTCTGGGATCGTTGTTCGGAGCTCTGATCGTTGGCGTGTTTACTCTGGGGCTGAGGCTTCTGGGCGCAGATGCACAGTGGACCTTCCTGTTGATCGGTCTTCTCATCATCGCAGCGGTCGCAGTCGACCAGTGGATCAGAAAGGTATCGGGCTAATGTCAGACACAACTCCAGTCGTCCAAGGGCGCAGGATCGTGAAGCGATATGGCCACGTCACCGCCATCGACCATTCCGACTTTGAACTGCGACAAGGAGAAATCCTTGCAGTTATCGGGGACAACGGTGCGGGTAAATCTTCCATCGTCAAGGCGATTTGCGGGGCCACCATCCCGGATGAGGGCGAGATTCTGATCGAAGGGAAGAAGGTAAACTTTAGCTCTCCAATCGACGCCCGCAATATGGGTATCGAAATCGTCTATCAGCAGCTTGCCATGTCTCCTGCCCTTTCAATTGCGGACAACATGTTCATGGGGCGCGAGATCCGCAAAAAGGGTTTCATGGGCAAATACATGCGTCAGCTCGACCGGCCAGCTATGGAGAAGTTCGCCCGCGAAAAATTAACCGAGCTTGGCCTGATGACCGTGCAGTCGATCAACCAGGCGATAGAGACGTTGTCCGGCGGCCAGCGCCAAGGCGTTGCCGTTGCGCGCGCAGCCGCCTTTGCGACCAAGTTTATCATCATGGACGAGCCCACAGCAGCTTTGGGCGTGAAAGAGAGCCGCAAGGTGCTTGAACTCATCCAAGACGTACGCGCACGTGGCATTCCAATCATCCTGATCAGTCACAACATGCCACATGTCTTCGAAGTCGCGGATCGCATCCATGTGCATCGGCTGGGCAAAAGGCTCTGCACCATTGATCCCAAGGATTACACGATGTCCGACGCCGTGGCCTTTATGACCGGCGCCAAAGAACCACCAAAAGAAGACGCCGCGTGATCGAGCAGGACGCAAAGCGCGTGTGCGACCTGATCTCCTCCCGGAGGCAGGTTGGGGTTCGGACGATTGTCGCAATCGCCGGCCCCCCTGCATCCGGAAAGTCGAATCTGGCAGAAACCGTTGTGCAAACGCTGAACGCACAACAATGTTCTGCGGTTCCGTTAGCCTCGCTGGTACCCATGGACGGCTATCATCTGGACAATCGCGTACTTGAGTCGCGTGGTCTGCTAGCGAGAAAAGGCGCGCCTGAAACCTTCGACGGATTTGGGTTTTGCAATGCAATCAGAGGACTGCAGTCTACACAACAAGAGTCCTTTCACCCCAAATTCGACCGCCAAATGGATCTGGCCATTGCCAACGCGATTGCTGTTCACCCAGAAACTCCGACTATAGTCGTTGAGGGAAACTACCTTCTGATGAAAAGCGACCCGTGGAGAAAATTGTCGGATGTCTATGCCGCAACGGTTTTTATCAGTCCGACTTTGGAGGAGATTGAAAGGAGGCTGCAAAACCGCTGGATCAAGCATGGGTTTGACCCAAAAGCCGCCCTGCAACGCGCGACAAATATCGATCTGCCGAATGCTGAACTTGTCTTCAGAGAAAGCAAAAAAGCCGACCTGACATTGAACTAGAATTACACCGAATTCGGTATGCGTTACGCGTTTTGATCAGACACAACCGACGCAAAAGCGATCTGCTGGTACTAACGCTTTCCTTTCTTAGGTCAGCGGGATTTGGACAAGCCAAACACCCCTGGCCGTCAGGGTGAGGGCGCAGCCCTCCCCCTCGGGCAACCCTAATAGACAGGGCCGTGTCCTCGGCTGCGCCTCCGGTCCGCACCACCCCTGTCGAATAGCATTGCCTCGCCCCCTCCCGCGTTCGCCACGTGGCAGATCAGCAGAAAAAGGCAGCTTCGCTGTCTGATCTGCAAATCAGCCCTGATTTTCCAAAAGGGAAGCCAGATCAAACGAAATTCTCTGCGGGAGTATTAAAATGGGAAACTTGAGTCAGTTTAAGACGCGAAGGCCAAAATCAATTGATGTCCAACATCGGGGGTGCCTTCCGATGTCAAACATTCACTACTTTTCTGGTCCAACTGTGACGGTTGGGTCAGGTTCGTGTGACGTTCAACAGGAAATGTGGAACGTCACTTATTTCTGACTCAATTGACTCGCAAAACCTCAACAAATGGGTAATTTGCGTCATTCAATTCTGACCCAAACGTCAAACATTTCTGACCCAACAAAGACAGCAGCATTTCACTAACGCTGCGGCTTAGGTCGGCAGTGAGTACAAAGTGCGAAATGCCGCGATGCTAATAAATGACCGCTTCAAAATGAGACCAGGACGTCTTGTTGCTTTGGATGCCTTTTAGTTCGAGGTTTTGGAGATAGTTGTTCGCCAAAAAAGAGCCCGGCAAGAAGCCGGGCAAGATTGTGTCAGGGATCACCACACAGAAAGATCGTAGTTTAGCTGCAAGCTCAGACTTAGCTTAACGGGATATCTGCGATCAAGGTTTTGCGTGTATCTGCAAGCCGGGTCTTTACCAGTTCGCGCACGGCATCGTAGATCGTTGTGCTCAGCGACAGGTTTTGCGCGGCCAGCCAGTAGTCGAGCTCATTGCTACCCCAGGCTACAAAGAGAATATTCTGCTTTTGATCTTTATAAGTGAAGTTGAAGGCCCCAAGCGCAATGTTGATCACATCCCCGGCCGCCTCAGCGGCACCAATCTGAAAATTGCCACCCTTCGTTTGCGAGGTTTCTAGGTCGAACAGTTTGATCTTTCCATCATCATTCGACAAACCGCGCAGGGCCTCGATCGCGCTTTTGACAATCTCAAACTGATTTCCCGTTGCGACCTGGGCCAGAGTGGAAAGGATCACTTTGTCAAAGCTGCCACTCCCCTGCATTTTTTGACTAGTGGTAAAGGGTGCTTCTTCTCGGACCCAGCCAAGTAGGCTCAGTATCTCCATATACCGGGCAAACCATGCCTCGCGCTGATTGACCGGATCAAACTGACTGTCCGCAGCACGCTGCGCAAACAGCGTTGACAGCAGTACGTCCTCTTTCTGGCCCGGCGTCAGGTTTTCGACAAAGGAAATGACGCTGGACGCGCTGACAGCGGCCGCAAGGGTTTGCTGCTTTTCTGCAAGCTCGGAACTGGGGTCAAAGGCGTTAGAGGACCGGACAACCGGATCAGCAAATGCTGAGCTTGCGGTTTTGGACCGTCTTCCACGCATCGGAGCTAGTTCAAGGCTGTTCAGCATGGCCAGACGCTCGGTCAGGTTCCGCGGCCCTGCGGGTGCCATCGAGGTTGCGGCGGGCAAGGCGCTGTTGCGGAAGGCGGGTGGCCAGGTGGCATTGTTCCCGCGTGTGTCGACATGAGTGAAGCTGTTATAGCGCCCAATCCCGCCTTTGAACAAATGCTCTCGGTCGCGCAACACACGCAGCGCCTGCGCCACATCCGGGGCCGACATACCCCGAACCTGAAAATCAAGCGCGGTGAACTTCATGTGCTGGCTGCCGCTGGCGCCACCGATGCAGGCGTTATAGGCCGGTCCCCGATAGGCATTGGTTATCACGATGGGCTTGCCCAGACGTTCGCGCAGATGTTCCAGCACGCGGGCCGTTTCCGCGATATTTGTCCACAGCGCGCGTGGCGGGTAAGTGTTCTTGCCCTGACAATTGCCGCCGGGCGTTCTGTGGGCACCACCCAGAATCAGAAACTCGTCGGTGGAAAAATGCCTGAGGCCAAGGGATCGTATGAAGGCGTCGAAATCGGCATATTCGGACCATGTCAGCGCCGCCTGTGAATCCCGGAACCCCGCACCGCGATGTTTGGCGGACAGGATTGCGTCGGCCAGTGCCTGATCAATCTGATCAGCTTCTTCACCGTCACCTTCAACTTCATCCTCGGCCATAGTGACCGGCGCTGTTGGGGAATGCGCGACACTTGCGGCCCCTCCGGGACGCAGGGTAAAGGGCCTGTCGCCGGTAAAGTCGGGGTCGGACACAAGTTTTTCGAACAGTTGTGGTGTCTGGCTCGGGCTGTCGATTTCGGCGTCGATTTCAGCCCGGAACGCACGGTAATCCCCTGGGAACCGACCGTTGTTCCAGACTTTCAGCAATGCGCCGGTAAATGCGCCATAGTGTGCGCCGTCCATGGCAAACTGCTCGTCCTTACAGGCACCCAGATTAAGAACCGATGCCTTGACCGGCGTCGACAGCGGATTTGTCATCACGCTTTCCTTGAGGGCCGAGTAAGACCGCGACGCCTCGCGGTAGACAGCCTCATTCGCGCGCCAGACCCGGTCTTCCACGTTAAGAGGCATCGCGCGCACCCCAAGCGGTGCGTCGATCTGGCGTCCGAACAACATGGAAGGACCGGCCGGGCCAAACCTGACCATCGATCCCGAATGGCAGGTGTCGGGCACCATCAGAACCCGCACGCCCGCCCGGAATTCCGACCACAGCATGTAAAGCTCGTCATCGGCCAATTGGAAGTCATAGAGGCACAGCGTTTCATCCATCTTGACGTCGCCATCGTGATCTTCGTCCTGATTGAAATCAGGAAGGCGACCGCCGTGGCCCGAAACCGTCATCAGGAACATGTCGCCGCCTTTCAGGTCACGCGCAGCGCGGCGGATCTGTTCGGTCACGTTTTCCCGCGTCGCATCTGAAGTCAGCAGATGGGTCGGGGCAAAGCCTTCGGTTGTTGCAAGCGCCTCCATTGCTTGCGCATCCGCTTCGCAGGCCGTCAACTGGCCGTCCCACCCGTCATAGTGATTGGGATCGACCGTATTCAACCCGACATGCAGCGACATACCATTTGGTTGACCACCGGCAATGACCGGCGGCGCTGCCATCGCGCGCGACAGTTCCGACGCCCTGCCGAACGGGCCGCTGATGATCATCGACGGGCCGCTGCGGGAATTGGCGAGCACCTCGATCTCGCGGCGGAACTTCTTTGCCACGTCGCCATAGCCTTCGTCGGTTGGGTGCAGGCCGTCATGCCAGCGATGATCGCCCACTACACCTCTGCAATCCAGATAGGTGACATGCGGCATCGCATTTGCCAGCCGTCGCAGACGACGGTTGAAATTGTCCATCATCCGCGCTGCGATGGCCTTTTGCAAAGACCTGCTGCGAATGCCCCGGCTTTCCATCGGTTTGCCCAACCACCGGTCCTTGTTCGGCACCGGATAGTCGTAACCGTGGCACAGTATCGAAACATGCGGGAATTTGGTCTGCACCTCGCGGAACATGCGGCCATAATGTTGCAACGCATCGTCCAGCAGGCGATGGAAGGACGGCAGCAGATAGTCTTCGGGCTGCAGCGCGGGATCGAACTCTTCCAGATGAGAGGCCAGCGCGCCGCCGGCAACCAGATCATTGCCGCCACCGGACAACAGCAGAATTTCCGCCCCCGTTTCGCGCAGGGCCGAGACATATTCGCTTTTGTCCGCCATCCGCTTGAGCAAATCGCCCGCCGCGCCCAGCGAAAACACGGCATAGTCGTCCATCAGGTGATCAATCGTGTCCTTCAGCAAAAGCGGGTACTGAAACCAGCTGTCTCCTTCTGAAACAATGATCGGCCCGTCATACCCCTTGGACAGCGCCTTGCGGAACCGGGATTGTCGACGAAGACGGGCGAACCAGTTGGCGGAATTCATTAAAGCCGCCGTGCGCTGATCGGCATCCGCGCTGCGCGGAATCTGAACCGTGGACGGGTTGATCTTCAACTGCGGCGCAAAGGCGCCCGAGGCTTCCTGATCCACGGTGAAATACTGGGCCAGTTCGCTTTCTTCAATCGACGGGTCGGCCATTATCGCCATTAGTTGTTCAACGGAAATTTTTGCCATTCTCAGCGTCCTCCCTGCTGATACACCGGGCTACCTGCGGCAGTCCCGGATGGTTTGAAAAATGCTTTCGGTAATTGTGGGGTCCCGCATCAGGTCCGATTGCGTTACCGGATCGCCGGTTTCGGATTGGTTCGATATGCGGTTGAGCTGGAAAATCGCCGATTGGGCCGGAAAATCCTGACTACCCGCAATATTGGCGGCACCCAGAAAATCACGATGCTGACCGCGCTGAACAGTGCCGGTTTCCGACAGGATATAGTTGGGGTCTTCAAAGACGTGCGCCACCAGATGCAGCAGCGGCTTGCTGTAACGGCCAAAGCGCAGGTTCTTCTCAAGGCTCGGGGCGGGCACGTAAATCCGGCCCCGGATGTCCGACAGTTGCTTGTCGGACAAATCGACCCGCGGTGTGACCGTTGGCGTTTGCGACCGACTGGGCGATCGGTGCTTGCCGGTCTGTCCGCCGTTCATCGCCTCAAGGCAGGGTGTCAGATACCGGTTGGCACGCCCGAGACCGATAACCGGATGAACCAGATGCAGCGTATCGAAAAGGGCCGAGGCATCGTGGCTAGGAAGAAGCTGCCGTTCAGCCGGTCTTTTTCTGTCCTCGGCAATCATCAACAGCATTTCGTGAACGACCAACGCGCCGGCGCCTTCACAGACCAGATGAATTTCGCACTGCGTTTCGTCCTTCAACTCCATCAGTCCGCGCAGAAAGCAGGTTACATAGCCCGGCCAATGATCGTCGGTTTTCTGTGGTTCGGTCGGGTGTTCGGTGGGGCCGCGCAAGGTTTTCTTTGCGCTGGTTTCGATTTCCCGCCAAAAGGCCCGGCCGATGCCGCGCACGCGCTCTTCAATCAGCGCGTCCAGATGCTGAGCGCGTTCTCCGGCCTGTTGCTCGCAGTCGTCAAAGAGGACGTCAAAAACCTCCAGCGAGGTTTCTGCGAAACTGTTGCACCAGAAGATGGAATAGGGATACAGATTCAGCTTTTTAATCGCACGCTTGCGCGCCGCAGCCGCATTGAAGGCAGGTTTTATCCCTTCCAGACTGCCAGGTATCCAGACCAGCACACCCTTATACGGGTGCTCTGATTTCGCGGCCTTTGTCCGCTTGGGTGTCAAGGTACTTTTCAGGTAGTCGCAGGTTTTTCCCCAACTGGAAGCGAACGAGGGATAGGATCCTGTCGATACGTGCAGACCATCGTCCAGATGCATGAAATGGCCGACCAATTCGAAGCAGGGCGTCGAACCGGATTGAATGGGTTGGTACAGCCCGTTTAACCCTTGTTCGCCGATAGAGACGTCAAAGGCCTTTGGTGCAGGCACACCAAGCCGCAGAACCCAAGCGTCAATGATGTTTTTTGCCCAATCCGCGTACGACCAAAGTGCGATGCCCGCTTGTCCACGGTACCCGCCCCAGTCCGAACCCCAAGAGTTCAAAACATGAAACCCGTTGCTGTCATATCCTGTCAGAACCACCGCATGATATCCAATCAAGCTTTCCTTGGGGGGCCAAGGGATGATGCCTCCGTTGGCTGCTGTCACGTTCAGCCAGCCGTCATGGATTTGGGTCGAGACCAATACAGCCTCGGCCTGGTTGAGCGCCGAATGATAGTGGTTGAGCGATGATGCGAGGCGAAAATAGGCCCCTAACCCGATTTCACGCGCCTTTTTCGCCTGGGCGACAGACGGGTAATAGGTTTGATTGTTTTTGCTTTGCGGGAAATAGCTTGTGCTTTGCCACCTGCTTTCTTCAGTGGCTTGAGTGTCCATGGGCCAGTCCAGACAGGCACCGTGATGGTAGAACCCCTTTACGGCAGAACGGAGCGAGCGTATGCCCGCGACTTCCTGCTGCTCGTTGTTGTCCGGGTAACGGTCATGGAAATAAGCCATCCGGTACAGCATGTCAGCGCTGGCGATATCCGTGCGAAGTGTATCCTTTTTCTGATCCAACTTGGCCTGTCCGTCGGAGCGGCGCAGCAGTTGCAAACAGCGTTGAATGTCGATCAAAGCGGCCAGCGAATATCCGACGCAACGCTGTGTGTGCTTTTGATTGCGGACGCCAAAGATCGGCTGCCTCAAATCCGTGCCAGGGATGGGATCCGTTAGGTTCTGGTCAAGTGACACACTGTCCAAAAGGATGGACAGGCCGGGCACAAACGGTTGATCCCTCAAATCGACCCAGTCCTTGCGGACACCGCGCGCTGTAATGAACTTTTTGTCTATAGCACCAGGCACAATTCTTTCTCCGGTCATCAAAATGCAGAACGAGGACCGTGGCGGTCCGGGAAAATTCATTGTCCCTACGAGGCAGCAGGTTTTTTATTCAAAACAGCCAGATAGATAGCGAGAACTTTGCCGTTCTATTCCTCGGGATTCACGTTGCCGGTTGGTATGCTGTTAATTCTGAACAATGTTTCTAAGTATTGAGATTGCCGTCTTTCCCCGAACCGCCCGTTGAACATCTGGGCAATCGTGCCGTCGGTGAACATGGAATATAGCGCCAGCGTGAAATCCTCGGGGAAGCCGCTGTTTTCGTTGGAAAGAACCAAGGCATAGGGTTCATAAGTCCCGCGGGAAGATGGCGTTTCATCTGCGAGGCAGTCATTGTCCGTGTTGTTGGCGCGATAGGTGTCGACCGCTGCCCGAACCAGATCGACATCTCCGAAATAGCGGTAAATCTTGCCGTTGCAGAACGCCTCGGTCGCCAAGGTATGTGAGTCAAAAGCTTGGGTGCAAATGCCGACGGACGAAGGCGCCAGTTCGGCGGCTTTGACAACTGATGGTCCGATGGTCGACCCGTCGAGGTACCCCCAAATTTCGAACTCAGGCTCTACCGGGTCCGGCTCTGGCCAGATTTGCGGAGGCCAAACTTTGCGCTTCTGATCTTCGGTAGATTCCGGCAACTCCAGATTTGTTGTCATGGCGTTCAGGATAGCATCGCAGGCGGTTTTCCAGTCTATACTTGGCTTCTTGTCAAACAACGACTGATCGGGTCGGCGAAGCCATTCCAGGCCGGTGGGGTTTTCGCGCTTGCCACAAAAGACAGGGTCCAACCCCGGAAACTGATCGCATCGACGTTCCAGTTCTTTCGCAAGCTTTTCCCGATAAACCCTTCTGGGATACCCCAACTGGAAATACGACCCGTTTGCCAGATAAAGGATGGGAGAAAACACAAACCGGTGCAGGCTTTCACCTGTTTGGTCGGCATCTATTTCCGTGAACGTCTGCATCCGTTTCAGGTTCACAGTGGTCGGATCGCATAACAGGTCCACTGTCCCGATCTCGGCAGTGCATGAATCGTATTTTTCTTTCTCATTTGTGCAGTAACTGCCTTTGGAAAAAAGGTCCGCCCTTTGCCCGGCCGAGATTGGCACGGTGTCGAACGGGCGATCTGAACGCACGAGTGCCTCGACACAGATATCCCAGAACAGCCCGCGGTATTTTTGGCTCTTTTTGTCTTTCCAGATAAAGGGCGGCACATCGGTGCGCGCGCCCATGATGACGTTTCGATCCTCGTTTTCAACGGCCTCAGGTTGGGTATCTTGTCCAACCGCAAGCGCAGGTAGGCAGATCAGGCTCAGCAGGGTGATCCGGGCAATGGCTTTCATTTCTCAGCCCCCACAACGTCAGAAGGTATGCCGTCTGCGGTCTCTTTCGGGGCACGATAGAACGCACGACGGGTCAGAACCTCGGACAGGCAGAACATCACCAAAGCCGCCAGAACAACGGTATAAAGCGTCGCCCAGATCATTAGCCCGGCGTCAATATGATCGAACGGCCGCGGATAATCCTGAGAAGCTGCCAGAAAAGACAGATAGCGCATGACAGGGGTTATGATCAGCATCATAATCACACCCATCGCGACCCAGGCCAGACTGTCCAGAAACGACAGCTGACGCCAGATTTTAGCATTCGATTTCAGCTGGTCGCTAGAGGGACGCCCCTTGCGCTGTCTCTGCTCGTACCGCCCGGCATCCGTCCACAATCGTTGCCTTGCATCCAAAAGTACAATCACAAGCACCGCCAGACAGGCCGCCCGGAAGGAAATCGGACCCATGTATTCAAACCGCCAGCGGATCGAGGTCATGAACTCTTCGAATGTCATGCGCCAGGCTTCTGCTTCGGTGGTTCGGGTTTCCGTGAGCCATATCTGCACCGCGATGTTCAATGCCGTAGAAACCAGGAAGGCAATCAAAAACAGGCCCAGGGCCTGCGGCAGCCATCGCGTCCAGTGGTTGGGATAGCGCATGTTTTCCCACTTTCGCTGGCCGTCCTCAGCGACCGAAGTCATGCGGACCCAGCGAATGGTGATCGCAACGATTGTGGCGATGCAGTAGGTGTTGAATGCGTTGACTGAATACAGCCTGATCCTGAGATATGTATCGCTGCTGAGCAAGCCCCATGTCAGGTTGAATTCCGCACGCCCCGGCCACAGTACGGCCCAGGCGATCGTCCAGATCAGCACGATTGCCAGCGTCCAGAACAGTGCCAGATTGTTGCCCCGACGCTGCATCAGCGGTTCGGTCTTGTTTTTGTAAAGGACGTCTACAAATTGCCGCAGTCTGGCCCGCGCGCGGCGCTGGCTTTCGGTGGGAGCAGGGCGTTGATCATAGGGTTGAATAACGTCCTGTTCGTCGTAAAGGGCAATCAGCACGCAGAAATCGCTGGCCAACTCATCCGCAGCGGTGGCCATCGCATCCCAGTCTTCATAGGAAAGATCGGGGTTGTTCGCGGAACTGAACAACTCGTTCTTGCGGCGGCGCAGTTCATTTTCGATTTCCTCGAAACGGTTTTTGTCACCAGCCCCCGTGATCCGCAGCTTTTCATCCAGAAACCAGGCCGACGCCACAAGGATGACTTCGATATTCAGGATGAAATCATCCAAATTGCCCAGAAAGGGCTTGGCCTTGACGTGCAGGTCCATGACCCGTTTGCGCTCGGGTTCCGAAATCAAATATTCGCTGGAGTAATCTTCTTCGCCATCCGTGAAGAACCGCAGAACCTTGGCGTTCGACCGCAATGCGTCCGAGGTGTCGATGACCCAGGTCGGAATTCCTGCAACGCGATGCGCAAACATGCGCAGCCATTCATCCACGCGAACCAGCGCCTTAATGGATGGTGCCAGCCCTACCATGATAAGGGCCAGTCCCATGGACACTTCCGGCGCGATATTGATGCCTGACCTGGCGTCCGCGGGCTCGGAACTCACGGCGGGTTTAAGGCTTTCTATCCAGAATTCGACCGCTGACGTTCCCATCGGCGCAAAACCCGTGGTCGGTTCGGATGAGGCGTCTGACACAGGGGCCGTGCTTGTCGACGCCTCGGTCGGCAACGTGCTGGCCCCAATCTCGGGCAACAGGCTTTGGCCGCCGATCAGGGGCAACAGAACCTCGGCATAGGCGCACAGGATCAGATAGAGGATGATCAGCGAAAGCGTGTAGATGAAATAGGCATATGTAACCTGTCGACGCGCGCGCAGTTTATCCGGCGTCAGGAACAAGACCAACCGATCAAGACGCTTGCCGGTCTCGTAGGAAATCCGGTTAAAACGTTCATGAGAAAACGCAATGATTATGCCGACGCCAAAAATCAGCGCGACAACGTCGTGCATACCGTCCGTAGACATGATGTTACATCGCTATCTTATCGGCACGATTCGCGCGAAGGGTCGCACCCAACCTGTGAATGCAGCGAAGAAGGGGATGCTGCAAACAGCAAAGCGAGCAAAACGACAAATACCAAAGCTAATTTCACAACAAAATCTCCGTCAAATCGGAAAAGTTAATATTACGTATGATAGTAAATAATACTGATTCTTTCAACTTTTGACTGGGCGCCAGGAATTGAAACCGGTGTGGGGTCAGTTTGTTTCACTTCGATCGAGATTTATATTGCATTGTTATTAAATGGATAGAAGCCATGTGCTTTGAGGCAATTGGAGCCGTTTGGGCAAAGGGATGGCTCGTCCAGGTTATTGATCCAAGGTATTAATGCATCTCCTTTGTGTAAATCCGGGTAATACGACCATCACTTTTTGTCGTTGAATTGGCTTACGCATGGCGTTCGCAAGTGCCTTCCAGGTCAGACCATCGGTGAATAGCTGCAAACTGGCATCGCGACGTCTAGTTCCAATAATCGCATCAGCTTCGCCGATGATGTCGCTCATTTTGGAGCCGGTTACGCCATATATTTGGTTAGTGAAAATCCATTCGAGATCTCAATAGAAAACTAGTGTTATGCTTGGACAGGCCACGGTCATTGGATAATAAACTCTCAACGGCTGCAAAGCTCGCGGTTCGGTCAAAACGCATTACCATGTCGATCTCCGGTCTCGCAATCGGCTAAAAAAGCCGTGAACAGAAGTTCTCGCCCACAAGGGACGAATTGCATCTACCTCAATAAACGTTTGCTTTCAAAAAAATTAAATTCAGAACTATGTTCGCTTCAGGCTGCAATCCGCCGATTGCTCCCCAAGCAGCTCGACCCAACGGGAATGGTGGCAACAGGTCACTCGCCAAGAGTGAGGGTGACGACAGTTAGAAGTTTGGCGCCAGCCGGGGCGCTGCCGGTCCGTCGCAGCGTCCGGAATTTCGCAGCCCAAGGATGTTTGGCGCTCCCGTAACAAAATATGAACATCACTGAACGGGTGTTATGTGAAGCGATCTCTGGTTGAGTGGACCGTCCGTCCACAGCCTACCGGCTCAATCACCTAACACCACATTGAGCGGCTTTTTCCCGCCCCATTGATCTTGTTCGCCCAGTCCGATATTCAGACCGGCTGCGTTTTCCGCCGTCTATCCGAGCCCAGCCCAAAACCAACGAGCCAACCGATGGAGGGTGCCATGTAGTTCAGAAACTGCATGAAAGGCCAATGACATGGCCCATTACAAACGCAAACGTCCCCGTACCGTGCTTGGGAACGGGTACTCACGCCTAGGTCTGAGCCGTCGTCTCGGAAAAGACCCGGATGATGTCCGCTGGCTCGGCAATTGGCCACGCTGTCACGACATCACCTTTCACACGCGTCCAACGAGACGCAAATCCAAGTCTCTTGCGTTCGGCATCCTGAAAGGCGCTGATCCTGACGACCTAGTCTGGCCCGATGGGCGCAAACCCCACCACTACTATTGGTGAGAATGTGCGGCGGAAGCATCACATCACTCCGCCGCGCACTTTGACTCAGGTGGCCGTTGAGACGACCGAAGCAGTTTGGCCCGTTGCGGCCATCGTTAGATCACAAACCAAGTCCCGCTTCTTTTCTCACGATGTGCCGCAGCAAGTTATTGCCCTCGGTCATGAGGTCGTGGCGATCTTCGTTCTTTTTCACTACGGATGCCCACGCCATTTGATCGTGTATGAATTCATCAATGACCGCTATGCGCTGTCCACGACCCATTTCCTTGGTTTTGCTTTTTAAAGTCAAAAGCCTGTCAATGTGCCCTACTAGGTTGGGAGACAGGTCCTGATCTTTCATGAGATCATGCAGGTTCATGGGCGGTGGCGTGTCGGGTATCTGCCGGATCCACGAGATCGCCAAAGCGGGTCTCAGGATGTAGAAATACGTTTTGAAGCTCACATCCAGGCTCTCACCAACATGCTTGTCCCACTGTTTCTGTGCCAGGTTGCGATAGTGGTGCAGACAGGATTCAACGAAGGTCGTCTTGGCTGCGAAGGCAATCAGCCGTTCACATATCGTATCATTCCATCTGTACCTGATAGGACTGGATAACCACTCCAACATCACAGGGTTAGGTTTGATCAACAAACCAAGTGCTTTACGAATATCCCAACCGTTTATGTCCCAATCGCCCTCGATTGGCAGTTCGAGGACATCGCGGCCGGGTTCAATGCTCAGATACCAGTCTGGCCGATGTACGTAGATGAAGCGTACATCGTAATCACTGTCGGGGGACGGGAAACCCCAAGCACGGCTGCCGCTTTCAATGGCGAACAGCACTCGGACATCATAATCCGCTTCTAAAGCGGTAAGCTTAGATTGGATGACCTGCTCGATCTCAGGCGAAACGCTAGAGGTGAAAGTTGGACGGGTCATCGTGTTTCTCGCAGTGTCAAGACAGCCATCTGGGAAGGTACAACACAGTTTTTGTCAACAGGAACTAGGCAAGCAACCGCGGAACTATGGCCATCGGAGGCGGCATTATCATGTCCCAAACCCCACTATTATTGGTGAGCATGCGCGGCAGAGCATCTGGCCAACTCCGCCGCGCGCACTGGTTCTAATATCCGTTGAGATCATCAGACCAGATTAACTCGTTACTCAGTTCGCCAGTTCCCGAACCACATCCCGTGTCTCGTTCGGGTAAGCACGAACAAACCCAGCTTCACAGGGGATTGTCTCAACATCCCTTCGGTCCAGCGCTGGAGCCAAATGGATCGCCGCGATCTCAAACTGCTCTGCCATTTGGCCCAGCGTTACGTAGGATTTTTCAAAAGTCTGAATACTCTTTTCAGTGATGTAGCAACGATAATGCTGCGTGTCCGGATTTCGCAGTTTTATCTGATTCAGGTATCCACCATCTCGCAATAGCCGGATTGAGCCGATGCTAATTCTCAAGCGCGCCGCCGCATCCAGAAGCGACAGATCGCCAGAAAACACGCGCTCCGATTTCTCCAGGATCTCAGCGCAGTCGATAAGGATTCCAGCCAACCCCTCTACGTCCGGATCTCTCCAAACGCCGGTCAGTCGGCCTGCTGCCCAATCGGCGACAACGCGAGCCAGGGCCACCCTGCTCTGTCGGCTGTACTCCGAGAGGGCCAGCCTATGACGTGCCCGAGAGGCAATGCGTAAGCCTTCAAGCCTAGTCAGCAAGGTCTGTACCGAAGACGATGGCACATAGCGCAAAGACGTTCCAAAACGATAGGCTTCCAGAACATTGTGCCGGATCAGTGCCTTAACATGGACCGGATGGATATTCAGCTGGACCGCGGTGGATTTGGTATTCTGCAACCCAGACCAGAAGTCGAGCACGGCAGCCAGATCCTCATGGCTGACATCTTTCATGTATGACAGGTCGCTCGCATTTATACCGCGAAGATGGGCGAGAATGCCTCGCACCCGAACCTCTCCGACCCCATGTAGCTCCCGCGCGCGTTCAAGCGTGATGAGTTTGGGTGCTGTGATTTCCGTACCCAGAACTTTCGCACCGGTCTGCAGCGGATAATTCTCCCGAACGAAATCCTGCACGCAAGACCTGAGCACTGCTGTCGCTGGGTCCTCTTCAGTTTCTTTCAGCCAGGTATAGAATTCGCCCATATCGGTCGTAAAATATGACCGCTTGTAGGAAGACCGGCGCCTGGCACGCTCCAACTCAGATTTCAGGGCTTCCGGCCCACTCTTCAGAATCTCGAATCCGGCCGACATGGCAGTACGCTCTTGTTCGAAGTCCAAATCCGAGCGGCCGACGCCGCGATCCATTGCAATCGCCATACCTAATGTCAGAGCGGCCTGATGAAGATGCGTTAGCTCCAGCGAGTCCAACCAGTCACCGGCAACCCCAAACTCGATACGGCGGCTCAGGTAGGTTTCAAACGAGGATCGCCCAAGCGATGTTGCGTCTTGAGCGGCTTCAAAGATCACATCTTGGTGACGCGTTACTTGTTCAACCACATCATAGGTGCGATGTACGTATGACGCGTTGGGAAGCTGGAGCAGCGGAACGCCGTGTCTTGCGCAGGTCCCAATCGGAAGCACCAACCACTCAACAAGTTGAAACGCGTTCTCAGGGCCCGACCTATCAATGACATCCACAATACACTTCGGACAAATTCGGGTGGTAGCCCGACGGAAGGAACCTGTGGTGGCAAAGGAATACCCGACGCGGTACCGACAAGGGCCAACCAATCTGGATGCCGCCAATTCCAACGCCTCAAGTGGCACCCCAGCGAGTTGAGACAGTCGCTCCAGCTGATCCGGATGGGCCGAACAGATATGGGGCCATCCCAGACCCAGATCTGAACAGAACTCCCTCGGAATACTGCGATTGCGGCGTGACAGGCGGGCGACATAAGAGGCAGGGGTTTCCATGTGATGATGAGTCAAAGTCAGAGCGAGTAGTGCTGTCATGACAATCCTCCATCCGGCGAAGGGTCATCAGGATCCAACCAGCCCATAATGGTTCTGACATCAATGCTCAGGTAGTCTTGGGCAAGGAACGGGTTGAATGCAGGGATACACCCCGACTTTCGACGGAATGCCTCTGCAAAGTGTCCAAGTCGGAGTTGGGTTTCCCCGTCATAGAGCGCCTCTTCTATCCCGCTCAGACACATTTCGATGAACAATCCAAACTCATTGCCACCTGCATGGACCAGCCGCTTGAGAAACTCTCTCTGTTGAAGTTCGATGGAAGGTATCAGACCAGATTTCCCAACGAACTCAGTAAAGATCTCTGTGATCTCGGGTTCGTGGGAAATCCAACTCACTGCACCCAGGTGCACAACATCTATGCGCCTTTTAAGCTGAACATCCGAATTGATCATCTCGATCAGATCGGGCGTGCCAGACAGAACGAGTCCAACCGGCCAATCCTTATCGTTCATCAGAGACTTCAGGGTGTTCACCACGTCATTGCGGGTTTTGACGCCTTTGCTGATGTAGAGGTCCTGAGCCTCGTCCAGATGCACAAACAGGGTCCTTCGCATTTGGAGAAACTGACGCACCTGCGTCCATATGATGCCCACCGACTTGTCACGAGTGAGCGGATATCCCAGACTGGACAGGATCGTCGTGCCAACATTCTTTAGCGTCGCTGGTGACGGCACCAATAGCCGGATCACTTCCGCCACGTCCAAGCCCTCCGTTGGCAGGATCAGGTCAGTATGATTGTCAAACAAGCGGTCTACGAGAGTGGATTTCCCACAGCCTGACGCCCCGATCAGTGCAAGACCACGCGCCTCGCTTCGGCTGCCCAATCGGATAGCCGCTCGTCTTCGGCGGAGATGGCGATCAAAAAGAAGTTTGAAATCGTGGAATACCTGGTGTGAAACGAACATATCTCGAAGACGCGCAATCTGGACGTCAATCTCATCAGATGGGTCGCAGGGGAGATCAGTCATCCTCAATCCTCCATTTCGAAGTTCTGGGACGATCCCCAGTGGGGCTTTGCCCCTGATCAGCTGTAACCTCGGTGGTATCTTCTCCTTCGTCCGATGACGGGATGACATGGCCGAATAGATCTGGCTCTGGCGGAAGGTCAAAGCTTTCAGGATCATCCGTTTGGATGCTCAAACCCTGGAACAGATCTTCTCTGGCCCGTCTAAGCCCAGTAGGTGTCTGACGCTTGAGAACGGCTCCGAACCGGCGCTCTTCTTCTGAGTTCTTTTGGATGATGGCATGCAATGCGTCAGAGATGATCTTCTCCTGAAGCACGGCCTCAGCCTTGTGTTTCAGCCGCAGCTGACGCGCGGTCGCTTCCCACTGTTCATAAGTTACTCCATCGAAACATTTCTGCAGAGCACACGCTGCAAGCCACTTTTTTCCGATCTTAACCATGATCCAACCAAGGTCGTTCAGGTCAACTTTGATGTGAACGTGACGGCGACGGTCGTGCAAATAAAACTCACGCAGTGCTTGGCAGGTGTAGTCGATGCCAAACAACTCAACACCCTTGCCTGTGACACACCGTTTGTACTTTAAACCGAAAGCTCGACGCCTGGTGGTTTCTGCGAGCTTGGTGACAACGCCCATTTTCTCGGCGAGGCGTTTCCAGCAATTGTTGGGTGTTTCGCCGTTCAGCCCGCGGTGCGGCATGTTGTGATACACGTCTACAACAAAGCGGATGAGGATTTCCATCAGCACATCATCTGAAAGAGAGGCCATCTTTTCTGAAGGATAGTCTCCTCGCTCTTTAGGATCGGAAAAAGTGCGACCCGCGAGAAGCGGCATCAGGGCCGTCCCAAAGGTTCGAAAGATCCGCTCCACGCGCCCTCGCAAACGCGGTAGCCCTCCGCGTGGCGTCTCAACAACCCCATGCGCATCAAAGACAGCACTTCGAAACGCATCGTCCACAAATGCAACGCCCAAATCGGTTACCAGGGAACTTAAACCGCCATGGTGATGCCAGGTCGACTTACAGCCAGCCGCTATCGCAAGGTCCGTTTTGTCACGTGTGATGTCGGACAACAGAGCCATGGCGTCTTGGCAATTCGGCTTTTCCGCCAGTCTCATCCCCACCACACATCGCGTGGCACAGTCGATCGCGAGATAGAGCCAGCGACGCCCACGGTTCAGCTTTGCGAGCTCTTCGGGACTCAAATGGTCCAGTGCTCCGCGCTCGGCCAATATCGTGATCAGATCAACGCACCATTCATCTATCTCAACACGCTCCATCGGATAGCTCGCAGTGACACCCTCCTCATAGAGCGCGTACTTGCGATTGGCGTAGTCGACGCCGTGCCTTTGGACGCATGTGAAATAAGGGTCAAGCTCAGAAAGTGCGCGCTCAACTTTGCGCCGCGACGGGATTGTGAGTTCGGGCTTGCCCTCCACCATTCGTTGCTCGTTTACGGCCTTAAACCGGTCTCGGCACACATCAGCGACGTTCTTCTTGGTTAGTCTTTTCTGGGTCAAATAGGCTTCGAGGCATTCGCCCAGCAATCGCGAAGATTCCAGGCAGAACCGCGCGGTTCGATTGCCGGACCTATGTGTGCCCGGGATCAATCCAAGTAGAGAGCCGCCTGCAATTTCGAAACGCTTCACCCATTCTCTCAAAGTCCGTGGGCAGGGAGGATCGCGGAAGACGTTTTTCTTTCCGGCCCTCGGGTTCTGCCAATTGCTTTGGGCAGCCCGCGCCTGTTTGTTCACATGGGCCTCGATGGAAGGAATGACGCTCTGAAGTGAGAGATCTGTCCGCTTTGCCTCATCATCACGCTCGAACTGATAAAACCCGTCGACCCAGGAGAAGCGCCACACCACTTCGGATCTCACGTCCTCCGGCAGGCTTGCAATTGCCTCAACACCCGCACTCATTCGCACGTCCTGACGCTCCGGTAAAAAATACCCAGGATCAAAAGTCACATCGGGCCTTTGTAGAATGTCGGCAAATTCGTCAAATGTGAGAGACAGATCTCGACCGGTCCCTTCAAAATCTTCGAAGTGGTAACCAAAGTTGGTTTTCCGGTCTAATTTGTACTTCCGACCATCGACTGTCAGAAGGCCAAAGACACTCACTCTGAAAGGCAGGTTCATTTTGCACCTCCCTTCGCAAGCAATGTGTCGAGATCAATCAGTTGCTTCCTGTCGGCCGTAAGAACGTCTTCATAGATGGCTATCACAATGCTCCTGAACCCTGCGTCACCGAGCCTCAACAACTGGCAAAGCTCGTCAACCGTTACTGGAAAACAAACGTCACGGATGACGGACTTGAGATGGGCTTGATGCTCCAAATCTCGCGCTCTTGAGAACTCGACAAAACGTTGTGCGTTGAGGGCCTCTGCGCGGGTGAAATCGCGCTCCGTCACTAACACAATGTCATCGGCAAAGTCCTTGCTCATAGCCGCGCGAATCTGCTGAAGCTCGCGTAAGAAATTCTTCTCCAACACTACCTTCCACGGCTTCACCGCTATGGCCAATCGACGACCGCTTTTTAGCTCAACCAAAAAGTCAATGAAGTGGGTTTTGCGATTGCCGGATTGATCGCGGTAGCTGATGAATTGTGGCTGCTCCCACAAGTTTGCCACTGCAGGATTAGCCAGCACCAGGAAAAACACCCGTTCTTCCAGCTTACTTTCATATTGAACGATCCTCGGGCGGTTTTGCCCAGGCAATTGCATAACAGCTCCGCCTCTGGAGCTATGCGTCGACCTCCTTGGAATACCCCGTGTTGCAAGGCTACGCTCAGGCGACATCTCGCCCGTTAATGTGAACTCTTCATCTTTCATGTCTTTGATTTGGAGCGCCGACCAGCTTGGGCGATCGTGCTTCTCCACCTTCTTTTGGTGTTCCTTGGGCAAAGCCAAGCCACCTCATCGCCAATAGCGACGACGAAACTGTTGACTTTGCGATCATGGCGGGGGAAGAAGGTGTATCGGTTGCGTATCGATACTGATTTCAAAGGCCTCGTGGGTTGCCGCCCTCGGGGCCTTACCCTTTCTTCCTATTATTGCTGTTGCTAATTCATCTGCAGGCACCTCCGTTATTCGTAACGTTCCGGCCACAGAGCCTCGGACGTTGTCCCAAGCTTCTCTGCTATGGCTTTCTGGACGTAGTCAGAGCGCCTGTATCCTTGTGACACAGTAGACACTGAGCTGATGGAACGGCCGATATCTCGGCTCAGCTTAGCCAGTGAACTGCCCTTTAGCCGAAGGTCACACTTGATCTGCTCGTGTTTGGCGAGATCGACAATCAAATTCCCTGTCATGTCAATTGTTCCGACTGATTCCAGTTAACGAAACCTAACAAATGACTTTACAGGTGTCATTTTTATTGTTTAATTTCTGATATTTACGTATTTACGCCTCAAAAATTCAATGCAATGTCAGGCCGTCATCAGTTAAGCTGCTGTAACGCCAACGGCTTTGCGCCAACGGATGCAAACAAAGATCTATGACCTTGAAGAAACTGGATAAGGCTTGAACACAGTAGTCGAAATAAAATGCGGCAGAGTTCCGACTATTTTCCTGCGAGAGACGCCAAATGCGTGGCAGCCATACCTGCGCCGCAAACTCCTCGCTCTACTCAAACTTAGCAAAACCCATAGGGAATTTGCTGAGCGGCTCGGAATTAGCCCGTTGGTTGTGCGTCGGCTCTTGGATTTGCTTGGCGTCGACTATGTTCAACGCCTCTATAGGCAATATGAAAGGGGAAAAACCTGTTCAGATATTGCCAACGCAAACGGGATGAAACCTGCGACGCTGTCCAAACTCTTTAGAGACCGCGGCTTTGAGGTGCAACGCGGGGTTCGCAGACCTAAAGTACCAAAACACAAGCTGCGCCGTATCTGGATAGAGACCCAGATAATCAACAGGGTGGCGCGAGAATTCAAAATCCATTGGAAAACGGCGCTACATCTGCTCGAGGATGAAAAGCTGATTGTGGATTATAAAGGTCGACCGAGAAAACTCTCAAAGTCATCACGGCCGCCGTAGGTTTTTCGCATGCGTCTCAGGGGCATTCTAGCTGACCTAGAAAATTCTTGGTTCGGCCCTCAGCGAACATCTAAGGCGGTAAAATCTAGCAGGCTTAAATCTTTATACCAGACAATCTTCACACCTGAATTGCGGGTATGGTTCTAGTCATCTTTGCCGATCAGAAGGGCTTGAACACTCTCAATTTCGGGCATTGAACGTCCCGCAATTCCTTGTAAGTCACCGTGCATCCCGACTGTAGATGCAATTACCAGATCAATCTGTTTTGCCCGCAACGCCCATTGCTTTTCCATGAACACGCGTTCTTTGCGTAGGTTGTCTTGCATGTCCTCGAAACGCTCAACAATCGCATCGACACGCTGTTTGAATTGCTTGCCAGTCAAGTAGTCGTAGATCATCTCCATTTTGGTTTCTTGCCCCATAGCGCGGCCTTTTACCCCCGCCACATCAATCAAGCCTTGTCTCAAGGATGACGCTAACGGTACCGCATAGCGTGGCGCACAGATCCAAATGCCATCTACCATTCCGAAACTTTCAATGCCTTCGGGTAGCGCTTGGGACGTGATAACCGCAATTTCGCATCCCGACGTCCTCTGGTCGTCGCGCAGCTTGGCGAGCCAACCGGCGGTCCAATTTTTAGTACGTTTACTTTCCCAAAGGATACTACCCGCGACACCATTCGGTCCCGCTACATCTTGGCGAAGATCCGCTCCGCTGACTCCCTTTGCAACCGGCACAAAACTATCCATTGGAAATGTAGCCGCTAAAGTTTCTTCAAGGACAACCTCAGCTGCTTCCCCTTGGGTCTGCATTGAACCTTGTTCGGACTTTTGCTTAAGGGCTTCGATTTGTCGTTTCATACCCTCCATAACTTGCGCTTGCTCTGCGAGTTTCAATGCTGCTTTTTCATCCGCCTCGCGAGTCAGTTTCTCAGCCAACACTGGTCGTTCTGCTGCGAGCATTTTTTGAAGCGTCAAATCCATTTCAGCTTCCTTGTCTTTAAGCTCTTGTTCGCGCTTTATCGCAGCAGTTTGAGCCGCCTGAGCATTTCTCAGCTTTTTGTCCTGGGCATCTAGACGCTCCTTCAAAGCCGCTTGCTCAGCCGCTATTTCATCCTGTGCAGCCTCTTTGGCCTGCGCCTGCGCAATAGCCAGTGCCTTAGAAGCTTGCTCTTCTCGCTTGGCCAGTTCGTCATTGAACGATGCTCGCAGATCCGCCAACATTGGGCCCGCCAACTGCTCGGTAAGCTCAATTTCATAGGAACAATTCGGACACTGGATTTTCAATTCAGACATTGCTTGAAACACTCCTAGAGGTGCTTGAGTTGACCCTCTGCAAACCACTCCACGACAGCGATAGCCTCTCGCGCAGCTTCAACGATGTCGTCTGATTTGTGTGGTTGATCATCAAATTTCCCGCCATGTGACAAGTCGTTGATGAGTACGCTTTTCAATTCAATCTCACATTCATCTATCAGAAATTCAAAAAACGCACCAAAATCAACTACATCTGGCCGGCAAAACTTCCACATGCTCTCGACGACCGACCGGATTGAGTTTGGCGTCATAAAATCGGGCTCTGCTTTCCCAATACTAACATCATAAACATGTTTGAGTTGTTGTTGATGCGGAGTAGCAAACCCCTTCTGACTGGCCAACGTATGTTGAGTTGTCCCAGGCACAAGTTGGAACAGGCCAGATTTGGGTATCGCACCGTTGCTACTAGCAACATTGTAGAAATAGTTGTTATGGGTCAGGACCAGCATTCGAGGTCTTGGATTCCCCGATTTAGGGTTAAACTCAATTTCGCCCGCCGCGCTGATCCTCAAGAGTTTTAATGTTTGAACAATTGAATAAACGTAGTCGGACGACATCGAAGTTACTGGATCATCAAAGACAAAATACAGCCGTGAGTAGTCGTCATTGCTGTCTACTTTCAAATGGCTCTGCGCAATGAAATAGCAAAATGCCATAACTGACTTCTCGCCATCGCTCAGGGTCCTATCGCCTCCGCGTGCCATGCTTTTCTTTTCACGTAAGACTTTGAATTTTAGGGCATCAAATGTGTACTTGGTCCCAAAGAACCGCTCCAAGAGCAGTGTGAAAGTTTCCGCCACCCGAGTTCGCGCGTCCGCTTTATCTCCCTGTGTACGCCGGAGCTCGTCGATCTCGTTTTGCAGCTCTAGAGCCTGCTGACTGAGAAGCATGATGGCGTCGATATCTGCCGATTTATTCTTGCCAAATTCAATTGAGAACGCTTTGCACGCGTCATTCTGAATTGATTTCCGCTCGCTGGAGGAATTATTCACTAGGCTATCTAAGTCTGCGAAAAGCCTGCTATTGCGTCCACAAATTCCTACTAGCCGATCATATTCAGATGCGGCGTTCTCTATAGGTATCGTTTGGTCGGATGACAAATCCAACTGCTTAGACGCCAAAGCTTTTTCTATCGATACAAGAGTGGCATCTATGACGTCGAGTACAGCGCTTTCGTCTTCTACATTTTTGTCTTGGACCGATGGAAAGAAGGCCTTCAACTCATCAAAGTTCGATTTTGCCGTCAGGTATCGGGTCCTCCAGACTGTCAGCTTCGAGCGAGCAGTCTTTACGCTTCGTTCAAGTAGTACAAGGGTGTCTTTTTCCTTTGCCTCAGCATCCTCAAAATACTCTTTGTACATTGACAGAGCTAGCAGTGCAGCTTCTGTCAAACTTTGCGTACAGAAAGGACAGGCGTTCGCGCTAATAGTTGCAAGCTTTAGGCCCGAACGAAAAAAGCTTGGATCGGCTGCTATCTTGGACTTCACTTCCTCCGCTACACTCGATGGACTCGTGATCTTTGCTAAGGAAGAACTGATTGCAACCCAGTCCAAGCCAAGCCCATCCAGCTCGGTTGCCAATGGCATTTTAGGATCATTTGGAAGCGACTTAAACTTGTTGAAGTCCGCGAGCAGCTCAACCGAAGTCTTTGGTTGTTGCTCATCTGAAGATTGAGATTGATCGAGAAACGCGTTACTGGTCAGAGACTTAAATCCGCCTAAAGAAGCGTTTATGCTAAAATCATCCTGCAGCTTCTTTTTTTGCGCCGCGAAGACCTCATCAAAGTTCCTTCGGGCTACTTCCAGATTTTCTTTCTTCGAAGCAACTTCGCTTTCTTTCGCATCCAGCGTTAGGTTCTCTTGACCAACGATTATTTCATGTTTGATTTCACCGTCTAACTCGAAGGATTTCTGCCTCAAGTGAAAGTCAACATAGTCCTCTGAAAACACGTGGAAAATGTAGCGCGGGGCCGAAAAGCTCACAGACTGACTAAGACAGTTCAAGCCAAAGCTACCGATGCAATCCTGATCCTCGTAGAGCTGGAACGTGCCCTGCTTAGAGGGCGCTTCTTCTGAGACAAGGAGTTCAGGCATCTCTTTGGGTGTAACTCCTTCTAACGAATCTTCATCCAAGAGGCGAAGAGAACGTGCGAGAAATGATTTGCCAGTCCCGTTCCTTGCAAAGATCAAGTTTTGTTTGTTTTTGGAGAGCGGTGCATCCAACGACATGATCGGGCCAATGTGTGTGGCCGATATTTTCAACGTGGGCTTGGTAGTGGCTGGCGTGTTCATAGCGCTCAAAAAATTCCTTCGTTTAATCAAGTATTTTTTTGAATCAGTTATGAATTTATCAATCCAAAGGTGTTCGACGTCCAGACTTTTCGCGCTGTTTTCTTCCGCGTGAATCGAGATCAAAACCCGCATTGCTTCTCCAGAAACTGGAAATGCAATCGCAACGAATGGTAGCTCCTCACCCTTTGACTGAAACAGATTAAGCTGGCTTGCCGTCAGATAGTGACGGCGTCGCTTGACCAGCCACTCTTGGCTTTGGGCCAGCGGGATTTGGACAAGCCAAACGCCCCTGGCCATCAGGGGTAAGGCGCTGCCTTCCCCCTCGGGCAACCCTATTAGACAAAACCGTGTCCTCGGCTACACCTGCGGGCCGCACCACTATTGTCGAATAGCATTGCCTCGCCCCCATCCGCGTTCGCCACGTGGCAGATCAGCAGGAACAGGCGCCTTCGGCGTCTGATCTGCAAATCAGCCCTGATTTTCCCAAAAGGAAGTCAGGATCAATGAAATCGGTTCAGGTGCTGGATGAAGGAAGTGAGGCGAAAAGGGAAAGGTTCTGTCGCTGGTGGCAGAACTATGTGTCGCCTGACAAGTAAACCAGTGGCGGACCGAGGAGGATTCGAACCCCCGACCCCTTGATTCGTAGTCAAGTACTCTATCCAGCTGAGCTATCGGTCCGCGTTGGTGAGGCGGTATTTAGACCCGGTGTTCGGGACACGCAAGTCGATTCTTCAAAAAGTTTTCAAAAAGTCCCATCGCCCCGCGGAAGCCTGATTTCAAAGGTCGTCCCCTCGGGCCCGCTATGGGCCAATATCAGGTCCCCGCCGTGCCCACGCACCAGTTCCTGCGAGATGGCAAGCCCCAGCCCAGAGCCTCCCTTACGCACCCCGCCCTGAAATGGCGTAAACAGGTTCTCGCGTGCTTTGGGCGGCAATCCAGGTCCGTTATCCCTGATCTCAACACACCAATCGTCTTTATACTCGCAGCCGGCGATCGTGATGTTTCCCGGCTTCCCGGATGCCACTAGGGCCTGACGCGCATTGCGCACAAGATTCATCATGACACGGAAAATCTGCTCAGGGTCTGCCCGGGCCACAAGGTCTTTGGGCACGTCGTTCACGATCTCGACGCAGGCATCCGCAACAGCCAGCTGTTCGCTGGCCACGACATCAGCCGCGATATCGTGCAAGGGTACCATTGTCAGGGTTGGCGCGGGCTCTTCCGCGCGCCCGAAGGCCAGCGTGCTTTCGCACAGTGACACCGCCCGTGTGATCGAATTCACCAGCTTGGGCGCCATACGCCTTACCAAGGGATCATCGCTGGTTTCGATCCGGTCGGTAAACAGCTGTGCCGAAGTCAGTATGTTCCGAAGATCGTGGCTCACCTTGGCCACCGCGCCGCCCAGTTGCGCCAGGCGTTCACGTTGCTTCAGGGCCTGAGTCAGTTCGGTCTGCAGCTGCTGCAACGCTTCTTCAGCCTCGCGCAGTTCTGTCACTTTGGAGTTGGGGGAGATGATTCCCCTCGCGTCTTCGGGTGCCCCTGCATAACGCTGCATATAACCAACAACACTTTTGATCGGTTTCACCAGAACAACGCGCACGGCCAAGAACAAAAAGAACGCGGTGATAATGGAAATTACGAAAGACAGCCCCAAAATGCGCAGGCCATAATCGGTCATCGCCATTCGCAGTGGCATGCTGTCTATGGTGACTTCAATCAGCAGTCCTGCCCCTTTGACCGGCTCGCCAATAACGCGGATGACTTCGTTCTCTGTCGTGAACAGTCGCGCCAGCGCGTCGCGGATCAACACCCAAGGCCCTGCGTCGCGCAGATCGTAGGTCTTGGTGATCTGTTCCGGAATCGGCGAAGACAGCATAAGCTGGCGCACCTCATCGCGACGCAACACGACGTTATAGACACCGGCGTTGGCCAGCAGCTCGGTCTCGAGGTCTTCGGCCAGCATATCGTCAGCCAACAACGCCAATGACGCGATCTGCGCGCGTTCAAGCCGGTTCAGCAGAAAGTCTTCGCGAAAGCGCGCGATGGAAGGAACAAAGATCAAAATCTCGGCCAACATCACGAAGACCGTCGTCAGGATCAGAAATCGGCCCGACAGCGAATTCAATCTGTTCTCCCTTCCTGGTTAGGGCATCCAGCGCTGGACGAACCTGACCACTCGTTTAACCATCTGATTCTCAAACAGCCTTGGCGAGAAATAGGCACCCGCCACCCGTTTGTTAAGCTCTCCGATCGTCGGATAGGGCGAAACCATCGCAGCGATCTGACCCATCTTCAGGTTATTGGCCAACGCAAGCGACCACAAGTTGATCAGCTCTCCGGCCTGATGCCCGACGATTGTGGCCCCCACAGGCCGACCCTTTACGACCACGACCTTAATGAACCCTTTGGTTTTCCGCTCAGAGATTGCCCGGTCGTTATGGTGATAGTCAAAGCGCGCGATTTCGACCTTGTCACCATGGTGTTTGCGGGCCTGAGCCTCGGTTAGGCCCACCTGCGCCAATTCCGGGTCGGTGTAGGTCGCCCAAGGGATATGTGCGGTTTTTGCCTTTGACGGTAAAGCAAACAAAGCGGAACGGATGATGATGCCCGCGTGATATCCAGCGACATGAGTGAATTGCAGACCACCAGCGACGTCGCCAATGGCGTAAACTCTGCGATTCGTCGTGCGCAGCGCGTCATCGACCTTGATCCCGTTGCGGGTTGGTTCAATCCCGGCAGCCTTTAGGTTCAAACGGTCTGTGTTGGCCTTACGCCCAACCGCCAGCAACAGATGAGACCCCGAATAGATCTCACCCGTCTCGGTCACAATTTCTATGGCCCCTTTGTTGTCGCGAATCTGGGCGACCATAGCCTCTTCATGGACAACCACCCCTTCGGCGCGCAAGCTGTCCAAAACGACCGCGGCGGCCTCGGGGTCATCCTTGCCTAGCGCCTTCAGGCCTTCGACAACCGTGACCTTACAGCCCAGCCGGACATGCGCTTGCGCCATCTCCATCCCGATCGGTCCGCCACCGATGATCAAAAGATGTTCGGGCCTGTCGCGCAGGTCAAAGATCGTCTCGTTGGTGAAGAACGGCACCTGATCCAATCCCGGAATCGGCGGTACCAACGGTGACGAGCCCGTCGCGATCACGACGCGCCGTGCAGTGATCAGATTGTCGCCCGCCTGCACTTGTGTCGGAGAGGCGAAGCTGCCGAATTCCCGGATCACATTCACGCCAAAACCTTCAAACCGTTCCTGGCTGTCCATCGGCTCGATCTGAGCGATCACATCGTGAACGTGGTCCTTGGCGGCGGCGTAGTCGACCTGCGGTACCACGTCAACCACGCCCAGCGCGGCAGAATGTGCCTGGCCGTAAGCTGCCTTGCCGCTGGCAATCAGGGCCTTGGAAGGGACACAGCCGAAGTTGAGGCAATCGCCACCCATCTTGTGACCTTCCAGCAAGATCACATCGGCCCCCATCTGGCTGGCGCCCGCAGCGACTGACAGCCCCCCGGACCCGGCGCCAATCACCAGGATATCGGTTTTCAATTCTCGCATGATTTCAGCCGTCCTTTCGGCCACGCAGGGATTTGATGACAATTGGCAACGTGGCCAGCACACACAAACCGATGATCGGGCCAATCACAAATGGTTCCCATAACAGCGATACATCAGGTGTTTCGCCCCGATCGAACACACCACCCAGCCCGACACCGATCCAAGTGTAGACGATACCGCCCGGGATAATGCCCAGCGCGGTGGTGATCAGGAAATTGCGGAACCTCACGCCAACCAGTGCAGGCACCAAGTTGGCCACAAAAAACGGCACAACGGGAACAAGACGCAATAGAAACAGCACCGAGATCTCATTCTCGCGTAACCCGTCTTTCAGTTTCTTGATCGTCCCTTCCGAGGACTCAAGCCGTTTGGTCAAGGATTCGCCCAACCCCCAGCGCGCCGCCAGAAAGATTGCAGAGGCTCCGATGGTTGCCGCAAACACGTTGAACACGGTTCCGGCGAACAAGCCAAAAAGAAACCCGCCGGTCATTGACGCCACTGCGGCACCCGGCAGCGAAAACGCGACGATGACAATGTAAATGCCAACGAAAGCTGCCGCCATCGCCCAGTAGTTGGCGTCACGCCAGGCCAATAGCGCCTCACGATTGTCGCGCAGGGTCTCAAAAGTCAGGTAGTCGCCCAGTGTGAAGAATCCCACCGCAGCGACGGCGAGAATCACCAGCAATGGAATATGCCGCGCCAATCCGTTGCGCGGCGCCTGAGTCGTTTCGCTCATGAGGCTGTCCGGTTTACTACGTTTCATTCTGACCCCAACATGCGCTGCTTGCGGCCCTCGCAACAGGGGGCTCACGCTGCCTTGATGTTTTTGGTAGGGAATGTGAGGGTTTGGGGCGATAATCCCGCTGTTTTGAAACCTTTTGCCCGACCCGATTACAGAATTGTTGCAAAAGCCGCGAAAACCCCCACCTAGGGGTTTGACTTACCACCCACTACCCAGTAGAGGACGGGCTTCGAACACCACGGGCAGGCGAATCCGCGCTGCACCCGACCGCATAGATTGGAGACGGAGCGATGAAACGCACCTATCAGCCTTCGAACCTGGTTCGCAAACGCCGCCACGGTTTCCGCGCGCGCATGGCCACTAAGGCCGGCCGCAAAATCCTGAACTCGCGCCGCGCACGCGGTCGCAAGTCGCTGAGCGCGTAAACCGCTCACCGATCAGGTTTTGAACATGACGCCGCCGGAGGCCCTCGTGGATGGTAAGAACCAGCCCGGGGAAACGCCCCCGGCGGCGTCCGTTTGCGCGCCTGAATCTTTGACCGTTCTCAGGAAACGATCTGAATTCCTTAAGGCAGCGCGTGCCCGCAGGCAGGGCACATCCTCGATGATGGTGCAGGCTCGCAAACGTACCCCGGATGAAGCAGCAGGAATTCGGGTTGGCTTTACCTGTTCCAAAAAGGTTGGCAATGCCGTAGCACGCAACCGCGCCAAACGCAGGTTGCGCGAGGCCGCCCGGGCTGTTCTGCCCGTCAATGGCAATGACGGGTGGGATTACGTCCTGATTGGTCGGGCCGAAACCACAGCCGCGCGACCCTATGAGGCACTTCTGGACGATCTGCGCTATGCGCTTCGCAAAGTACACAACTCGCGGAAATGACTCTCTTCTCTCATATCCTGGCTATGCCCGTCAGGGCCTATCGGCTTGTATTCAGCCCTTGGGTTGGCTTCAATTGCCGATACCAGCCCACCTGCTCGGCCTATGCGCTGGAAGCACTGGAAAAGCATGGGGCCATCAAGGGAAGCTGGCTGGCGGCACGGCGGATTGGCCGATGCCATCCCTGGGGCGGTGATGGGTATGACCCCGTACCCAACCACAAGGAAGACGACAGCTGATCCTTATGACCCTCCGTCAGCCTTGACCCATTCGGACATGCGCTGAACACTTGAACTCGTACTGCCCGAGGTTCAGATGACATCCGACGCCCGCCATTCCCTGCCGACACATGACGTATTGAATCAGCCGCCTGTGCGCGGGGATTCTAACCTCTGGTCTTCAGATCCCGTCCTGCGAAACGCCGTGCATTTCTCGGGCGGTCGCGAAGCGCCTCTGGCGGCATATGGAGATACCTTGGGACGTGTGAAAACCCGTGAGCTGGGGCGTGAGGCCAATCGGCACCTCCCCGAACTTCGATTGTTCGATCAGGGCGGTAGGCGCCTGGACGAAGTACGATTTCATCCCGCCTATCATGAGATGATGCAGATCAGCCAATCTGCCGGCTATGCCGCCTTGGCCTGGGACGGTCAGCCCGGCGGCCACACGACCCACGCCGCGATGATGTACCTGGCCAGCCAGGTTGAGCCCGGCCATTGCTGCCCATTGACCATGACCTACGCGGCAATCCCGGCTCTTGCTGCAAATGAACAGATCGCCTCCGAGTGGCGGCCTAAGCTCATGGCGCGCAGCTATGATCCGGCGACGAAACCGGTCGAACAAAAATCCAGCGCCACTCTGGGCATGGCAATGACCGAAAAACAGGGCGGCTCGGACGTGCGCGCCAATACCACCATCGCCACCCGGGACGGAGAGCACTGGCGTCTGCGCGGGCACAAGTGGTTCTGCTCCGCCCCCATGTCGGACGGTTTTCTGACGCTGGCACAAGCGCCCGGTGGGCTGACCTGTTTCCTCGTCCCCCGCTGGCTGGACGGTGAACGCAACGCCATTCATCTGATGCGTCTAAAAGACAAGCTGGGCAACAGATCCAACGCCTCGTCCGAAATCGAATATCACGATGCCTTAGCTCACCAATTGGGGGACGAAGGCGCGGGTGTTCGAACAATTATCGAGATGGTCCATCACACCCGGCTGGATACGGCCGTGGCCCCGGCAGGCCTGATGCGCGCAGCACTCATCGAGGCGCATCATTGGGTCACCCATCGCAGCGCTTTTCAGCGCCGGTTGATCGACCAACCTCTGATGCGCGCTGTTCTGGCGGATCTCGTGTTGGACTGGGAGGGCGCGTTGACGCTGGGGATGCGCGTCGCGCAGGCCTTCGACGGCCAGTCAACCGAAGACAAGGCCTTTGCCCGTATCGGTGTCGCCCTGGCCAAGTTCCTGAATAACAAGCGGTGCCCGGCCGTAGTGGTAGAGGCGATTGAGGTGCTGGGTGGCATGGGCTATGTCGAAGACACGCCCCTGCCCCTGCTGTATCGCGAAGCCCCGCTGAACGGTATTTGGGAGGGGTCGGGCAATGTGATCTGTCTCGACATTTTGCGCAGCCTGTCTCGCGAACCGCTAGCCGCTGAGGTCCTGCAGGCCGAACTGGATATAGCAACGGGTGTCGACCGCGGCTATGATGCCGCACTCAAGGCGCATCGTGATCGGTGGTCCGGGCTGCCGCCTGAGAGTGAAGCCCGTTGGTTTGCCGAACGAACTGCATTGCTGCTGACAGCAGCTCAGCTATTGCGTCGCGCACCCGCGGCCGTTGCAGACGGGTTCATCGCCACAAGGCTTTTGGGCAACAGCGGCCGCATCCCCGGATCCGTGTCCGGGTTGGACACGGACGCCTTGCTGGCGCGCCTGGGCTGACCCGGCCACTTGCCCGGTTGCCTCAACTGCTGTAGGGGCTGCGCATGTTTGACGAAGCTGACGATATCCACCCGCTCTTTGCTGGCGCGCCCTCGACCACCGAGTTCAAAAAGTTGCGCAAACGCATCGTGCGCCAGACCCGTGAGGCCATTGAGCAGTACGGGATGGTGAACGCTTCGGCGCATGACAAAGACGGCAAACCACCCCGCTGGCTGGTCTGTCTTTCGGGCGGCAAAGACAGCTATACCCTGTTGGCGGTTCTCTATGAGCTGAAATGGCGCGGTCTGCTGCCGGTTGATCTGTTGGCCTGCAACCTAGACCAAGGCCAGCCCGGGTTTCCGGCCACTGTCCTGCCTGAGTTTCTGGAACGCATGGGTGTTCCGCATCGGATTGAATATCAGGATACCTATTCCATCGTGAAGGACAAAGTTCCACAGGGCCGCACCTTTTGCGCCCTGTGTTCGCGCCTGCGCCGAGGCAACCTGTATCGCATTGCCCGGGAAGAGGGATGCTCGGCCGTCGTACTAGGCCACCACCGCGACGATATCCTCGAGACGTTCTTCATGAACCTGTTTCACGGCGGGCGACTGGCCACCATGCCGCCCAAGCTGGTGAACGAAGAAGGCGATTTGTTCGTCTTCCGCCCCCTCGCCCATGTGGCTGAGGCCGATTGCGAGAAATTCGCGACCTCGATGAACTATCCGATTATCCCCTGCGACCTCTGCGGCAGTCAGGATGGGTTGCAACGTCAGCAGGTCAAACAGATTTTGGATCAGTGGGAAAAGAACAGCCCCGGACGCCGTCAAGTGATGTTCCGGGCCCTGACAAATGCGCGTCCGTCGCATCTTTTGGACCCAAAATTGTTTGATTTTCAAAACCTTGCACTCAGTCCAAATGAAAATGACGAAAATTCGGACGAAATTCCTCAGCTCCGTTAACGAGTGACTCAGATTGGTTTCCTAGGGTCGACCTGAGCGTTTCAAACGCAAGGTAGAGGCCCGAAGATCCGATGTGGAAACATATCTCAGTCAGCAGAATTTTTGACTCTCTTGCCATGGTACTAAGCGGCCCGCCCGCCTTGGCCTTCGCGCCTGCGATCAGTCTGGCCGCGTATTGGATTGGTGGTGAGCGGGCATTGGTTGTCGTGGCACTTACCCTGCCGCTTGTGTTCGCCGCGGTATCGACCGCGCACAAGGCCAGCAATCAGGAAAAAGACGGTAACGGCCTCCTTCCTCTCGACAGGTTTGCGGCCCAGATGGAAACGCTGTTTGCGGAAAATCAGCGCACTGGCCACGAAGCCTCCTGTATGATTGTTGAATTGGACGGGTTTTCTGAATGTCTTGATCTGCACGGAAATGCGGCCGGGAACGTAATGGCTGACCAATTCCGCAGCCGGGTACTTTCGGTCATACGCTCACATGACATTGCCACTGGGCTGGACCAGGGCAAGATCGCAATCGGCCTGCACGCCGCGCAGAATCTGGATCTGGAGGCCTGCATTCAGATGTCGGGGCGCATTCAGGCCGCCGTCGATGAGCCAATCATGCTAAATGGCACCAGCGTTTACATGTCATGTTCAATCGGGTTTTGTCTGCAATCCACTTTGCCCGACATCACCTTTGCCGAGTGGATCGATGCCGCCAACGCGGCCTTGGCCGAAGCACAAAGGAACGGTCCTGCAACCATCCGCGCCTTTTCATCTGAAACGCAGCGGCGGGCACGCGTGCGTGCCAACCTGCGCAACGAGTTTATTGCGGCCTTGGATAGTGGCGAAATCCGCCCATGGTTTCAGCCGCAGATTTCCACCGACACCGGCCACGTTACCGGGTTCGAGGCGCTTGCCCGTTGGGAACACCCACAGAAAGGCGTGCTGGGACCGCCGGTTTTCCTGCCTTTTGCAGAACAAGCCGATCTGATGGAACGCTTGGGTCAGGTGATGCGCCATCACGCTTTCGCCGCCATGCGCCAGTGGAACCTTGCCGGTGTCGTTGTGCCCCGGATTGGCGTGAATTTCTCGTCAGAAGAGCTGCGCGACCCGGCGTTGATCGACCGTCTGAAATGGGAGCTGGATCAAAATGACCTGACGCCCGACAGATTGACCGTCGAGATTCTTGAAACAGTGTTTTCCAGGCGGCCCGATGACGTAATCACCCGCAACGTGATAAGCATGTCCAAGCTTGGCTGCTGCATTGACCTCGATGATTTCGGCACTGGCCACGCCTCCATTGCGTCGATCAAGCGCTTTGACGTTTCACGCATTAAAATCGATCGGTCCTTCGTGGCAAAGGCGGATCGGGACGCAAGCCAGCAACAGTTGGTCAGCGCGATTTTGACCATGGCGGAACGGCTGAATGTCGAAACACTGGCCGAGGGGGTCGAGACACAAGGCGAGCATGCCCTGATGGCGCAACTGGGCTGCGACCACGTGCAGGGGTTTGGAATTGGCAAGCCCATGCCGTTTGAAAAGACGTTGGACTGGATGGCCGCACATCAAAACAAACTCAACGGAATGCCAAAAATCGGGCGTCAGGCACGTCCTTAGGCGCGAATTAACGCCACAGAACCCCAATCGGTGATGAATTACAGGGCGATTCCGCTTGACCTTTGGGCCCGCACTCTGTTGAACCCAGCGGGTGTCTTTCACTGCTTAAGGTGGCTGTCCCCGATGGACGATCAGAACAAGAACCTCATCCTCGCAACCGCGCTCAGCTTTCTCGTGATCCTGGTTTGGTTCGTGCTGTTTCCACCGCCCGAGCCGACGACCGCACCGGAATCTGCCGAGATCAGCGCGACTGATGGTACAGAGGTTCAGACCCCAAGCGCTGCTGGCACCAATACAGTTGGTGAAGCAACCGCAGACGCCACCGAGATCGAGCCCGACGCCCAAGCACCTCGGGTCGAGATTGAAACACCGCGCCTGAAAGGCAGCCTGTCCCTGTCCGGCGGTCGTATCGATGAGCTGTTCCTGAAAGATTACAAAGTTTCGATCGAAGAAGGCGCGCCCATTGTCGAGCTGCTGTCGCCCGTTGGTTCGGAATCGGCTTACTATGCCTTGTACGGTTGGGCACCGGGCGCAGGCGTCGCCGGCGCTGACGTCCCCGGCCCTAATACGCTGTGGACCGTCGAAGACGGCGAAACCCTGGGGGTCGATACCCCGGTCACTCTGAAATGGGACAACAGCAAGGGCCTGACCTTCCGCCGCACTATTGAGGTTGACCAGGACTACATGTTCACCGTCACCCAGTCGGTTGAGAACAATACCCAGGCCGAGGTCGGCATGGCCCCATATGGCATCCTGGCCCGTCACGGCATTGGCGAAGACGGCGACCTGCCCGATCTGAAAAACTTCTTCATCCTACATGAAGGCGTTATGGTCATGGCTGACGGCGTTCTGGACGAGATCGACTATGGCGATGTGCGCGACTTTGACATTGACCCGAATGAGCGTGCGCAAGCCGAAGTCTTTCAGGTCAAGGAAGGTGGCTGGGTCGGCTTTACCGATCACTACTGGATGACCACTCTGATCCCTGCAGAGGGATCGGCATTCAAGGCTGCGGCTAAATATGACGCCCGCCGCAAGATTTATCAGACCGAAACGGTTCTGCCGACGCTGACTGTCGCGCCCGGCGCAACTGAAGAAGTCACCACCCAACTGTTCGCGGGTGCCAAAGAATGGGAAACCATCCGCGAGTATCAGGCTGACGGTGTACAGAAGTTCGTCGACAGCATCGACTGGGGCTGGTTCTACTTCCTGACCAAGCCAATTTTCTGGCTGCTGCACAACATCAATGCCCTGATCGGCAACATGGGTTGGTCGATCATTGGCCTGACGCTGATCATCAAGGCGATCCTATTCCCGCTGGCGTACAAATCCTACGTCTCGATGGCGAAGATGAAAGAGCTTCAGCCGCAGATGGAGGCCATGAAAGAAGCCGCAGGCGACGATCGCCAAAAGATGCAGCAGGGCATGATGGAGCTGTACAAGAAGGAAAAGGTAAACCCGGCTGCGGGCTGTTTGCCGATCCTTTTGCAGATCCCGATCTTCTTCTCACTGTACAAGGTGATCTTCGTCACCATCGAACTACGTCAGGCCCCTTGGTTTGGCCCGTTCCAGGACCTCAGCGCACCTGATCCGACCTCGATCATGAACCTGTTTGGATTGCTGCCCTTTGCCGGTCCGCAGCCCGAAACCTTCATGGCGCTGATCTTCATCGGTATCCTGCCGTTGCTATTGGGGATCTCGATGTGGTTGCAGCAAAAGCTGAACCCGGCGCCAACTGACCCGACTCAGGCGATGATCTTTGCCTGGATGCCTTGGGTGTTCATGTTCATGTTGGGCAGCTTTGCAAGCGGGCTGGTCGTTTACTGGATCGCGAACAACACGATCACGTTCACGCAGCAATACCTGATCATGCGCAGTCAGGGTTATAAGCCTGACGTGTTCGGCAACATCAAATCCGGCTTCAAGCGGACGCCCAAAACGGACGACAAATGAATGCTGAGGTAACCCATATCTGGCGGCATCCGATCAAAAGTCATGGTCGCGAGGCCCTCCAGACTGTTTCAGTGACCCCCGGGCAGACCATGCCCGGGGATCGCGTTTGGGCGGTCGCGCATGAGGCGTCGAAAGCGGACGGCTCTCAATGGGTGCCTTGCGCCAATTTCAGTCGCGGGGCGAAAGCACCGCAACTTATGGCTATCTCGGCCCGGCTAAACGGCGACACGATAACTCTGACACATCCGGATCGTCCGGATCTGACCTTTGATCCGGACCGGGAACAGCAGGCCTTTCTGGACTGGGTCCAGCCGTTGATGCCTGCGGATCGGTCGGCGTCAGCCCGGATCATCCGAGTGCCGGGTCGCGGCATGACCGACAGCGATTACCCTTCGATCAGCCTGTGCAATATGGCATCGCACCGCGCGGTCGGGCAAAAACTTGGCAGCGATCTGTCGATCCAGCGCTGGCGTGGCAACATCTGGTTCGATGGCCTGCCCTTGTGGGAAGAATTCGACTGGCTGGGTCGCGAGGTACAGATCGGTGAGGCCGTGTTCCATGTCAAAGAACGCATCCGACGATGTTTGGCGACAACGGCAAATCCGAAAACCGGCGTGCGCGATGCGGATATCCTGGGCACATTGAACAGTTGGGGCCATCAGGATTTCGGCGTTTACGCCGAGGTTGTCCGAGGTGGCGCAATTTCAGTTGGCGATAAGGTTCACGCGTTATGAGCACCCTACCCTTCCCACTGGTCGAAGACCCGGACAAGTTTGCGCTGGAACGCGGCCGCAAATTGTTTGCGGGACAATCCGAGTTTGTCAAAGGCGTGGTCGCGATGAACGGCCTGCCGACCCCTGACCGGCTTGAGGTCTGCTTTGCCGGACGTTCGAACGTAGGCAAGTCCAGCCTGATCAATGCGCTGACCGGCACCAAAGGTCTGGCACGCGCGTCCAACACTCCGGGCCGCACGCAAGAGATCAACTTTTTCACCCAAGGACCCGAGCTCTATCTGGTTGACCTGCCCGGGTATGGCTACGCCAACGCCCCGGTGAAGGTCGTTGAAAAATGGCAACGGCTGTTGAAACAGTATCTAAGCGGCCGCCAGACTTTGCGACGGGCCTTTGTCCTGATTGACTCGCGCCATGGGGTGAAGCCGGTCGATGCGGAGATCATGAAGCTGCTGGATTCCAGCGCTGTTACTTTTCAATGCGTGATGACCAAGGCGGACAAGGTCAAGGCCAATGACCGGCAGAAGGTGTTGGATCAGGTACGCGGCGCATTGTCCAAACACCCGGCGGCATATCCGGAAATCGTGCTGACGTCGTCCGAAAAGGGTGACGGTATTCCAACCCTTCGTTCGATCATCGCACATCTGGAATGATCCGGATCGGCCGCATTTTCCCAATCCTTACGTTGCTGGCAATTGTGCTGACCGGAACGATCCCGCAGGGCTGGATGCCCGCGATGGGCACTGATGGGAAAGTGCTGCTGGTGATCTGTACTGGCGATGGAACAGTCGAACAATGGGTTGACCTGAACCCCGGCGATCCTGTGCACGACGACACGGATTCGCGCGCAATGTGCCCATTCGCGGGCCTGACGGCGGATACACACCTGCCGTCAGTCGGCGAGATTATCCCTTTTACGGCGAAAATCCAGCCACGCTGGATCCATCGTGATTTCACCCATCGCAGTGCCGGGTTCTACGCCCGCTATGATGCGCGGGGGCCACCCTTCTTTTCCTGATTCACCTCAACACTTTTTAACCCGTGCGCGCGCTGCGCGGGGCAGTAATCGAATCCGGAGAACAAAAATGGCACTGGACAGCCAAAACCTGGGGGATACCCGGGCGCAGAACATTGCTGCGCAAAAATTCTATTTCGCCGCCTGGCGGTGGCACTTTTATGCCGGGATCTTCGTCATCCCGTTCCTGATCATTCTGGCAGTAACCGGACTAATGATGATGTTCATCACCCAGTTCGACGGTCGCGACGGCGAAAAAATCGCTTTGGACGTCCACGGGCAAGCGCTACCGGCCTCACAACAGGCCCTTATCGCGCTTGATGAGGTGCCCGGCACGGTCGTCGAATGGATCGGCCCAAAAGCCGATAATTTGGCCACTGTGTTTCGCATCAAAACCGACGAAGGTCAGCGTCTTGTCGCCGTCGATCCTTACGGCGGAGAGGTTCTGCAGGTCTGGGATCGCCGCGCCGGATGGTATGATCTGGCCGACAACATCCATTCGACCCTGCTGATTGGTACGACCGGAGACCGCATTATTGAAATCGCAGCGGGGCTGAGCCTGCTTTTGGTCTTTACCGGTCTTTACATGTGGTGGCCGCGTGGAAACACCTTGTCTGCCTTTGTCCCCAATCTGCGCGCACGCGGCCGCGCGTTGTGGCGGTCGCTGCACGCTGTGATTGGGTTCTGGATGTCCGGGCTGTTGGTGGTGTTCCTGATCTCGGGCCTCTCCTGGGCGGGCGTCTGGGGCGGCATGATCGTCCAACCCTGGAGCAGCTTTCCGGCCGAAAAATGGGACAATGTCCCCCTGTCCGATGACATCCACGCCAGCATGAACCACGGCCACCATAATGACGTCCCATGGGCGTTGGAACAAACGCCCATGCCCGCCTCTGGGTCCGAGGCCGGGACAGGCGGTGTCCCACAAAGCACACAGGTCGATATCGACGCGCTTGTGGCCCTTGGCACCGCTTTGGACATGACAGGCCGGTTCCGTGTGGCCTATCCCAGCGGCGAGGATGGTGTCTGGACCCTGAACCGCGACAGCATGAGCAGCGACTCGACCGATCCGGTGAACGACCGCACTGTCCACGTGGATCAATTTACCGGCAAGATTCTGGCGGATGTCCGGTATGAGGATTACTCGTTGATGGGAAAATCCATGGCTATTGGGATCCCGTTTCACATGGGTCTGATGGGCATGTGGAACTTTGTCCTGAACCTGGTGTTCTGCCTGTCGGTCATCTTTGTCTGCGTCTCAGGCGTTGTAATGTGGATAAAACGCCGGCCTCAGCGGGCCGGACGTCTGGCTGCACCGCCAATGCCAGCGGAACTGCCATTGTGGAAAGGGACCGTCCTGATCGGCTTGTTCACCGCGATGGCGTTCCCGCTGGTGGGCCTGACCTTGCTGGCTGTGCTGGCCGTCGATCTGCTGCTGATCAGCAACATCCCGGCGATGAAACGCGCGATAAGCTGACACACAGACAGCCGCATCCGGGCAACCGGCGCGGCCCTATGCGCGATCCGGTCTTGGCAGAACTGCGCAAAGGCCCTAACACGGGTTCCCAGAGGGACTGCAGCCATGAAGACAAGAGACATGAACCGGGACTGGATCGCCACCGCCGCAACGCTGAACAGCGCACTGCCATACCTGCAACGCTACGACGGCGCTATTGTCGTCATTAAACTTGGCGGCCACGCCATGGGCAGTGACGAAGCCATGGAAAGCTTCGCACGCGATGTCGTCCTGATGCGTCAGGTCGGGGTGAACCCGGTTATCGTGCACGGCGGCGGTCCAATGATCAACGCGATGCTGGATAAGCTGGATATCCAGTCCGAATTCGTGAACGGCAAGCGTGTCACCGACAAAGCAACCGTTGAAGTGGTTGAGATGGTGCTGTCCGGCCTCGTGAACAAGCGCATCGTGCAGGCGATCAATGGCCAGGGCGGCTCGGCCGTGGGCCTGTCGGGCAAGGATGCGCAGTTGATGACTTGTGATCAGACCGATGAATCCCTGGGTTTTGTCGGAAGCCCGGCAGAGATGAACCCGAAAATCCTGCATGACCTGTTTGCCCATGATGTAATTCCTGTCATCGCCCCGCTGGGTGCGGGCCGGAACGGGGAAACCTTCAACGTCAATGGGGATACTGCCGCTGGTGCTATTGCATCCGCGCTAAAGGCCGATCGACTGCTACTGTTGACCGATGTCTCGGGTGTTAAGAATGCCGCCGGGGACGTCGTGACCGAACTGAAGGCGGGTCAAATCCGAGAGATGACGCTGGACGGCACCATTGCGGGCGGCATGATACCCAAGACCGAGACGGCTCTGGACGCGCTGCACAGCGGGGTCCGTGCCGTGGTTATCCTTGACGGACGCGCGCCCAATGCCGTCTTGCTTGAACTTTATACAGAACACGGTGCCGGATCGCTGATCCGACCGGACTGAGCCTTTGGCGGAGGAGACATGACCAAACGCCATCCCCCCTCCTCTGACCCGGCAGCGCATAGCTATGCTGATATCGAAAAGGCTGCACAGGACGTTAGCCTGATCATCATGGGCGCGCTGCACCCTCGCGTTACAGACGCCAAGCAGTTGGAAGGCGGCACGCTGATCCTGTTAGGCGCAGGAGCTGCGTTCTGGCCCACCCTGAAATCCTCGCCTGAATGGCAAGGTGATGACCCGGTTGACCGTTGGTCGCTGCGTGTGGTGGGGCAAATGGCGCAGGACTTATCCGCCACCGCCTATTTTCCATTTGGCGGTCCGCCCTATACGCCCTTTATCGACTGGGCATTGAAATCGGGACGCACGTTCAGCAGCCCGGTGGGCGCTTTGGTGCACGATGAGGTCGGCATGATGATCTCATTCCGGGGCGCGCTGCATTTCAGCAGTGAGTTTCCCATACCCGCACCACCTGGCTCGTCCCCCTGCACCACCTGCGCCGCCCCCTGCGCCCAGACATGTCCCGTGGGCGCTTTGAACAGTCGGGACTTTTATGATGTGTCGACCTGCCATGGACACCTGTCCACTCCTGAAGGGCAAACCTGCATGACCGGCGGTTGTCTTGTGCGGCTATCCTGTCCTCTCAGCTCGGGTGCCGCGCGTGATCCCGAACAATCCGCGCATCACATGAGTGCCTTTCACCCATCATGACACGCACACTGATCCTGACACGCCACGCGAAATCCAGTTGGGACAGCCCGGCCCTTGAAGATCATGATCGCCCGCTGAACAAGCGCGGGCGCAGGTCGGCCCCGGCGATTGCGACGTGGCTGCGTGAAAACGACTGGTTGCCGGATGAAGTTCTCAGCTCAAGCTCGGCCAGAACCCGCGAGACGTGGGAAAGGATGGGCCTGAAGGCAGATAGCGTTTGCTTTCACCGAACGCTTTACCATGCGGACCCCGCAGATATGCTGCTTGAATTATCGGACGCGACGAAACAGACCGTTTTGATGCTGGGCCACAATCCCGGCATTGCCGGTTTTGCGAACCAAATCGTTAAGCACCCGCCGGATCACGCCCGGTTCTACGACTACCCGACCTGTGCAACGACTGTGATCCGCTTTGACATCGGGGATTGGTCCGACGTCCGGTGGCACAGCGGCGATGTGCAGGGGTTTGTTATTCCACGCGAGTTGCTGGAATAGAAAAAGGCGAGGCCAAAGCCCCGCCTTTTCCTGAATTGGTAACCGGGTTCAGTGCCCAAGAATCTGGCTGAGGAACAGCTTGGTCCGCTCGCTCTGCGGGTTGTTGAAGAACTCTTCCGGTTCGTTCTGTTCCACGATCTGACCGGCATCCATAAAGATCACGCGGTTGGCGACCTGACGAGCAAAGCCCATCTCGTGCGTGACGCACAGCATGGTCATGCCTTCCTCGGCCAGCTCGATCATGGTGTCGAGCACCTCTTTGATCATCTCGGGGTCCAGCGCCGATGTCGGTTCATCGAACAACATGATACGCGGCATCATGCACAGCGAGCGGGCAATCGCCACACGCTGCTGCTGACCACCTGAAAGCTGACCGGGATACTTATCCGCCTGCTCGGGGATTTTCACCTTTTCCAGGAAGTGCATCGCGCGCTCTTCGGCCTCTTTCTTGGGCGTCTTGCGCACCCAGATCGGGGCCAGCGTGCAGTTCTCCAGAATGGTCAGATGCGGGAACAGGTTAAAGTGCTGGAACACCATGCCAACCTCGGACCGGATCTTGTCGATGTTCTTGAGGTCATTCGACAGCTCGGTCCCATCCACCATGATCGTGCCCTGCTGGTGTTCCTCCAGCGCGTTCAAGCAACGGATCAGTGTGGACTTTCCGGAACCGGAAGGCCCCGCGATCACGATCCGCTCGCCCTGATTGACGGTCAGATTGATGTCGCGCAGCACGTGGAAAGATCCGTACCACTTGTTCATATTGTTGATTTCGATGGCGACCTCATCGCTCACCTGCATCTTCGAGCGATCGATTTGACGATCAATTGCAAGTTCAGACATATGTTGAACTCCTTAATGGTGGCCAGTCTGAAGCTTGCGCTCCAGATACATGGAATAACGGGACATAGAGAAGCAGACGACGAAGAACAGCGCCGCGATGAACGCGAACAGTTCCCAGTAGATGCCGTTCCAGGCGGTGTCGGCGCGGATGGCAGATGCCAGTCCGATCACGTCGAACAATCCGATGATCGACACCAGTGTCGTATCCTTGAAGATCCCGATGAATGTGCTCACGATGCCCGGAATTGAGATTTTCAGGGCTTGCGGCATGATGATCAGTCGCTGTGCTTGCCAGTAGTTCAGGCCGAGACTGTCGGCACCTTCATACTGACCCCGTGGCAGGGCAGCCAGACCACCCCGGATCACCTCGGCCATATAGGCAGCCGAGAACAGGGTCATCATGATCATCACCCGCAGGATGATGTCAAAGTTGGTGCCCGGCGGCAGGAACAGGTTCAGCAGCAGCGAGGCCACGAACAACAGCGTGATCAGCGGCACACCGCGGATGAACTCGATAAAGCCCACGCACAGGTACTTGACGATCATCAGGTCGGACTGACGGCCTAGCGCCAGTACAATTCCGATCGGCAACGAGACACCAATGGCCACGACACCCAGCAAGATCGCCAGCATGAAGCCACCGAACTGACGGCTTTGTACGGCTTCGATACCGATTGGCAGGATCGAGTCCAGCGCACCGACGAAATAGCTGGACAGAAACAGCCACCAGATAACCGACGCTGCGACACCCGCTATCATGCCAAACAGACCGCTCAGTTGTTTGCTAACAAGGGTGTAGACACCCCAACCGACAACAAACCCCAACGCTGCCGCGATCGGTCCCCAAATGGTGCCGCCCCACATCAGGAAAGGCATCAAGAATGGATAGATCGCAGTGACGATCAGCATCTTGGACGGCACACGATCCGAGTACAGGACCGGCGCCAATGCGACCAACAGCAGGATCAGCGATACAATCGGACGCCAGTACAGGTGGCTCGGGTAGAACCCGAACAGCAACTGCAACCAGCGGTCATTGATCACCGCCCAGCAGGCATGGCCATGGGTTGAACCCCAGGTGGCAATCATGATCTCGCGGCATTCGTTCAGCGAGTTGGCGTTCCAGACAGACTGAAAGATCCAAGGCAGAACGCCCGACAACACGTACCAGATCGCGTAAAGCGAAACCAACGTCAGGATCGAGTTAAACCAGCCTGAGAAGAGATTGTGCCTGATCCACCCTATTGCTCCGACTTCGGACGCTGGCGGGGCTTGTTCCGGCAACATTTCCGTGCGGACAAATGAAACATCACTCATATTACCGCTCCACCAGTTTGACACGGTTGTTGTACCAGTTCATCACCGCCGAAATACTCAGCGAGATGGCCAGATAGACCAGCATCAGCAGCAGAACGCATTCCAGCTCGCGGCCGGTCTGGTTCATGGTGATGCCACCCAGAGTCCCCGTGATGTCCATGTATCCGACCGCAATCGCCAGCGACGAGTTCTTGGTCAGGTTCAGATAGTTCGAGATCATCGGCGGGATGATCACCCGCAGCGCCTGAGGCAGGATAACCAGCCGCATGGTGCGACCCGGACGCAAGCCCAGCGCAGACGCAGCTTCGGTCTGACCCTTGGAAATAGCCAGAATGCCGGCGCGTACGATCTCGGCAATGAAGGCCGCCGTATATAGCGACAAAGCCAGCCATAGCGCGATCAGAGAGTTGCGCATATGCGTGCCGCCTTTGAAATTGAATCCTTTCAATTCCGGGTATCCAAGGTGTAAGCCCAGTGCAGTCATCAGGATGATCATCGGGACGAACAGAATGCCCAGCTGGATATGCCAGATCTTAGGACGATCGCCGGTTGATTCCTGTGTGGCGGCGGCCCAGGCGGACACTTTGCGCATGGTAAAGATGCTGCCACCCAGAACGACCAGAAACGCGACAAGATCCAGCGAAATATCAAACCGAAGGCTTGATGTTCCGAACAAGTGGATATCGCCCAAACTACGCGAGAACAGGAACTCCGGGATATACACACCCCGATTGGTAACGGCGACGGTGTTGAACAGATCCATCGTTGCCGTGGGGTTATCACCTCGGAACGCATTAGGTGCGGGCAAGCCTTCGATCAAAATGGCCATGGCCAGAACGATCCACAGCAGGACAGGCACGTTACGGAAAATCTCGACATAGAAGGTCATGATACGCGCGACCAACCAGTTGTTCGACAGACGCAGCACGCCGACAAAAACGCCGACTATCGTCGCCGTGATACACCCGAGAACCGCAACAACCAGCGTGTTCAGCAAACCGATGAAGGCGGCGCGAAGATGGCTGTCCTGTGAGGTGTATTCCAGCAATCGCTGGTTAATGTCATAACTTGCGGATTCTGCAAAAAAACCGAATTCGACCGGTTTTCCCAACCCTTCAAGGTTTTGAATGGTATTTGAGATGATCCAGGCTGCCAGAAGCATGAAACCAATCAATGCAATGACCTGAATGGTCGCTGATCGGTACCGCGTATCGTAAAGGAGCATGGACAGCCGGAACTGCTCCTTCGGCGGGTCAGTGAGAGTCGTCATGACCTATGTATTTCCCCGTGCATCCCGTTTTTTGCCGGCGAAGTTGATCTTCGCTCAATCCATCCGGGAGTGTTTCTTATTTATGGAAAAAGGGCGCAGGTTGCCCCGCGCCCTTTCCCGTGGATTTTAGCGGAACGGCGGCGAATACAGCAGACCACCATCGGTCCACTGGGCATTCAGGCCGCGCGCAAGACCAATCGGAGTTTCTTCACCGATGTTCTTGGCAAACACTTCGCCGTAGTTACCACCCGCTTTGATGGCGTTTGCTGCCCAATCTGCGTTCAGACCCAGCATCTCGCCCAGAGTACCTTCGGTACCCAGCAGACGGTTTACTTCCGGGTTGTCGGTGCCAGCGCTCAGCTCGTCGATGTTTGCCGAGGTCACGCCCAGCTCTTCAGCCGAAACCAGTGCGTTCAGAGTCCAGCGGACAACGTCGCCCCACTCGTGATCGCCATGACGGACCAGCGGGCCCAGCGGCTCTTTCGAGATGATTTCAGGCAGCAGGACGTGATCACCGGGGTTTTCAAACGTGGCGCGGGTTGCAGCCAGGCCCGATGCGTCGGTGGTGTAAACGTCACATGCGCCAGCCAGATACTGCTGTTGCGCTTCGGCGTTGGTTTCGATCGGAACCGGCTCGTAGCTGATGTTGTTGGCACGGAAGAAATCGGCCAGGTTCAGCTCGGTGGTGGTGCCGGTTTGGATGCAGACGGTCGCGCCGTCCAGTTCTTTGGCCGAGCTTACGCCCAGTGCTTTTGGAACCATGAAGCCCTGGCCGTCATAGTAGTTGACGCCAGCAAATTCGAACTTCAGGTCGACATCGCGGCTGAAGGTCCATGTGGTGTTACGTGCAAGCATGTCGATCTCACCCGAAGCCAGCGCAGTAAAGCGCGTCTTACCAGTGGTCGGCACAAACTCGACAGCGCTGGAATCGCCCAGAACGGCCGCAGCGACGGCACGGCAGACTGCGACGTCAAAACCTTGCCATTCGCCATTCGCGTCAGGCAGCGAAAAGCCGGCCAGTCCGGAGGACACGCCACAGTTCAGCTTGCCGCGCGCTTTGACGTCGTCAACAGTGCCCGCTGTCGCTGCCGCAGCAGCCAGACCGGCAACTGTGGCCACGCCCAAAATTACGGATTTTTTCATTTTTACCTCTTCCTGTTTACCCGCCCCTATTCCGGGACGGCTCTGTCCGGCACCTCTGGCACCAGAAAGGTTACTCCAAAGGTGTCTCCCCTTTAGTGGGCATGAGTTTGCTCGCATTCATAAACAAACGTCAAGGGTCGGATCAGGGAAAACGATGAGTCAATTCAGCGATGACCGGATCTGTGTCAAAAATTAATGCCCAATAGGCTCAGATAGAGATTTCAATGAACCGTTTAGCGTGTAGAAACGCAGCTTTTTTGATCTCGGCAACCGCGTGCGCCTCGTCATCGTGGCCCCATTGTTCGGATTGCCAGGCCTCGTCGAGCCTTGAGATGTCCCAGATTTCGTCCGCCGCGCGCCAGTCCATGGCGGCGGCAAATCCCAGTACCAGTGAGCCGGACAGGCTGACCAGATCGTGAAAGGCGGCGAGCTGGAAGTCGTTGAATTCGTGTACGCGGCCTCTAAGTGTGCTGAGCGCTTCTGCAGACTGTGGCTGATGCAGCACACCAACCACAGGAACCAATCGCGCGGCTAGGGTTTCAGCTGCCCAATCCAGGGCCGGGTCCCACTGATCTGCCTGTCGCTGCTGCAACGTTTGCGGGTGTGTCGCCCGGTAACACAACAAATCCGAATCGCCGTAATCGGCCAGCATGTTCGCAACCTCGGCGTGCTGATGACGCACTTTGTCGATGGCCGCATTTGCAGACCGGGTAAACGGCATCAGGGTCGGATCGACCTCTTTTTCCTGCGCATCCCATTCTGCAGCAACCGCGTCGGCCATTGCCTGCGTCGGCAGGATCAATGCGGCCTTGGCCGGTGTCTTGACCCGGCGACCGTCCAGTTCGACGGTGTATCCGTCTTCCGCTTGGGCAACCGTGCTTGCGGTCCAAAATCGCTTGGGTTTCCAGTCGCTCATGTCTTCAGGTCCAGATATTATCCAGCGCACGGGGCAACTGGTCGAAAGTTTCAATTATGCAGGCCGCGCCGTTCAGGGCTGATCGGTCATGATATCCCCAGGATACGCCGATCCCTGTTACTCCGGCAGCCCGCGCCATATCCATGTCGAACCGGGTATCGCCAATCATCACCGTATCTTCCGCATCAACGCCGGTTTCAGAACGGGCCGCGTCGATCATCGACGGATGCGGTTTCGAGGGGTGATGGTCCGCAACCTGCCGAGTCACGAAATAGCGCTCCAGATCATGTGCTTCGATCAAGGCATCCAGGCCGCGTTGGGATTTTCCGGTGGCCACACCCAGCAGCACCTCGGGGATGGCATGCAGGGTTTCGATTACGTCCCTCGCACGGGGATAGAGCGGTGAGCTTGCGGCCCCCTGCTCCAGACGGTTTGCGTGATAGGCCTGTTTGTAGCCCTCAACCAGATTGTGTTGAACCGTTTCGCTCTGCTCGGGCGCCAGTTGGGCCATGGCATTGGGCAAGGACAGACCGACGATGGACAAAATCGCCGTGCGGTCGGGGACCGTCAGTGACAGGGCCCCAAAACTGGCGGTCATCGCCGCAACAATGCTGCTCTGGCTGTCGACAAGGGTTCCGTCCACATCGAAAAGCACCAAACGCAAGGGTGCGCTCATTGCAGTTCCCCGAACGGGTCTTCTGCGGCCAGATCCTCGGTCCAGCCGAACGTGTCCCAGCTGTGTTTCATATGCTCAGGCAACGGAGCTTTAATGGTTATGGTCTTGCGCGTGACCGGATGTTGGAAAGAGGCCTGCCGCGCGTGCAGGTGCAGCTTCTTGCTGATGACCCCGCCCAGTTGCGCGCCCCAACCGTCGCCCAGATTTTCCTGCCCCGAGCCACCGTATTTGCCATCGCCAACGATTGGGTGACCGATTGCCGCCATGTGTACCCGCAGCTGGTGCGTACGGCCGGTGATCGGCTCCATCGCCACCCACGAGGCGCGCCCTGCCACGCGATACAGCGTTGCATACAGCGTATGCGCCCGTTTCGCGCCCGGCGTGTCGTTGATTTCGTTCAGATGCACGGCGATCATCTTCTCGCCCTCGCCCTGTTTACCGTGACCGGATGCCTTGACCAGTCCGGTCTTGATCTCGCCCAGATACGGGGTCGGCACGCCAGCAACCAGCGCCCAATAGATCTTGCGTGTATCGCGATGCCGGAAGGCAGCTGTCAGCCCCTTGGCGGCCTCGCGGGTGCGGGCCATCAGCAATACACCCGATGTGTCCTTGTCCAAGCGGTGCACGAGGCGCGGATTTTCGTCATAGCCAAAGCGCAACGCCTCGGACAGACCGTCAACGTGGCGGGTCTGGCCGCTGCCGCCCTGCACTGGAAGACCTTGTGGCTTGTTCAGGGCCAGAACATGATCGTCGCGATAGATCACGCAAGACTGGATCATCTTGGCGTCGGCATCCGAGATGCCTCGTTTGACTGCAACCGGCTTGTGATCAGCATCCGGCAAGGGTGGCACGCGCACGACCTGCCCGACACCAAGCCGGGTGGAGGCTTTGACCCGCCCGCCTTCCACGCGCACCTCACCTTTGCGGCACATCTTTTCGATGCGGCCCTGGCTGACATGCGGGAACAGGCGGCGCAGCCACCGATCCAGCCGCTGGTCGCCATCCCCCTCTGCCACGGTGATCAATTGTACGCCACTCATACCGATATCCCCTTCACGCGGCGGTTCCGCGCGGATTGCGTGCCCTCAGGTGCCTTAGAAAACATGCGCGTCTGTGGCGTGCCGCACGGCAAGAGTCAAGCCAGCGCTAGGATCTGTTCCGCTGCGAACGAAGCTTGGCAAAGTAATCCAGCCGCTTTTTTAGTTCCCGCTCAAAACCACGTTCCACGGGTTGATACAACTCGGGCCGTTCCATTCCGTCGGGAAAATAGTTTTGACCCGAAAAGCCATCTTCGGCGTCATGATCATAGGCATAGCCCGTTCCATAGCCCTGATCTTTCATCAACGATGTCGGCGCGTTCAGGATGTGTTTTGGCGGAGGTTCGCTGCCTGACTGCTTGGCCAATCGCATCGCCGCCTTGTACCCGACATAGGCACCGTTCGATTTTGGGGCCAAGGCCAGATAGACCAGCGCCTGCGCTATGGCCAATTCACCCTCGGGGCTACCCAAGCGTTCGTAAGTTTCCCACGCGTGCAGGCAGATCGTCTGCGCCTGCGGATCGGCAAGACCAATGTCTTCGACCGCCATCCGCGTGATCCGCCGCGCCAGATAGCGCGGATCCTCCCCACCCGTCAGCATCCGCGCAAACCAGTAAAGCGCCGCATCCGGGTCAGATCCGCGCACTGACTTATGCAGGGCCGAGATCAAATTGTAATGCTCGTCCCCGGATTTGTCGTATTTGGCCGCGCGGCGCATCAATCTTGTCGACAACGCATCAGGGTCCAGCGGTGCATCCACCTTCCAAGCCGCAACCTGTTCGATCAGATTCAACAGCGCGCGCCCGTCGCCATCCGCCATCTCCTGCAGAGCTTCGCGGGCATTGCCCGTCAGCGGCAGGGCGCGGTCCAGCTCTTTCTCTGCGCGCTGTGTCAGACGTTCAAGGTCGGCGAGGCTGAGCCGTTCAAGGACAAGAACCTGTGCTCGGCTAAGCACAGCGGCGTTCAGTTCAAAGGACGGGTTCTCGGTCGTGGCCCCGACCAGCAGGATCGTCCCATCCTCCATGTGCGGCAGGAACCCGTCCTGCTGCGCTTTGTTGAAGCGGTGAATCTCATCGACAAACAGCAACGTGCCCTGCCCGTTCTGCCGACGGATCTTGGCCGCCTCAAACACTTTCTTCAGGTCCGGCACGCCAGTAAAAATCGCACTGATCTGAACGAAATGCAGATCGGTTTCCTGCGCCAGCAAGCGTGCAATGGTGGTTTTCCCAACGCCCGGCGGGCCCCAAAAAACCAAACTGGACAGACTGCCCGAGGCCAGCATGACCCCCAGCGGAGCATCCGGGCCCAGTACCTGCTGTTGTCCGATGACCTCGGCCAACGACTGCGGGCGCAGCCGGTCCGCCAACGGGCGGTGCGGGGATGGTGCAGGCTCGCTCGCCCGGGTATCGAACAGGTCGCTCATGCGGTTACAGCCGGAACCGCAGAGATACGGCCCGTCCGCCCCGCAGAACATCCAAATTCAATCTGCGCCCCGGATCAGTCATCGCATCCACCACGTCTTTAGGATGTCGAACTTCCGTTCCGTTGATGCTTATGACTACATCACCCGCGCGCAATCCAGATCGTCCACCGTACCGGTCTGCATCCACAATCACCACGCCAGTTTGCGACAGCAACAGCCCCATCTGGGTAATGATCGCCGGGTTGATGCGCGACACCTTCAGGCCCGGCATCACGGTGTCATCGTTCAGAACGGTTTCATCAGCCGGTGGAGTTTCCGGGACCTTGATCAGGGCAACCTCGATATCCGCACTGTCCTGACCCCGCAGCCGGGTCAGCACCGAAGTGCCACCAACGCCGGCGACGGACATGCGGAACTTCATCTCGGCTGGGGAATTCACCTCATCCCCATCCACATGGGTCACCACATCCCCCACGCGCAGCCCTGCCTCACCCAGCGGACTCAGGGCGTGCAGGTCCGAGATCACAACACCCATAGGGAATACCAACCCCAGAGATTCGGCGATGTCCGCACTCATGTGCTGACCAGCGACCCCGGCCCAAGGGCTGACAAAGCTGTCATTCCCGGCCTTGGCCTGGCGCAAAAATTCGGCCACCAGATTTGCCGGGATCGCAAACCCGATACCGTTGGAGCCGCCTGATCGCGTCAGGATCGAGGTGTTAATCCCGATCAGATCACCATTCACGTCGATCAGCGCCCCGCCGGAATTGCCCGGATTGATCGCGGCGTCGGTTTGAATAAAGTACCCACGCGCGTTGCCGGTGGCCGTCCCGGTCCGCGCCAATCCAGAGATGATCCCGGAAGATACGGTTTGTCCCACACCAAACGGATTACCGATCGCAAGCGCCAGTTCTCCTACTTCGATCTGGTCGGAATCGCGGAAGTTCAGATGCGGCAAAACCTTGGCGTCTTCCAACCGCAGGATGGCAATATCGCTTTCCTTGTCGCCCAGCACCACTTGCGCCGAATACTCGCGCCGATCAGTTGTAACCACGCGGATTTCGGTAGCCGTGCCAACAACGTGATAGTTCGACACCACATAACCGTCTTCTGACAGAATGACGCCAGAGCCCAGTGAATTCTGCACATGTGGACGCGGTTCAGAGAACCCCCGACCGAAGAACTCTTCAAAAAACGGATCCGAGAAGAAAGGATTCGCCCGCCCCTGGCGAACAATCTTGGCATAGATGTTAACGACCGCCGGAGAGGCCTGTTTCACCACCGGGGCGAAACCAAGGCTGATTTCGGCCTGCGATGTTGGCACCTTTGTTTCAGCATTTGCTGACACTGCAAGTGTCGCCAGCATCAGAGAACAGAGAACTTTCCGCATGATCCATCCGTCGGTTAATCGCCTATCGGATATGCGTCTACACGGGCCGTAATGCAAGCATCCGTTCAGCGCGTTGGAGGCGTCAATCCAACGGAGCGTGCAGCCGCGTGCCTTCCGTGATGATCCCGCCGCGCTGGCCCACTTCAATCGTGCCATAACGCTGCCTGAAGACTTCGGGCAATTCGCGATCTCCTTCGGGCGACAGCCAAAGCCTCAGCAAATGGCGGCGCTCTGCCGGGTCAGGCCAGTCCACGAACCAGGTCCGGTCGTGCAGTTGCGAATGGTTGTACACGAACTGCATGTCACCCGGTTGCAGCCGCATGGAAAGACAGAGGTCGGGATCATTCGCCAGCGCATCAAACCGGTCCAGCGCCTCAATGTGATCCGGTGTCAGCCGCATCGCTTCAGGAAATCGTTGCGCACTGTCGATATACTGCCTTTGGTAGAACACCGTCAGCTTACCATCGTGCCAGGAGAACGGCGGGATCGACATAAAAGGTTCCATGCCGTCCGGCACTTCCCCTCGTCGGTCGGTCGCTATTGGGTCAAACAACCGTTCCAGCATTTCCGGGCATTCTGACCGCATCCTATTAAAGATCGTCTCGGCACTGACCAGCAGCGAATCTCCGCCCTCCTTAGCCTCGCGCAGGCACAGCAGGCCGACGATATCGGCGCTGTCGGTGTGAAATGTCTGGCGCTCATGCGTTTGATAGATCCGGGTATTCGGATCGTTCGCATCTGCACCGATGTCGCGCACATGCCCCAGAATGTGTCCCTGCGCGTTTTGTGACCGGGCCGAGCCCAGATGAGCACCGACACCGCAGAAAATCGTGGCCGCGACCTCTTGCGTATAATTCTGCACCGGAAGGCCACGGATCACTTCGAAACCGATCCCGTTGATCAGCTTCTCTCGCAGGCTTGCCAGATGCCGGTCAAACCGTTTTAAAGGGAAAGCGGGTTTTGTGATCTCACCGATATCTCTTTCGAGGCTCAGGTAGTGACGGGCAGCTTGCTCAAGATCCTCGACGTCGTCCGCCGTCAGATCAATGATCCATTCACTCCGACGCGTACGCATGTCCTGACCGGTCCACACAGACGGTCCCGTGAGTTCGTTCGGTAATTTAGTTGGGATTGCCATCATCCGTCCTCCACGCTCATCGTGCAGCATGATCCGTGAGGTTCGGGGATTCATCAACGGATATCGCCGAAAATGCTCTAACCGCGACACCAAGAGACCAAAAAGAAAAAAACCCCGCGTCCGAAACGCGGGGGTTTGAATTCAGAAAGCCGGGCTTTCTTATTCTTCGTCTGCGGCCTCTTCGGCGGCAACGCGGGCTTTGTCAGCCGCGCCTTTGGCGTCCAGATCACGGTCAACGAATTCGATGATCGCCATCGGTGCCATGTCGCCATAGCGGAAGCCAGCTTTCAGGATACGGACATATCCGCCCTGACGCTCGGCGTAGCGGGGGCCCAGGATTTCGAACAGCTTTGCGACGTCTTTGTCTTCTTTCAGCTGCGATGCGGCCTGACGGCGGGCGTGCAGGTCGCCGCGCTTGCCCAGAGTGACCAGCTTTTCGATGATCGGGCGCAGTTCTTTTGCCTTGGGCAGAGTTGTTTTGATCTGCTCATGTTCGATGAGCGAGCCAGCCATGTTTGCAAACAGAGCCTTACGGTGCTCATGAGTACGGTTAAGGCGGCGGTAACCACGTGCGTGACGCATTTTCTAGTTCCTTCTTCAGCGTTTTGCTTTGTCTGGCCGGCGATGCGTGTCACCGGCTCTCCTTGGGGCGGAAGTGCCCGTATTGTCCCCGGAAAGCCCAGGCATTGGGGAAGACGCGCTTAGAACGCGTCTTCGAATTTCTTCGCCAGATCTTCGATGTTGTCGGGCGGCCAATCCTCGACATCCATGCCAAGGTGCAGACCCATGCCGGACAGCACTTCCTTGATCTCGTTCAGCGACTTGCGGCCGAAGTTCGGGGTGCGCAGCATCTCGGCTTCGGTCTTCTGGATCAGATCGCCGATGTAAACGATGTTGTCGTTCTTCAGGCAGTTTGCCGAACGGACCGACAGCTCCAACTCGTCTACTTTCTTCAGCAGCAGCGGGTTGAACTCCAGACCATCGTCTTCGTCCTGGCGACCAGCCGCTTCGGGCTCGTCGAAATTGACGAAGATCGACAGCTGATCCTGCAGGATGCGTGCGGCAAAGGCCAGCGCGTCTTCCGGCGTGATCGAACCATCGGTTTCGATCTTCAGGGTCAGCTTGTCATAGTCCAGAACCTGACCTTCACGAGTCGGCTGAACGTCATAGGCAACCTTTTTGACCGGCGAATAGATCGCGTCAATCGGGATCAGGCCGATAGGCGCGTCTTCCGGCTTGTTCTTCTCAGCCGAAACATAGCCCTTACCGGTGTTGACGGTCAGTTCCATGAACAGGTCGGCGCCATCGTCCAGGTGGCAGATAACGTGATCGCGGTTCAGAACCTCGATACCAGCGCTTTCGCTGATGTCACCCGCGGTGACGACTGCTGGGCCTTTGGCATTGATCGACAGGCGCTTGGGGCCTTCGACTTCCATGCGCAGGGCGACCTGCTTGAGATTCAGGATGATGTCGGTGACGTCTTCGCGCACGCCAGCGACGCTCGAGAACTCGTGCAATACGTTGTCGATCTGGACGCTGGTGATGGCCGCACCTTGCAGCGAGCTCATCAGAACGCGGCGCAGCGCGTTGCCCAAGGTCAGACCAAAGCCACGCTCCAGCGGTTCAGCAACCAAGGTTGCCTGACGCGCGGGGTCGTTGCCCGGCTTGCCTTCCAGCTGTGTCGGCTTGATCAATTCAGCCCAATTCTTATGGATCATGTAATCCCTCCATTCCTGTCCGCGCCCCATGACCAACAAGGTGCAGACGCCCGAGGTTCAAAATGACGTGCTGGGGCCGTGCGAAAACACAGCCCCAGCTCAATTCAAAATCGCTTAGACGCGGCGGCGCTTCGGCGGGCGGCAACCGTTGTGAGCAATCGGTGTCACGTCACGGATCGACGTGATGTTGAAGCCCACAGCAGCCAGCGCGCGCAGAGCCGATTCACGACCAGAGCCGGGGCCCTGAACTTCGACTTCCAGCGTCTTGACACCGTGATCCTGCGCCTTCTTGCCTGCATCTTCTGCAGCCATCTGAGCGGCGTAGGGTGTCGATTTACGCGACCCTTTGAAACCCATAGTTCCTGCCGACGACCATGCAATGGCGTTGCCTTGCACGTCCGAGATCAGGATCTTGGTGTTGTTGAAGGTCGAATTCACATGGGCGACGCCCGATGCGATATTCTTGCGCTCTTTTTTCTTGGTACGAGTCTTTTCGCGTGCCATCAGTCAGACCCTCCTTATTTCTTCTTACCGGCAATGGCCTTTGCGGGGCCTTTGCGGGTACGAGCATTGGTATGGGTACGCTGACCGCGAACGGGCAGGTTACGACGGTGACGCAGACCGCGGTAGCAGCCCAGGTCCATCAGGCGCTTGACGTTCATCTGAACTTCGCGGCGCAGGTCACCTTCAACGGTGAAGTTTGCGTCGATATGTTCGCGGATGGCCAGAACTTCGGCGTCGGACAGTTCATTAACGCGACGGGTCGCGTCGATGCCTACGGCTTCGCAGATTGCTTTGGCCGAGGTGTTTCCGATACCGGTGATATATGTGAGGGCGATAGGTACCCGCTTTGCAGTCGGGATGTTTACGCCGGCAATACGTGCCACGTGTCACTTTCCTTTTTTGTTGCGGTTCCGTAGCTCCGGAACCTTTTTTCACAACACTCGATCTTGGCAGTGACGCCAGAGGATCCAGTATTATTCGAGGTGGTCGGGGCATCCGGAACGAATCCCGCATGCGGTCGTGATTCCCGTTAGGGATGGGGGTCGATATGGGCTTTTCCCGCTCAGGTCAAGGGCAGAAATGGATCAGCCGTTTCCGACGTCGACGCCACCATCCAAAACCTGCGAAATCTCGTTTTGAACGGCGTCAATTTCACCCAGGCCGTCAACCCAGGACAGGTTGCCCTTGGCATAGTAATAGCCGATCAGCATCGAGGTCTTTTTGTAGTACTCCATCAGACGGGTCTTGAGGCTTTCCTCATTATCATCTGCGCGGCGTTTGAAGTCGTTTTCCTTGCCGCAGTTGGTGCATTTTCCGTCCGCCGGGATCGGCTTGGTGACGTCATTGTAGACCTCGCCGCAACCACCACAGGTCGAGCGTGCGGTGATCCGTTCGACCAGCGCGTCATCGTTGACTTCCATCGCGATGACCGCGTCCAGCGTTTCGCCGGTGCTGTTCAGCAGATCTCCCAACGCGTCAGCCTGCGCCAGCGTGCGCGGAAAACCGTCGAAGATGAAACCGCCCTTGGTACCCTGTTCCAGCTTTTCACGGATCAGGCCGATGACGATCTCGTCGGTTACCAGCTCACCCTTGGCCATCACCTCGGCCACGCGGTTGCCCATTTCGGTCCCGCTGTCCTTGGCTTCTCGTAGCATGTCACCGGTGCTCAGTTGCACCATGCCGCGCGTTTCAACCAGGTGACGCGCTTGCGTTCCTTTGCCCGCACCCGGCGGGCCCAACAAAATGATGTTCATCGACGAGCGGGTCCCTTCCTGCCGCGTTTCTTGCTTTTACCGCGCAGCTGGGACTTTTCGATAAGCCCTTCGTATTGATGCGCCAGCAAATGGCTCTGGACTTGCTGGATCGTGTCCATGGTCACAGAGACGATAATCAGAACCGAGGTGCCGCCGAAGTAGAACGGGATGGCGAATTGGTTCCGCAGAATTTCAGGCAGCAAACATACCAGCGCCAGATAGGCCGAACCCAGAACCAGCACGCGGTTGACCACGTATTCCAGATACTCGGCGGTTTTCTTGCCGGGGCGAATGCCAGGCACAAAACCATTCTGCTTTTTCAGGTTGTCCGCAACATCATCCGGTTTGAACGAGACGTTGAACGTGTAGAAATAGGCGAAGAATACGATCATCGACGCGAAGAACAGCAGATACAGCGGCTGACCGGGGCCAAAGTTGGCCAGCAGCCAAGACATGACCGGCCCGTTTGTGGCACCCGACGAGAAGGTCGAGATCGTCACCGGCAGCAACAGCAACGAGCTGGCAAAGATCGCCGGGATAACACCCGCCGGGTTCACCTTGACTGGCAGGTGGCTGGAGCCGCCCTCGTATACCTTCATGCCGGCCTGGCGGCGCGGGTATTGAATGTGGATCTTGCGCAGCGCGCGTTCCATGAACACCACGAAGGTGATGACCACGATAACCATGACAATCACACCGATGATCACGGCGGGGCTGATTGCACCCGAGCGACCCGACGCAAAGAACTGCGCCAGAGCGGCCGGAACCTCGGCAATAATGCCGACGAAGATGATCAGAGAGATACCGTTGCCGATGCCGCGCGCGGTGATCTGTTCACCCAGCCACATCAGGAACATCGTACCGCCAACCAGAGTGATCATGGTCGACATGCGGAAGAAAAGCCCAGGGTCGGTGGCCAGATCGCCCGATTCCAGAGAAACCGCCAGACCATAGGCCTGAACAGTGGCCAAGGCCACGGTGCCGAAACGGGTGTACTGGTTGATTTTCTTGCGCCCCTGCTCGCCCTCTTTCTTGAGCTGTTCGAGCGCGGGAACCATGGATGTCAGCAGTTGCACGATGATCGAGGCTGAAATGTAAGGCATGATGCCGAGGGCAAAGATACCCATCCGCCCCAGCGCCCCGCCGGTGAACATCGAAACCATGCCGCCGATGCCCTGCCCCGCTTGCTCCATGAACTCGCGCAGTGCTTGTCCGTCGATCCCCGGCACCGGAATAAAGGTGCCCAAACGATAGACGATCAGCAATGCAAGCGTGAACAGGATGCGGTTGCGCAGATCGGTGGCTTTACCAAGGGCAGACCAGCTCGTGTTGGCTGCCATTTGTTCTGCTGCTGATACCATAAATCGGTCTCTCTTATGAAAACACCGCCCGGAACCGTTTTCCGGCTCGGGCGGCGTCTTGGAAAACTCTGAGGTCTATGTAAGCGGGTCTTGGCCCGCTCACAAGCGCTTACTCTGCCGCAGCAGCTTTTGTGACCGTAAGTGAGCCGCCCGCTTTCTCAACTGCTTCAACAGCAGCTTTCGAAGCACCGGTGACTTCCAGGTTCACTTTCGCGCTGATTTCGCCCTTTGCCAGAACTCGGATACCGTCCAGTTTGCGACGGACCAGACCGGATGCAACCAGTGCGTCCTCGGTGATCGCAGCTTTGGCGTCCAGCTTGCCGGCGTCGACGAATTTCTGGATCAGGCCCAGGTTGATAACGGCGAATGCCTTGCGGTTCGGCTTGTTGAAGCCACGCTTGGGCAGACGCTGGTACAAAGGCATCTGGCCGCCTTCATAACCATTGATGGCCACACCCGAACGGGATTTCTGGCCTTTGATACCACGGCCACCCATTTTACCTTTGCCGGAACCCGGACCACGACCAACGCGGGTGCGTTTCGGTGTGGCGCCAGGATTGTCGCGCAATTCGTTCAGTTTCATTTCGCTTCTCCTAAGCCGGAAATGACCCGCGAAGCGTGATGGGTCAGACACGGCATTTCTTGGTTTTGATTCGTATGGCGCAAAGCCACCGCAGGCGTATAGGACTGTTGGGACAAGTTGGCAAGCCCACAGCCCCTAGACGTCATTCGTCAGGCACATCGACAAGGACGTCTGTTGCGGCTTTTGTCTGCAAGGGCGCTGCGTGCGGGTCGATCTCATGCTTTTCGACCAACCGGCCAACCATACTTTCCGGATGCGGGATTCCATTGAACCTATTGCGTATGAACGAACGCATGCGCCGTCCGTAGAAATGGATCGACATGGTGTTCTCAGTAAGGAACCGCTCGGCATTTCCGTTGGGCCGCATCATTGCCCGCCGATCCTTGTATGTTACAGGGTACAAAACGTCCTGGGGTTGGGAAAATCGAGCCTCATTATTGTCCCGCAAAAGCCAGGTCAGGGCGCGTGGGCCCCAAATGCCCCACGGCATATCGCTTGCGTGCGGCGTTTCACCAGCCAAGGCCATGTCAATAAGCGGCCGCCGTTGCTTGGGCGACAGCCAATGCGGAATGCGACAAGGGTGATTGGTGTAATCGATCAAATCATACAGCGTTGCGCTGTCCGCAGGCAAAGCCAACACCCCACCGTTGATTTCGTGCGCGGCTAGCCAACCATGCAAATGACCGTTTTCAGTTGTAAAGGGTTTGACGCAATACGCGTCGGTATCGGCCCAGATTATGTCCGGCACTTTCGCCAGCATCTGCACGCGAAACTTGTCGGAATGCAGCGCGGGACTGCCCGTGCGCTTGTGTAGGATCACCTCATCATCCGCCAGTACCTCCCGCGCGTCACGCACTTCGACACCCTCGGGGATGTTTGTGACCGGCCCGTAAGTATAGAGGCGAACATGTTGACCGACATCCAGGAATGATTTGATGCACAACTGCTCGAGAAAGCTGAGAGGGCCTTCAATCCAAAGCATGCCAACCTGATACTCTTTCACCGGATCCGACCCTTCATGTTGTTCTTGGTTGCGGCTCCGACAGGCGCCCAACTGCGTGTTTGGCCCATTTCCCGCAGGGTCGCAACGGTTGGAGCTAATTTCCTGTCGACTGTGCCAAGAGCACCCCGGAATCAAAAGAGACGCCCTCAGGCGTCTCTTGGTCAGGTTGTCGGGAAGATCACGAACAATAAACGTGGTCCCGAGCGATGTCCTTTATATCACAGCGGCGGACTCCGATGTCGTCCAGTTCACGATCTGTCAGACTCTGCAATTCAGAATAAGTCTGATCATACTGAGCACGCAGGGCATTTGCCTCTTTGACGCGCTGGAAAAAGTTCGCGATGCGGGCGCTCAGGCCAAAGCCGTCGCGGGAATATGTTGCTGTATGTGCCATAGTTTATTTCCTTTCTCTGCCCGGGGCGAATTCCCCGGATACTGTTTGCGTTCCTTGTTTGGACAGGGCTGAGATAGGTCCAGGCGATATCGCTAACAACCGAAGTTTCGGTCTAGCCGTTATGCATCTATTGAATAGCTGAGCAGCAGGGATCGATGCTGCGAGCCCGATAGCATGCGATGAAACGGCGGCTACGGTCAAAGCCCGGTCCAGCTACTTTCCCGCACGTCTTCTGCGGGCAGTCATCGCCCGGCCGTCGCGTATACTCAGCCCCATCAGCGCCAGGTTGGCTGCCCCCGCGAGCAACTCAACGACCTGCACAGAGTAAAAACTGGCATCGAAGTCCCCTGCGTTTGCTTTTGCGCTGAGATAGATTGCGGCGGGAACAAGGATCAACAGGCCGTTCATCGCGATGATCGGCATTCGCATTTTCTTGGCAAGCGCCCGCGCGTCCTTGCGTCGACGCCCAAGGGACATGCCGGATGCACCCACGATCACCATTGCGGGCACAAGGATAAACAGCCCACTGACGATCATGGACTTTACGGCCGCGACAGTCGCATGGGTCGCAAACAACTCGCTGTACAAAGTGGACGTCCAGAACATGAATATTGTCAGGAATCCTATTATACCGGCGATGGGGTGAATTGACTTTATCATGTGCCTACTCCGCTTTTGACATCAGGCGACGCAGTGGTTTTCGACTGTGAGTTTTCTTAGAAGATGTGGACGTGCCACGGCGCTTTCGGGATAGTCTGCAATTCGACGCTGGAACTCTGGGTGGGTGAAGGCGTCGCGAAAGCTTTTGACGTCCTGCCAGATCGCATAATTCACGAAGGTCGAGCTGCCAGCGATCCCCTGATGAAGCTGGGTCGAGATGTATCCCGGCTGGAACTTCATGAAGTCCGCATCGTGTGCCCAGGCCTTCAACAGCGCCTCTTCGTCTTTCGCGTCCACCGTAAAAACGTTGATCAGCACCACGGGGCCTTCCTCGGCCTGCATCTGATCAGCCAGTGTGACGACCTTATCCATCTCTTCGATATGAGCCATTTCGATTCCTCTTCATTCACTTGTATAGCTTGCTATATATTATTGCATAGCTTGCTATTCAAGTGTAAATCTCAAGCATGGATTTCGAAAAAGAGAACTCGGCCGGATATCTGGTCAATCACATGGCGCGATTGTTCGCGAAAGAGCTGCAACACCACATTGCGCCTTTGGGCATCGTTGTTGGACAGTTCCCAGTCTTACTGGAGCTTTGGCTCAAAGACGGAGTCACCCAAAAGGATCTGCTGGCCAAGATTGACGTCGAACAGGCGACCCTGGCCAACACGCTCAACCGTATGGAGCGCGACGGCTTGATCAAAAGAACGAAAAACCCCGCTGACGCCAGGGCTCAGTTGATCTGGTTAACCGAAAAGGCCGTCGCGCTTAGAAACAGCGCCTATGAGTCGGCCCAGAACGTGAATTCCCAAGCCTTGCAAGTTCTGACTGAGCCTGAGCGGGCGCAGTTCATGGATTATATGCGGCGGGTAATAAGCGGAATACGTACAAGTTGAACTAAAACCACATCGGGTGAGGCGACAGTCAACACTGCCCTTAGACAAAAAAACGCCCCCGAACTGATCGGAGGCGTTTCTAGCTCTTAGAAGCAAGGCGCTTAGCCGCGCTCTTCGATGATCTCAACCAGATGCGGGATCTTGTTGACCATGCCGCGCACCGAGGGGGTATCCTCAAGCTCGCGGGTTTTGTGCATCTTGTTCAGGCCCAGGCCGATCAGAGTTGCGCGCTGTTCAGCGGGGCGACGGATCGGGGAACCGATTTGCTTGACGACGATGGTTTTTGCCATGGGTCGCTCTCCTTATGCTTCTGCTTCAGCAGCAGCTGGTGCTTCGTCCCGCTTGGGCAGGATGTCAGCAACCTTTTTGCCACGACGCTGGGCAACCGAACGCGGGCTCTGCTCTTTCTGCAGGCCGTTGATGGTGGCGCGGATCATGTTGTACGGATTCTGCGAGCCCAGCGACTTGGACACAACGTCCTTCACGCCCAGCATTTCGAACACGGCACGCATCGGACCACCGGCGATGATACCGGTACCTTCAGGTGCGCTGCGCATAACCACTTTACCGGCGCCATGACGGCCTTCGATGTCATGGTGCAGGGTACGACCTTCGCGCAGTTGCACGCGGATCATCTGACGCTTGGCTTGTTCAGTCGCTTTGCGGATGGCTTCAGGTACTTCTTTCGCTTTACCTTTGCCAAAGCCTACGCGGCCTTTCTGATCGCCTACGACCACCAGAGCGGCGAAGCCAAAGCGCTTACCACCTTTTACGGTTTTCGATACGCGGTTGATCGCAACCAGACGATCTGCGAATTCCGGAGTTTCGTCGCGGTCACGTCCACGGCCCCGGCGGTTATCACGTTCTGCCATTTTGGCATCCCTTTTTTTGGTGACGCTTGCGGCGTCGTTTGTTCAATCCAAGTGGGCCTCGGCATTGCCAAGGCCCCCGGATCATCGGGGCGGATCGAAACCCGCCCGCAAGTCTTAGATCTTCAGACCACCTTCACGCGCAGCGTCGGCGACAGCCTTCACTTTGCCGTGGAACAGGAAGCCACCACGATCGAAATAGGCCTCTTTGACGCCTGCCTTCTTGGCACGCTCGGCGATGGCCGCGCCCACTTTGGTGGCCGCTTCGACGTTGTTCTTGCCAACAACACCCAGATCTTTTTCCAGGGTTGAGGCCGAGGCCAGGGTCACGCCACGTACGTCGTCGATCAACTGAACAGAGATGTTCTTGTTCGAACGGTGTACGGACAAACGCGGACGACCCGCGTTGACCTTGCGAAGTTTGTTCCGAACGCGCAGGCGGCGCTTCAGAAACAGGGTTCTTTTGCTGTTTGCCATTGTTTGCGTCCTTACTTCTTCTTGCCTTCTTTGCGGAAGATGAACTCGCCCTTATAGCGGATGCCTTTGCCCTTATAGGGCTCGGGACGGCGCCATTCACGGATTTTCGCCGCGACTTCGCCCACCTGCTGCTGGTCGTTACCTTCCACAATGATCACGGTCTGCTTCGGCGCGGTGATGGTGACACCTTCCGGAGCAACGAAATCAACGTCATGGCTGTAGCCCAGGTTCAATTTCAGGGTGTTGCCCTGCATCTGAGCCCGGTAACCAACACCCTGGATCTCCAGCTCTTTCTTGAAGCCTTCGGTCACACCGGTCACCAAGTTTGCGACCATTGTGCGGCTCATGCCCCACTGCTGGCGCGCGCGCTTGGACATACCGCGAGGGTTGATCTGAACCACGTTATCTTCGACCGACAGCGTAACGTCGTCGGTCGCAGTGAAGCTGCGGGCGCCTTTCGGGCCTTTGACTTCGATGGTCTGGCCGGAAACCGAGGCAGTTACGCCGCTGGGCAATTCGACCGGACGTTTACCAATACGAGACATTGACAGACCTCCTTAGAAGACGGTGCAGAGCACTTCGCCACCAACATTGTTGGAGCGTGCGTTCTGGTCCGACATCACACCTTTCGGAGTGCTGACAATCGACACACCCAGACCCTGACGGACCTGCGGGATGTCATTGACGCCCATGTATACGCGACGACCGGGCTTCGAGACCCGCTTCAGTTCGCGAATGACAGGGGTGCCTTCGTAGTATTTCAGGCTGATTTCGATGGCCGGATGACCGTTTTCACCGGTCGTCGCTTCGTAGCCACGGATGTAACCTTCGTCCGCCAGCACGTCCAGAACCCAACCACGCAGCTTGGAAGCCGGGGTGGAAACGGTGGACTTGCCACGCATTTGCGCGTTGCGGATACGGGTGAGCATATCGCCGATAGGATCGTTCATATCATTCTCTCCCTTACCAGCTCGATTTCACCATGCCGGGGATCTGACCAGCAGAACCCAGCTCGCGCAGCGCGATACGGCTGACCTTCAGCTTACGGTAGTAAGCGTGGGGACGACCGGTCAGCTGACAGCGGTTGTGCAGACGAGTAGCCGAGCTGTTGCGCGGCAGTTTCGCCAGTTTCAGACGCGCTTTGAAGCGCTCTTCCATCGGCTTGCTCTCGTCATTCGCGATTTCTTTCAGCTCGGCACGCTTTGCGGCATATTTGGCCACCAGGCGTTCGCGCTTCTTCTCGCGTTCGATCATTGCTTTTTTAGCCATGTCTCAATCCTCCCGGCGCTTACGCGTTGAACGGCATGTTGAAAGCTTTCAACAGTGCCTTTGCTTCAGCGTCGGTTTTCGCTGTGGTGGCAATTACGATGTCCATGCCCCAGACTTCGTCAACTTTGTCGAAGTCGATTTCCGGGAACACGATGTGCTCTTTCATGCCCATGGCAAAGTTGCCCTGACCATCGAAAGACGGCTTCACGCCGCGGAAGTCACGAATCCGTGGCATCGCGATGGTGATCAGACGATCCAGGAATTCGTACATCCGGTCACCGCGAAGGGTCACTTTCGCGCCCAGCGGCATGTCTTCACGGACGCGGAAGCCAGCGATCGACTTCTTCGCCTTGGTCGAAACAGCCTGTTGACCAGCAATTGCAGTCAGATCCTCGACGGCAGCTTTCGCTTTCTTCGAGTCTTTGACCGCTTCGGCACCACAACCGATGTTCAGAACGATTTTGTCCAGCTTGGGCAGCTGCATGTCGTTCTTGTAGCCGAACTCTTCTTTCAGAGCGGCACGGATGGTTTCAGCGTACTGAGCTTTCAGACGCGGGGTGTAGGTTGCGTTATCAAGCATCGATCACGTCCCCCGTGGTCTTGGCGAAGCGCACTTTCTTGTCACCTTCCATGCGGAAGCCAACGCGGGTTGCTTTGCCGTTCTTGTCCAGCAGAGCCAGGTTCGACAACTCGATCGGGTTTGCCTGAGGCAGACGACCACCCTGAGAGTTCTGAGTCTGACGAGTGGCGCGGATGGCGATGTTGATGCCGTCAACAACAGCTTTTCCGGCAGATGGGTTAACCGAGGTGATAGTTCCCTCTTTACCCTTGTCCTTGCCGGCCAGCACGACGACCTTGTCGCCTTTGCGGAGTTTAGCAGCCATGATTACAGCACCTCCGGAGCCAGCGAGATGATTTTCATGAAGTTCTTGCCACGCAGTTCACGAACAACCGGGCCAAAGATACGTGTACCTACGGGCTCGTTGTTGTTGTTCAGGATGACGGCGGCGTTGCGATCAAAACGGATCGCGGTGCCGTCTTCGCGACGGACTTCTTTGGCGGTGCGTACGACGACGGCCTTACGGACGTCACCTTTCTTTACGCGGCCGCGCGGGATGGCTTCCTTCACCGAGACGACAATGATGTCGCCGACGGAGGCGTATTTACGCTTGGAACCACCCAGGACCTTGATGCACTGAACTCGGCGTGCGCCGGAGTTGTCAGCGACATCCAGATTGGTCTGCATCTGGATCATGTGGTTTCTCCCGACCTGTGGGGGCTGGTCTGGTTAGATCCCCCAGGGTTTCGACAAATGGAAAATCCTGAAAGCTTACGCTTCCAGAACTTCCCAACGTTTCGTCTTCGATTTCGGCGCGCATTCGATGATGCGAACAGAGTCACCGACCTTGAAGGCGTTCTTTTCATCGTGAGCCCGGTATTTCTTGGACTTACGGATGGTTTTCTTCAGAACCGGATGCGTAAAGCGGCGCTCGACGGACACGGTTACGGTTTGTGCGTTTGCATCGCTGGTTACGGTGCCGGACAGGATACGCTTGGGCATAGGATTACTCCTCCGATGCCGCAGCAGCGGCCTTTTCGTTCAGGATGGTTTTGACGCGGGCAGCGTTGCGGCGGGCCGCTTTGATGCCGGCGGTGCTTTCCAGCTGACCGGTTGCCTGTTGAAAGCGCAGGTTAAAGCTTTCTTTCTTCAGGTTGGCCAGTTCCTCGCGGAGCTGGTCCGGGGTCTTGTCACGCAGTTCTTGGGCGTTCATCGCCTTTTTCCTTTGCTCAAAACACCAGAAGGCCCCTTACAGGGTCACCTTTGACCTGGTGGATGAATGATAGACATACGAATCCCCCGACTCAGCCGGGGGAACGCAAGATGCCGCTCTATAGGGGGTTCAGCAGAGGGTGGCAAGGGAAAGTTTGATACCAACTTTCCAGCCACCGCAACATGACACCGATCCCCCACCAAAACAAAATTTCCGCGACCTTGAGTTGAGCTCTGGATACCCTACTCAATTATGGTACGAAGTGCTCCTGACCAATATCCAAATTTGAAGGCTTGCTTATGGGTGTATCAACAATACTTGAAATTTTGGGGCTCCCAACAACGTTAGAAATTCTTGTAGCAATTAACGTGATCAGTATCGTCTATCTGATTTGGTATGCTTGGTATCTCTTTGTGGCAAACAAAGGTGATCCAGGCGCGCTGGGACTTGCGATTGCCGCTATGGCATTCCTGAATTTAATGGGCGAGGCAAAGGATTGGTACGAAGACAGCTACGATGATCGTGCGCGAAGTTCTTCAAATCTGCAAAGTGATACCAAATCTGACAACTAGATCGTTTCTTCCGTTCTAAACCATCATACTAGTCGCGTAATTTGTACCATTGAACTTCAAACGCAAAACGCGGCCTCGCTTTCACGAGACCGCGTCTGCAACTGTCTAAGTCTGAGTGACTTACGCCAGAGCGATGTTCACAGCCGACTCGCGACCGTCACGGCCGGGCTCGATGTCGAATGTTACTTTCTGGTCGTCGGCCAGGCCGGTCAGACCCGAGCGCTCAACAGCAGAGATGTGTACAAACACGTCTTTGCCACCGGTCTCCGGTGCGATGAAGCCAAAACCTTTAGTTGTGTTGAACCATTTTACGGTGCCATTGGCCATATCCGTAGTCTCCTATTATATTGCTGTCCGCGGAATTGCGACAGCGCGGCGTTGTAGGTCTGGATCGAGAGACTGAACGCCGAAGATTCGGGAGACAGTGGTCGAAAAAGAAAAACGTAAGCGTGCCTCACATGGTTCATGACGACACATATTGCAAGGTTTTTCGACAACTCGAAGTGAAAAGTGATTGGCGGGGGCGCCGCCCATTCGTCCCGCAATCGCTACATTAGTACAATTACCGTGTCGTGACCCGCGGCTCACTCCCACTTGTAGTTAAAGCTGACACTGATCCGCTCATCCTCGGCCATATTCATCGGCACCTCATGTCGCAGCCAGCTTTCCCACAGCAGGACATCCCCCACCTGCGGCTTCATATAGATGAACGGCTGCAAATCCCGCCGCCCGCCCTTTAGCCGCGTCGGTGCCGCCATCATGCGGGCCGAGCGGGGGTCTTCCAGTTTCAGCGCGCTCGCCCCTTCGGGCATCGCCACATAGGTCGTGCCGGAAATCACGCTGTGCGGGTGCAGGTGGCTGGAGTGCATTCCACCTTCGGGGAGAATGTTGATCCACAGGTCTTCGAGCTTCAATTCACCCTCGCCCAGATCGAACTCCAGATCCTTGGCAAAGGCTGCCACATGCTGATCCAACGCCTTGACCAGATCGGCAAAGATCGGGAACCGCCAGGGCAGATCGGTCAGCGAGGCATAGCTGGTGTAGCCGGGATAGCCGTTTTCTTCGCACCATTCCTGCCCGGCCTCATCATCCTCGGCGATAACAAGACAGGAGTTTTCCATTTCATCGGGATCGATCTTGGGATCGAATTCGGAAAGGGCTGCGCGATAAAGACGGGTAACGAAGAGTGATTCAATCTGTGCCATGGGTCGGGCATAGCCCAAGCCCTGACCCAAGACCAGCCCCGGCCAGCCTTCAGTTTTTGACCGGTCCCGAACCGCAGCGCGGGATCGGGCGTCCGCCATCTGCGTAGGCCAGACACATGACGATCTCGTCCGGTTTCGGCGCATCCGGAATATTCAAAGTCATGGTATCGAAATGGTCAAAGGACCACGGGTTGTCCTTGTGCCCAAGCGGCAGATCGATTGAACATCCCGGTGCCCCGAGTTTGGCATTGGACGGAATGACAGCTTCGCCCCCACCCGCTGTAGCACGCATAGGAGCGCCAAGTTTCGGGTGGATCAGTGCGCCGCCTTGTTCGAGATCGCCATTCGCGCCAACAATCGCTGCTTTACCGTACGAAATCGGAGAACCGTCGAGTTGAGAAACAGCCTCGGCCGCGAGGTCAGCGCCGAGCGCACCACCTATTTCAAACAGCTCGGACAAGTCTTCCGAAAATTTACCGGCGAGTGGGTTCTGTATGACTGCCAAAGCTGCAACCCGGCAGACCGGAGCACATAGTTGCCCCAATTGGTCGGTGGTTATGACCTCTTTGATGAATACCTTCTTGCGCAGCTGAAACATATGACCCTCCCATTCACAATTGTTAGCCTATGGGGGCCATGGACAATCGTCGACTTCTTTCACGAAACGATGGGATGGATCACAATAGGCTGACGAAAAAGAAAACCCCCGCCGGTGTCCCGACGGGGGTTAATCTTGTTACGAAGGGCTTTCGCCCAATCGCTTACCAGTCTTCGCGGATCACGACGCGGGTCTTGATCGGCAGCTTCATCGCGGCCAGGCGCAGGGCCTCTCGGGCGATGTCGTCATTGACGCCGTCGATCTCGAACATTACGCGGCCAGGCTTGACTTTGCATGCCCAGCGGTCGACCGAACCTTTACCTTTACCCATACGAACTTCGATCGGCTTTGCAGTGACCGGAGTGTCGGGGAAGATGCGGATCCAGACACGGCCCTGACGCTTCATGTGACGCGTCATGGCACGACGTGCAGCTTCGATCTGGCGTGCAGTTACACGCTCAGGCTCAAGAGCTTTCAGACCATAGGTGCCAAAGTTCAGATCAGAGCCGCCCTTGGCTTCACCCTTGATCCGGCCTTTGTGCATCTTGCGGAATTTAGTACGCTTTGGTTGAAGCATATCTTTCCCTCCTTAGCGACGACCGCCACCAGCACCACGAGGTGCAGGGCCGTCCTGGAGTTCCTGTGCTTTACGGTCACGTGCCTGCGGATCGTGCTCCATGATCTCACCTTTGAAGATCCAGACCTTGATCCCGATGATCCCGTAGGGGGTCATCGCTTCGGCATGTGCGTAATCGATGTCGGCGCGCAGCGTGTGCAGAGGCACACGGCCTTCGCGGTACCACTCGGTCCGTGCGATTTCGGCGCCGCCCAGACGGCCAGCGACGTTCACCCGGATACCCAGAGAGCCCATGCGCATGGCGTTCTGAACCGAACGCTTCATTGCGCGACGGAACGAAACACGACGTTCCAGCTGCTGAGCAATGGACTCGGCAACCAGCTGCGCGTCAAGCTCGGGCTTGCGCACTTCGACGATGTTCAGGTGCAGTTCGCTGTCAGTCATGTGAGCAAGCTTTTTGCGCAGAACTTCAATGTCTGCACCTTTCTTGCCGATGATGACACCAGGACGCGCGGTGTGGATCGTAACGCGGCACTTCTTGTGCGGACGTTCGATGATCACACGGGCAATACCGGCCTGCTTGCACTCTTTGTTGATGAACTCACGGATCTTGAGGTCTTCCAGCAGAAGATCACCGTAGTCCTTGGTGTCGGCGTACCAGCGGCTGTCCCAGGTGCGGTTCACCTGCAGGCGCATGCCGATCGGATTTACTTTATGACCCATTAGGCTTGCTCCTCAACTTGACGCACCTTGATGGTGATCTCCGAGAACGGCTTCATAATCTTGCCGAACCGACCACGGGCACGCGGGCGACCGCGCTTCATGACCAGGTTCTTGCCAACCCATGCTTCGGCGACGATCAGCTCGTCAACGTCCAGGTTGTGGTTGTTCTCGGCGTTGGCGATTGCGGACTGCAGGCACTTCTTGACGTCCTGCGCGACACGCTTGTTCGAGAAAGTCAGGTCGGTCAGAGCCTTCTCGACTTTCTTGCCGCGGATCATTTGCGCAACCAGGTTCAGTTTCTGCGGGCTAGTGCGAAGCATGCGCGTTTTCGCCATTGCTTCGTTTTCAGCCACGCGGCGGGGGTTCTTTTCCTTGCCCATGACTTACTTCCGCTTCGCTTTTTTGTCAGCGGCGTGACCGTAATAGGTACGAGTTGGCGAATACTCACCGAACTTCTGACCGATCATGTCTTCCGAGACGTTGACGGGGATATGCTTATGGCCGTTGTACACACCAAAGGTCAGACCCACGAACTGGGGCAGAATGGTGGAACGACGCGACCAAATCTTGATGACTTCGTTGCGGCCCGACTCGCGCGCTGCTTCGGCTTTTTTCAGCACGTAAGCATCGACGAAAGGACCCTTCCAAACAGAGCGAGACATAGATTAACGTCCCTTCTTCTTGGCGTGCCGCGAGCGGATGATCAGCTTCTGGGACGCTTTGTTCTTGTTGCGGGTACGCTTACCCTTGGTGTCCTTACCCCACGGTGTAACCGGTGTACGGCCACCCGAGGTACGACCTTCACCACCACCGTGCGGGTGATCGATCGGGTTCATTGCAACACCACGAACCGACGGACGAACGCCTTTGTGGCGCATACGACCGGCTTTACCGAGGTTCTGGTTCGAGTTGTCGGGGTTGGACACGGCACCAACGGTGGCCATGCATTCCTGACGGACCATGCGCAGCTCGCCCGAGCTCAGACGGATCTGAGCGTAGCCGCCATCGCGACCAACGAACTGAGCGTAAGTACCCGCCGCACGTGCGATCTGACCGCCTTTACCAGGCTTCATCTCGATGTTGTGGACGATGGTACCAATGGGCATGCCCGAGAACGGCATTGCGTTGCCCGGCTTGATGTCGGCCTTGGCGGATGCCACGACTTTATCACCAACAGCCAGACGCTGCGGAGCCAGGATATATGCCTGCTCGCCGTCTTCGTATTTTACCAGTGCGATGAATGCGGTCCGGTTCGGGTCATATTCGATCCGTTCAACGGTTGCCGCGACATCAAATTTATTCCGTTTGAAGTCAACGATCCGGTAGAGACGCTTTGCGCCACCGCCGCGGCGGCGTGAAGTGATCCGTCCGGTGTTGTTCCGGCCGCCCGATTTGGTCAAACCCTCAGTGAGAGACTTGACCGGACGTCCTTTCCAAAGCTCCGAACGGTCGATCAGCACCAGCCCGCGCTGGCCCGGCGTCGTCGGCTTGTACGACTTGAGTGCCATGCTTTCTGTCTTCCGTTTAGCAAGTGCAGGGGATTTCCCCGCTATGTGATAGGCCCCCGTAGGTGCCAAGGGTATAGGGCCCCGAAGGTCCCCGGTTACAAATATCAGAGGCCCCGGAACGAATCCGAGGCCGTAAGATTGGGAGCGTTTAGCAGTGTTGGGGGTGGGTGTCTATAGAAGAAACCCGAATTTCATCTTCCAAACATGCGATCGCCTCAAGCAGCAACTACTGCCAGCTTGAAAACACTTCGCGGGCCTTTTCACTCTCGGGCCGCAGGTTTTCGATCCCCCCATAGGGCACACCTTTGCCCAGTGGCAGGTGAGGATACTTTTCGATCATCTTCTGGTGCCGTTTCATCATATCCTGAAAGGACGCGCCGGACCAGAGTGAGCCACCGATATCGGGCGTGGATTCACGAGGGTCACGCAACACGTTATAAACCGGCGCTGCAGCGCCGGGCACACCGGGCGGCGGTAAGTGCATTTTGAATTCCTGCTTAACAATCGAACGCAGAACAGGGCCCTCGTAGATATAGACGTAGTCTCGGCGTGAGTTCCCTTCGCCCTCCAAAAGCAATGCGGTCTGGTCTATCCCATCTATCACACGATCGCGCGGAATATGTTCACTGCCTCCCGCGATCCGAGCCAGCGTGGTGTATAGATCTGAGACGTGAATAATGTCACCGGCATAGCTTCCGGCTTCGACGGCGGCTGGCCATCTGACAAAAGCATCAACCCGCACACCACCTTCAAGGTGTTCGGCTTTACCACCGCGATATATCAACTCCATCATCCCCGAATCCGGCGAGTATTGTTTGAAAATCCCGTTGTCCGCCATGAAAATGACCAGCGTGTTCTCGGACATACCGAGGTCATCAATCTTGGCCAGCAATTCACCAAACCATGTATCTACAACTTCCAACTTGTCTGCCATGAAGCCACCATTCCGACTCGTTTGCTGATCGGAATAGGTGAAGTTCAACGGATAGAGCGGCCAATATTGCAGGAAGAAGGGAGAGTCTTCTTTCGACAATAGTTCGAGCTGCTCCAGGGCTTGGGATTGGTAGCGTTCATTCATTCGTTCGTAATGCGCCTGCGTCCATTCTTCACCCGGAGCGAGGTCAACTTCTCGGGCCAATCCTCCCGCCTTAGCCTCCAACCCCGTCACAAGCCCATAGGGTTTAAACAGTTGGTCAACGGCAAATTCACCGGACTGGGTAGATCGGTGCCAACCGTTTAGATTGCTCGCTGCTGCAGCTTCAGGTGTCATCAAACTCAGCTGCACTTGCTGATGGACAGGAAAAAAGGCGTTATCGAACCCCTGATTGTGCGGGAACGACTGCTCAATATCTCCCTGATGCCACTTACCTACATGGGCAGTATTGTAACCGGATTGCTTTAAAACCTCAGCCAGCGTCACCTCATCTGCCGACAGTCCTTCGCCAACCAGGGCAACTTTCACTTCTTCCTGCCCAGCACGAACCGGGTGGCGACCCGTCAAAAAAGCCGTTCTCGTCGGAGTGCAAGAGGGCTCTGTATACATGCGCATAAGAGAAAGGCTCTCTGCGGCAAAATCGTTGATTTCCGGGGTATCAAAGCCCGTCACATAGTTCATTGGCCGACTGCCCATCAGGCCGAAACTCACATCGTCTATCAGGACAAAGAATATGTTTGGTGGGCGGTCATTATTGGCAGATCGAATAGCTGCAAGCTTTGCATCGACTTCGAGATCCTGCGCGTCCCATTGATCACCGAATTGCGCCCGAAGGAATTTGTACTCGCCGTCATGTACAATCGGTTGGCCTTGTGCATGCAGAGTTGTTGCAGCAGCCAACGCGGCAAAAATGGTTCGAAAAAGCATCAAATCCCTCCAATTGACTATCGTCTCAAGGATAGCGGTTTGAGCCCACCAGTCAAACATTCAGCAATTTGAAGGAGAGAGCCCCGTCAATCAAAAAAAAAGGCCCCCGCCTTCGCGGGGGCCCTTATCTCTCTCCAAAGACGGATCCGATCAGAGACCGGTAGAACGTTAATGGTGTTACCCTCTTCCCGGGTCACATTTGCTTTTTTGACGCCTTTCCGACGGCCCAGCTGGTCGAGGAACCTACCCCTCACCCATAAAGCGCGCGGGCCTCGGCGAAGGACAGCAGGCGACGGCCCTTCTCATCCCACAGATGCAGGCGCGCGTTGGCGAGGCTCTCACGGATGGTCATCTGGTTGCTGTTAGCCAGTTCATCATGATCGCGCAGCACCTCGGTCAGGCGATAGAACGGAATGCGGCTGTAGAGGTGGTGCACGTGATGGATACCGATATTGGCGCTGAACCACTGCAGCACGGACGGCAGGATGTAATGCGAGCTTCCGTGCAGGGCGGCCTCGTGCAATTGCCAGTCCTCATCGGTATCCCAATGTGTGTCCTCGAACTGGTGCTGCACGTAAAACAGCCACACACCCGCAGTCGCGGCAATCAGGGTTGAGGGCAGAAAGATCAGCAGCACCGGCATCAGGCCGCCAAAATAGTAAACGGCGACGAGGGCAGCCAGAATGGCAAGATTTGTGCCCATCGCGCTGATCCAGAACCTGACGCTGCCCGTCAAACCCAGCGGGAGGCGGTTTTGGAACAGGAACAGATAGCCGGGGCCTAGGACAAACAGTGTGATAGGGTTGCGGTACACGCGATACCAAAACCGATTCATGGGCGTCTTTGACTGATACTCGGCAACAGTCAACGTGTGGATATCGCCCATTCCCCGTTTGTCCAAATTGCCCGAACTGTTGTGATGGTTGGAATGCGTACGGCGCCAGACGTCATACGGCGTCAGGGTCAAAACACCGATGACCCGCCCAACCCAGTCGCTGACCGACCGGTTCTTGAAGAACGCTCCGTGCCCGCAATCATGCTGGATCGCAAACAGGCGCAGCAGGAAGGCCGCGTTGAGAACGGCAATCGCAAAAGCCAGCCAATAGCTGACGGAAAGCGACATCCAGGACAGCGCCCATAAAACGAAAAAGGGGATAATGCTGACACCCAGCTCAAAGGAGCTGCGCCACTGGTTCGGTTCGCGGTATTTGGCAAGTGTCGAAACCCAATCCCGCGCGGCGGTCACATCCGGTTTGTCCGGGGTCGAGAGATAGGGTTTTGTCATACGCCTGCCATGTCACTTCTGTTTGTAGAAACCGCATAGACTACCGTTCCGGCATAGCAAGCGAATTCTGGCTGAGGCGATTGCGTCGCGCTCATTTTCTTTGGTGTTGTTGCTCGGGAAACCTCCGCTTTCGCGGGTGCCTTCTTACTTATCCACAGTTGGACCCGATCAGAGATAGGTATTCACGTCGATGGTGTAACCCTCTTATGTGGTCAAATTTGCTTTATTGACGTTTTGCGGCGGCCCAACTGATCACGGAACCTCCTGATTTTACCCCCCGCCCTGAAACACGTATCGTGAAACATGGCGATAGGTTTGGCCCTTGCGCAATACCGCACTGGGAAACCCTTGCTGATTGATTGAATCGGGCCAGACCTGTGGTTCCAAAGCGACGCCAGAATAAGGGCCGTAGGGTTGGCCGCCCAAGCCAATGCGTGGACCTTCATCCAAAGACGAACCGGAATAGACCTGCAAACCCGGCTCGGTCGTCTCTAGCTGCATCGTCAGACCCGAGGACAGGCCGGTCAACGTCGCCACAGGACGACAAGGCAGACGCTGATCGGACAGGCAGTAATTGTGATCGTATGCCCAGCCTCCCAAAGGTCGCGGTGACCGCAGGTCAAAGGGCGTGCCCTCAACGCTAAGCGCTTCACCTGTGGGAATGAGGTCCCCGTCAACAGGGGTGTAGCGTTCAGCGCGCACCATTAGTTCGTGTTTGCGGATGTCTGCGCCACCGTCGAGGTTGAAGTAGATATGCGGGGTCAGATTGCAGAGACTTGCCGACGTTGTCCGCGCTTCCATTTCGATACTCAATGTAGCGTCGGCCTCGACTCGGAAGGTCACTGTCGTTGCCAAGTCGCCGCCAAAGCCCATATGGCCATCAGGCAGGGTCAGCTGCAAAGTGACCGCGCCCGGTGTGACGCTGGAAACTTCCCAGACCAGACAATCCATACCCTGCGTTCCGCCGTGCAACGTATGAATACCCAAATAATTGCGATCCAGCTTGTAGCCTGCGCCATCCAGACTGTAAGACGCACGCGCGATCCGATTGGCACAACGGCCCACCATGGCTCCTAGGTAAGCCGTGCTGTCTTCATAGCCTGCAATCTCTGGCCACCCCAATATCAGAGGATGCTCAAAATCCTGCAAACGCAGATCCTGCAGCGTTGCGCCATAAGTCAGGATACGCGCAGAAAGCGCCCCCTGCCCGATTTCGATGCTTCTGACGATTTGACCATCCCGGGTTTTCCCGAAATCGCGAACCTGCTGTTCAGCCTGCATATCACCCGTCTCACTGCCTAGAGGTCACTGTGCGCAGGTTCGGGCCAAGTTCAACGCGGCCAAACGAGCTGCGCCAACAAAAAAAGAGCCCCTGCAGCAGCAGGGGCCCTTTGTTCTTTTCCCAAAGACGGGTCCGATCAGAGACCGGTGCTTACGTCGATGGTGTTACCCTCTTCCAGGGTCACATATGCTTTTTTGACGTCTTTCCGCTTGCCCAACTGGCCGCGGAACCGCTTGACCTTGCCTTTGGTGATGGTGGTGTTGACCGCCTTCACCTTGACACCAAACAGCGATTCAACCGCTTCTTTGATCTGCGGTTTGTTGCTGTCGATCGCCACTTCAAAGACAATCGCGCCGTTCTCAGACGCCATGGTCGACTTTTCAGTGATGATCGGCTTGCGGATCACGTCGTAGTGTTCTGCCTTCGCGCTCATTTCAGACGAGCCTCCAGTGCTTCGACAGCCGCTTTGGTGAGCACGAGAGTGTCACGCTTGAGGATGTCATAAACGTTTGCACCCATCGACGGCAGGATATCCAGACCTTCGATGTTGCGCGACGCCTTCAGGAAACCTTCGTTCACGGTCGCCCCGTCGATGACCAGAGCGCGTTTCCAGCCCAGGTTTGCAACCTGTTTGGCCAGTGCAGCGGTCTTGCCTTCGGCTTCGGCGTTTTCGATCACAACCAGTTCACCAGCTGCCATTTTGGCAGACAGCGCGTGGCGCAGACCGAGTTTACGGAACTTCTTCGGCAGGTCATGACCATGCGAACGCACGACCGGACCTTTGTAAACGCCACCACCCCGGAAGATCGGTGCCGAGCGAGCGCCGTGGCGTGCGCCACCGGTGCCTTTTTGGCGATAGATCTTCTTGGTCGAGTAGGACACTTCCGAGCGGGTCTTGACCTTGTGGGTGCCAGCCTGCGCGTTGTTGCGCTGCCAACGGACCACACGGTGCAGGATGTCCGCGCGCGGCTCGAGGCCGAACAGATCGGCGTCCAGCTCGATGTTGCCGGCTTTGCCGCCGTCCAGTTTGATTACATCAAGTTTCATGCTTCACCACCTTCCGCGGGAGCTTCTTCCGCAGGTGCTTCAGTTGCAGCACCTTTTACGGCTGCCGGGAAAGGCAGGCCTTCCGGTGCTTTCTTCTTGACGGCGTCCTTGACGGTAACCCAGCCCGATTTCGGTCCGGGAACGGCGCCTTTGATGAAGACCAGACCACGGTCGGCGTCGGTTTTGACGACTTCCAGGTTCTGGGTGGTTACACGGGCAGCACCCATGTGACCGGCCATCTTCTTGCCTTTGAAAACCTTGCCCGGATCCTGACACTGGCCAGTCGAACCGTGCGAACGGTGGCTGATCGAAACACCGTGCGAGGCGCGAAGACCACCGAAGTTGTGGCGCTTCATTGCACCGGCAAAGCCTTTACCGATCGAGGTACCCGAAACGTCAACCTTCTGACCTTCCAGGAAGTGTTCTGCCGAAATCTCGGCGCCCACTTCGATCAGGCCATCTTCGGAGACGCGGAACTCGGCCAGCTTACGCTTGGGCTCGACCTTTGCAGCGGCATAGTGACCGCGCATGGCCTTCGAGGTGCGTTTTGCCTTGGCAGCACCTGCGCCCAGCTGAACGGCGGTGTAGCCGTCTTTGTCAGCGGTACGCTGTGCAACGACCTGCAGGCCGTCCAGGTGAAGAACGGTCACAGGGATCTGCTTGCCGTCTTCCATGAACAGGCGGGTCATGCCTACTTTTTTTGCGATAATACCAGAGCGCATAATCTATACCCTCCGATCTTACGACTGCAGCTTGATCTCGACGTCCACACCAGCGGCGAGGTCGAGCTTCATCAGCGCGTCAACGGTCTGGGGGGTCGGATCAACGATGTCGAGCAGACGCTTGTGCGTACGAATCTCGAACTGGTCGCGGGATTTCTTGTCAACGTGAGGGCCACGGAGAACCGTGAACTTCTCGATCTTGTTCGGCAGCGGGATCGGGCCGCGCACGTTCGCGCCGGTCCGCTTGGCAGTGTTGACGATCTCTTGCGTGCTGGCATCCAGAACGCGATAGTCAAATGCCTTCAGCCGAATACGGATGTTTTGGCTTTGCATATTAACAGCCTTTTATCAGGCGTTGAGGTTGAGAGGAGGACGGACGCGCATCGCCAACCCTCTTCGAACCCAAAAGGCGGGAATCACCCCGCCTCGATGTTCGTGTAGAGAACTCGCGCGAAATACAGCGGTGTGGAGGGGTTGGCAAGAGAATTCTCTACTAGGACAGAAGCGAAAAGTAACCTTTAGTTATTTTCCTTTTCCATCCATGCTTCAATCATCGTGTCCCACTCTTCGACCGACATCGGCCTTTTGTTCTCTGAAGGGTAATCTTGCTGGTACTCAAGAACTTCATTGGACCGTCTAGCCGCGATTGTTTGGGCTACAAACTCGGACGCGGCTCCTTCAAAAAAATCACTGATTGGCGCATTTACGTTTGCGCTATTGGTGAATATTGATGAACGTTTAAAAACAGTTGCCGCGTAGTTGAAACTGTAACGACTTTTGCCCTCGGCACCACCCAACGTTAAATTGACCAGAGTCTGGACGTCAAATGTCGCGCTGATTGCACAAATACCGTTTGAGGTGCGAAAACCAAATGCGGACAACGTCGTTACAACAGTTTCGAAGTTAAGAAACTTTGGTTCATAGTCGGGCACGAAAATTTCGTTTGCTTCATAAGTCAAGTAAACTCGTGAACGTATCGACGATGAATTTGTCCAACAATTGTCCGTAACCTCATCAGCGACTTTCAGAGTACTGTTTCTAATGAGACCAAGTTCTCCGCCCCAACTAACAGACTTGGGAATGTCCTCGAAACCTTCGCTTTGTGCGATTGCCACTGACCCACAGAGAACCGCAATAATTGTCAATATTGATAGTCGGTCAATCGAAATTCCCATCCCAATACTTTCGCCTTTAAAGTGAAATAGACAAAATCAGTACTTCCACAGTTGCGCGCCCAAGACAACCTAACCCTAAAGTCCGAACCAAAAATCTGCCCCGATGCGGGAAAACGTTCGTTCGCTCACCAATTGGGTTCGAGATTTATCGACGAACTATCTCTTCACCGTCACCGATTACTCATTGGCTTAAAAGACCTCAAATTTGTTAGCACTTCAGGCCTATTTTTTTCAAAAAAGAAGGCCGCCCCTTGTGGAACGGCCTTCTTTAGTTCTTCACCGAGTTGCTCTCGGCAGATTTTCATTTGGAAAATCGCCTACCGCAACCAGGCGCGACAAGCGCGCCTTACTCGACGATTTTCGACACGACGCCGGCGCCGACGGTGCGGCCGCCTTCGCGGATGGCGAAACGCAGGCCGTTTT